>NZ_CDRNIV010000005.1:0-198600 GCF_977014255.1 Sphingobium chungangianum | reverse complement strand
GATTTCCTCGTCAATCTCCATGACGACATCGTCATATTCGGGGTCGAAGTCGGGATCTCTGCCTGCTCCAATCTCGGCAACGCGCGCCTCCCGCTTCGCTGTCAGCGCCTCCATCCTCGCCTGCTCGGCCTGCGTGACGCTGCGGGTCGCCTCATCGCCGTAGAGGCGGTGCCAGCTATAGCTGTTATAGGGGGTTTCGAGGCCGACAACCACGTCGCCCCATCCTTCGGCGCGGGCCGCATCAGCCAGACCGTCGAGCTTCTCGTCGGCAAGCCGCTCCACCAGTTCGGGATCGTCGGCATAGCCCTCCCCCTCGTGTGCAAAAAGATCGCCGGTGATGGTGCCGCCCGCATCGCGATACGCATCTATGCCGATGAACTTGAACAGCTTGTGCTGGGTCGTGAGCTTTTCTTCGGTCAGTAATTCGCGCACCTGATAGGCATTGCTTGCCCGCTTCAAAATTCGTTCCTGGCGGGCATGGTCGTCCGTAAGGGTAAAGGCCTGAACGCAGGCAAGGTCGATCTTGTCCGCCGCAAGCGCGTTCAACACCTTGGGACTGACACCCGCGAGGGCAAGATATTTGCGCACCTCACGAGGATCGTACCCATAGCGGTTCGCGATCGCTTCCTCACTATGTCCTTCCTGATGAAGCTTCCCCATTGCCCGAATAGCATCCGCAGGATGCATCGCAACGCGCTCCGCATTTTCAGCAAAGCTCATGGACGTAGCGTTCTCAGCTTCCCCGACCTTGCAGGGAATTTCAGCATCCTTCGACCAGATGCCGTCCTTGATGAGCTTGGCAATGGCGCGGCGGCGGCGTTCGCCCGCAATGACCTCATATTTGCCGTCCTCACGCGCGGCGGTGACGACGAGGTTCTGGATGAGGCCGTCACTGGAAGCGATGCTGGCGGCCAGCGTGTCGATCCCGGTCTTGACCTTGCGCACGTTGACCGGGGTCGCAACAAGGAGGTTTGCAGGGATATACTGGATCATGTCGTTCACTCCATTGGCTCGTGGTTTGCAGCAGCTGCTGCAAACCCGAGGTCGCGCGGAGCAGCAGGGGTGTGGGGGGCAACGGGAATCTGCCAGGAGTGGTGCGGGCGCAGCGCGCGAAGCGTAAGCGAGCCTCGGTCCTGCTGATTGCCGTTGCAGGGGAGAGGGCGGCGGCGCCCCCTCTCCCCCAACAACAAAACAGCGGGAATGCTGCGGTACGCGACCTTGATAGATTTTGGCAGCGTGTTCGCCAGCCAAGGATTATTGCGTGGCACTCATGATTAAGTCGCCGATAAGGATCAATCTACCCGGATGGATTTTTGCCACAGAGCCGAGGGTTATGACCGACTGTTCTTCTGTTCGATAGAAGCACAGCATAGCACAATGTCTGCCTATCATGACTTGAATAAGATCGATGAACTTATCACGACGTTGATCGGTGGCGTCAAATGATATGAACATTCCGCCGACAGGGCGAAATCTACGGTGATCCAGCGATTCTCTACCGAGCTCGCGGCGGGCACTCTGCCGTGAAGCTACTTCAGCAAACCAGCCGGAGTCTGGGAGGGAAGCCCGATGATTTTGGGTCGGCGGACAAATGACCCGCATTCAGTTCTAATCACGCTTCACGAGGCGCATTCCCCGAAATGGGGGGCGTTGCGGGGGTGTCCCCCGCATCAGGGGGTAGTGAGAGACGCGGAACGCGGCTCGCGCTCAGGGGGAGCCGTCCCCCCTCGACCCTATATGGTTAGGTCTATTAGATTTTGGCGACCTTCAAGCTCCCGCCGGCTGCCAGGCGCTCGTAAGTCCAAATCCCCCTGCTGAAATTCCGCCGGTGCATCACGCGAAAGCAATGACCGCTCGGTTCCCTGACACGACGACCATAACCGCCCTGCTATGCGCGATAATCCGACTCTTCCCGTTCACTGGGCGGATGCCAGTGAACACAGCGCAGACATGCCGCATCCGCTGGCAAGCGGGGCGGCTCCGCTGCCGCCGCGCCATCATCGAGCGGCGGCCCGCCATTATGGCGGAAGCCCGAGGCGCTCATGGCTGCTCTTCCTTCGGTCGGACATCGCCCAATGTGATGGTGAAACCGGCGCGGGCAAGTTCGTCGCACAAGGCGCGCTTGCGTGTCGCGCCCTCCCCTTGCGACGCGATGTACGAACAACGGCGATGATGAAAGGCAAAGCCCGCGCGTTTCAGGCAGCAGCGAAAGCGCTGCTGGGTTTGTTCGCTCCAATCGCAGGTTCCGCCATAGTTGCGGAAGGCGGCAACGGCATGGACAGCGCCATAATTTTCGTCACGCCAGCGAAGTTCGATCTTGGGGGCAGCTTTGGGCATCGGTCAATCTTTCAGAAGAAGCGAAGAAACGGGCGGCGCCGTCGTCCGCCCGATCGGGGTCAAGCGGCGCGCGCGATGTCGGGCGCGGCCATCCGGGCAAGGATGAATTCGCTGGCGGCCTGCGCGGCGGTCGCGGCGCGGAAGATGGCGCGCTTATCGTTGCGAAGGGCGGTCAGCCACGAGGCAATATAGGCGGCATGGTCGTCGCGCTCGGTCGGTTCCATGCCGAGCTGCGCGCAAAGCATGGCTGCGCCGACCTCCGCGACCATCTCTTCTGCCGCCCGGATTTCCGTTGATTTTCCATAGTCATAGAGGGTTTCACGGTTGAGCCGTGACCTATGGCCGCTGCTGTGAACTGTCTCATGGCCAAGCGTGGCGTAAAAGGCATTGCCGCTCACGAAATCAGCAAAGGCAGGCATGCGGATGCTATCGGCGGCCGGGTTGTAATAAGCGCTATTGCCGCCCTCGCTGCAAGGAACGCCATAGCGGGCAAAGGCTGCCTCCAGTTCTGGGTCGCGCTGGTCGCGGTTCTTCACTTCGACACGCGGAACGGGATATTTGGTCATGTCCAAGCCGTCGATTTGCTCGACGTTGAACACGACATATTTTTTCAGGTAGCTGCGGGCGCGGTCTTCGCTCTCGCCCTCCCCTGCCCCCTCCTGCCCGGCTTCCTCATCCTTGGGCGTGAAGCTTCCGGCATGGACGACAAGGTTTCCCTTTTCCCCTTCCTGACCTGCCCTCCCAGTTCGCTGGCCTGCCGATATGTCATCCAATAGGGATTGGTGTAACCGTGCGTCATGGTGGCGGACCACAAAAGCAGCACATTCACACCACGATAGGCGGTCCCTTCGTGGCGCAGCGGAAGCGAGGCCGCGCCCGATGCCCAGCGTGGCGACCATGGGCGGGTGCCAGCTTCCAACATGGCGATGATCTGGTTGGTGACTTCCTCGTAAACATCGATGCGCTCGGCCTTGGTGCGGGGCGCTGCGGTTTTGCGGGTCATGTCGTCTATCCCTTGTCTGAAAGATGGAGCCGAAGGCGATGGCGCGCCATCGGCTTCTGCCTGCTGGCGAAGCGGGTCGGGGAATGGCGCATGTCAGGGCTGATCGCGGCGGAGGGGCATCACCCGCCTGCACGGAGCGCAGCGCAGGAAGGCGGGGAAACCGCCGCGATCACCAAGCGGTGCCGCGCAGCGGAACCGACGGCCAGGCCCTTGCGCCAGGGGGCCGGAACAGGCCCCGGAAATTACAATGAGGCGCGGCGGCCATGCCGCCTCCGCTTGTCGCAGATCGATCAGCCGCCTAATCTGCTAGGCCTATGAGCCCTATCGGTCGCATCTTCCCACATTGGTCCACTAGCTGGAGCCGGCTAGCGCGATCCAATGCGCTGGTCCGCTCGCAATGCCGGGCGTGCGGCCTGCAATTGCGGGTCGATCCCGCCATCCAGGCGCTGCGCTTTGGCGCATCCGCCTCGCCCGTCGACCAGCTCGACCAATGCCAGGTGGTGGGCTGCCACGGCCAGCTCTTCTTCATGGTGGCGCGCAGCTATGGTCGCCAATGGCTCACCATGGTCTCGCGCGACGATCTGCGCGCAACATTGGAGCGCGCGGCCCCGGCGGCCAATGCGGTGTCGCTCGATCTGGTCGGCACAGGTCGCGCGCACCGATAAAAAGGAAATCCACCACCCAAGCGCGCCCGTCGCCTGCGGCGGGCGCGCCGTTTTTGTGGGTGAGAGCATGGATCATCCTGACGCTGTCCGGCGCGACGGCCTTGGCCGTCGCGCTCGGTGCCGGGATCAATATTCGTCGGCGCGAAGGATGGTGAGGACGCGGGCCGTCTGCGCGGGATCGGACGGGTCGCTCGATCCCCATTCGAGCTTGGGATCATAATAATCGATCTTCCAATAGCAGCGGGTTCCTTCCCAATCGAAGGCCCCAAAATCACGCTCATCATGGGGATCATTATCCTCGGAAAAATCATTATATTCCCGCACGAGGCGGAGAAGCTCGCACTGGCGACGATAGGCGGTCCACTGAGCAACCTCGCCAATCATGGCGGAAATGCCAGCGGTCACGACGATCTGGTTGAAGCCCTGCATCCGGTAGATATTGTGGCGCATGGCATCATTGAGGGCGGCGATGGTGGCGGTCTTGACCGCTTGATCCGCCGCGTTTTCGTGAGTCATGTCGTCTATCCCTTGTCTGAAAGATGGAGCCGAAGGCGATGGCGCGCCATCGGCTTCTGCCTGCTGGCGAAGCGGGTCGGGGAATGGCGCAATTGAGGGCTGATCGCGGCGGGAGGGGCATCACCCGGCTGCACGGAGCGCCAGCGCAGGAAGGCGGGGATACCGCCGCGATCACCAAGCGGGGCCGCGCAGCGGAACCGACGGCCAGGCCCTTGCGCCAGGGGGCCGGAACAGGCCCCGATAACGGATGGGCGCGGCGGCTTGCCGTCTCCGCTTTGCCGTTGGAATGGCTGTTCACGCGGGATCGGTTTCTAGCCTTGGGATGGGAGCTCGTGCCCCTACCCTGCCGTCATGACTTGAATGGGTCTCCCGTGTAACTAGGACGCCCATCGTCTTTTAATCCGATGGGCGTCCTAGTCAGCTATAGTGCGCAAATTAGATGAGTGCTCCGCAACATTCCGAAACAGACGACAAGGCGGCCCCTCGATGTCTCAAACATGGTCGCGTTGAGCACCTTGTCGGGCCATTCGGCTAAATTTGATGACCATTTGACTACCATCCCGGTTTTGACGTATCTGTCCGGGATAAAGGGTGAAATTCGACTATTTTTGGCGAACCGCCCTGATTCGATGATGCGATGAGGGGTTCGCCGATGTTGTCCGGTCAAATCTTGGACACGATGATAACGTCTTGCGAGAATGCCAAGAGCGTTCTGCGCCGCGCAGCGATCGACCCTTCCGATCGCAAAACACTGAGCATCACAATGGGCGCGTCGGTTGCCGCCGACTTTCTCGGCCGGACGCCTGAAGCGCTTGCAAAGGCGGAAGCCCGCGGTCGCCTCCCCTCCCCTAAGACCGCCAGTAATGGCCGCCGTTACTATACGGTTGAGGATCTCATCGCGATCCGCGAGGCGCTCGGCATCAAGGCTGGCAAACTACCCGACGAGCGGGCTGTCGTCGTAGCAGTCCAGAATTTCAAGGGCGGAGTCAGCAAGTCGACCACTTCCAAGCACCTTGCCGATTATCTTGCCTTACGAGGCTATCGCGTATTGGTTGTTGATTGCGATCCCCAAGCCTCCATGAGCGTCATGTTCGACGTCAATCTGGAAGATCTGGTCGACGAGACGCACACACTTTCCAACTATCTCTCGCCGCGCATCGATGAAGCGGATTCCTTTCGGAAGACAATCAAGCGGACTGCGTGGCCGAACATCGACATCTGCCCGGCCAATTTGGGGCTGCAGGATACCGAGTGGGAGCTTACGGCCACAATTGAGGAAGGCCCGCACGCCATTGCTGGCGCATTCCGCATGTTGCGAGTAGGTCTAGAAGAGGTCCGTCAAGACTATGACGTGATTATTCTCGATCCGCCACCAGCCATGGGATTCCTAGGAGTCAATACGCTGAGTGCTGCAGATGGACTTCTCATTCCGGTTCCGGCACGCCAACTGGATTATCTCTCGACCATCCATTTCATGCAGACCTGCCGCGAGGCGATGAGTTTGGTATCCAAATTCGACAATTCCATCGACTATGGGTTCATCCGGGTCGTTTGCACCATGTTCCAGCCCAATCGAACCAATGAAGCGCAAATGCTTCAGGTCATGGAAAAGACCTATGCGGGCCAGATGCTATCGACACCGATCCTGTTGTCTGAAGAAATCAAAAATGCGGGCATCGCGATGTCTTCGATTTACGAAATCAACAAGCCTTACGGCTCGCATCAGACCTATATCCGTTGCCGCAACAATTTGAATGAGGTCTTCCGCGAGCTTGAGAAGGATATCTGCAAGCAATGGCCTTCGCGCCTTGCTCAACTGGGCACTGATAGGCTGACGGAGGCCGCATGAGCAGCAATTCGGGCGCCAAGCGCCGCAGCCTTCTCGCTAACGCCATCGATTCACTGGATGCAGTTCAGCCTCCCGCAGAGCAGGAGTCTCTGGCATCGGAAGCTCCGGCTGGACCCGTTCTCCCCAGCAAATCGGAAGGGCCCGCGCCCTCCTTCCTTGAACGGCGCGGTGTGGCATTCGACGAGATCGCCAGATCGGTCAAACGACCCACGATTAGGATCCGACCTGACGAATGCACCGTCTGGCCGGGCAATGCTCGTGATTATGAGCGCCTCACCCACGAGCGCTGCGCTTCACTCATTGAATCGATCAAGGAAGAAAACGGCAACCGAGAGCCGGTAGTCATCCGCCGAACGCCCGATGGCGAGAAACCTTACGAGTTGATTGTCGGGACAAGGCGCCACTTCTCGGTCGCTTGGCTCCGCACCAATCACCACGCGCAGATAGATCTCATTGCACGCATTGAGACACTGGACGATGAAGGAGCGTTTCGCCTCGCCGACATCGAAAACCGCGAGCGCGAGGATGTCACGGACCTGGAGCGAGCACGCAACTACCAGCATGCGGTTGACGCTTACTATAATGGCGTGCGCGCGCATATGGCCGAACGCCTGGCGATCGGTAAGCAAAATCTCCATAATCTCCTTCAGCTTGCCGAGCTACCTACTGAGGTAGTCGAGGCCTTTGCTACGATGTCGGACCTCAAGGTTCGGCATGGCATGAAGCTCTCTCCACTCCTTAAGCAGCCCGACCTGCGTGACGCAATCATCGAGGAGGCGCTGGCGATCGGGAAGGAGCAGCGCCGCCGAGCAGCTGCCGGCGAACCGGCAATTGATGGGCCTCAGATCGTGCAGCGGCTGTCAAGCGCCAGCGCCAAGCTCGTCAAGAAAGCTGCGCCTAAGAGTAGACCGAGACTAGCTACGGCGGATGGAGAGGAGATCGGTCAGATCATCACCGACAGCAAATCCAAGGGGATCACGCTGACGATCAACCCAAAAAGGGCCGTCGATATCGACGATATATTGAGGGCCTTACGGCCGGTTATCGAAGCTGCCAAATTCTCGTCTCGGTGACAGATTTATCTTTTAGAACATGCGCTTAGGTGAGAGTAAAACCCGTTTTACTCAAACATCTGGTTGAGGACCAAAGATGCCCTCGAAGAAGGATCCCAGTGACGATAATCAGGTCGACCTGTTCCTTCCGCAGTTGACCACCCTGCCCCTGCGCGACCAGCGCGAGACGATGGAGCGTCCTTTCTTCTCGCTTTCTAAGCGCAAGCGCTTGAAACCCATCGATTATGTGAGTCCCGATCGGAAGGTGACGGTGCACGTTAGCGCCAACTCCGAATACGGCTTGGCAACTATCTACGATCTCGACATCTTGATTTACTGCGCGTCGGTGTTGATCGAGCACAAGCGGCGAGGGACGAATGATATCCCTCAGACCCTGCACATCGTGCCCTATGATATGCTCACTACTTTGAAACGTGATGCGGGCGGTCGCGAGTATGAGCTCCTCGGAAATGCACTCGACCGATTGCAGTCGACGACCGTAAAGACGAATATCCGCTCCGGCGACGCCGTCGAGACAACATTCTCCTGGATCGACAGCCACAGCCAGCTCAAGGATAGCAAAGGCCGGGTCCATGGTATGCGTATTACCCTTGCCAAATGGTTCTATGACGGCGTCCTAATGGAGGGCGGCGTTCTGGCGATCGATCCGGCCTATTTTTCGTTGACTGGCGGTCGCGAGCGTTGGCTCTATCGCGTTGCGCGCAAGCATGCTGGCGGCGCGGGTGCCGAGGGCTTCTCCATCTCCATGCCGACGCTTTTCGAGAAGTCAGGAGCAGAAGGGGACTATCGCCGGTTCAAGTTCGAAATGGCCAAAATCGTGCGCGAGAATGGGCTGCCAGGCTACGCCCTCGAGTTGATTCACCGTGAAGAGGGCGAGCCGATGCTGCGTATGGTGCGACGCGATCTAGACCCAAAGGGAGGTGCCCTCCCCTCTCCCGCTTCTGATAATGGCGTCGCCAAACCTGGCAAGACGCCTAAGGCCGACAAGGAAGAGCCCATCCGCTTTCCCGAACAAGGGCAGATCAATTACAGCGCGTTCGGAGCCATTGCTCGCGCTAATCTGCCACAGCCGCAGCGTGATCATTCAGTCGTGGCAGATGAATTCCGGTCGTTCCTGAAGTCCCGCGATATTGCATTCGACGCGAAGAATATAACCACGATCTTTGCTTCCTTTTGCGCGAAGCAACGCCCAGCGAATTGATTGTCTGATGAAGGGCCACGCTTCACCTCCCTCACACCGAACGTTGGCGTTCCTGAAATCCCACGCGTCGGGAAACGATTGAATTGCCGGCGCAACAGGCGCCCACTCCCCTCTTCATTCTTGGCTAGGATCCAGCGGTTTCGCTTCAGTTAGGCGGATCTCGTCACTTTCTACAGATCCTTGCTTTCCAGCGTGCTGTCTTCGCAGTCGGTGGGCCCTGCTCGTTCTGTGTCTCTGGCAGAGCGTACCCATTGTGTGCTCAAGCCGGGATTTCAGGAACGGGTGGGAAATGGCGAAGACCGAAGAAAATTTGGCGGGCCAAAAGATGGATCATAACTTCACCATCCCACCCCACTGTCCGAAGCGGTCTTAGCACCGACCAACAATGATCTCGCGAGGCTGAGCGACAGTTGGCCCCTCCAAAAGATCTGCCGCCAAACCCAAGCATATCAGCTTCATTCGTCCAGTATCAGCCATCCGATCTGTTCCGAAACGACGAACGCCGCAGCGCGTTCCTGAAGTCCCGAACTGGAGGGATGAAAAGGGCGTTCCCGATATCCCGTAGAAGTCTTGAGCAAGTGGCGGGGCTGTTCCTGAAATCCCGTGGACGACTGCTGCAACCAAACAAACTCACGGATTGGGCGAACATTGATGCGAAGCCAACGGCACATCCATAAAAGTCGCGATCGCAGTTCGTCATGAAAGTGCCCCCGTTCCCGAAGTCCCGTAAGTGGACAGCAGTGTTTCGCGGTTTTTGGATGGCACATGGGGGATAACAGCCAGGATAGGCCTTCCGAAAGATGCAAACCGTGTATAAGTCACGGAAAACCATGGCATAATCCTCCAGTAAAACGTGTTTTACCAGACAACGCCGCGGATCCTCGCCGGATGGCCCTCACGGGACTTTAGGAACGGCTGTCGGGACTTCAGGAACCGAATCACGGGAGAATAGGAACGCTGCTTCCGGGACTTCAGGAACGATCAGGCGGGACTTCAGGAACGGGTCTTTCTCCACGACTCGCGCTGACTCCACGATTCGCACTGTAGCCATCGACTGCTTAACTTCTTATAGATTCTCTAAACCTCTAAGATGCGCCTGAGGGCGCCTATCTTATGGAATTTTGTAGATATAATGGGCCCAACAAACAGCTGTGGAAAGGGAGGAACCTAGGTGCCTGACCCTCGGGCGAGATCCCTTGGTGGGCAAGCATAAGTTTACCAACCACACCTGCTGCAACACCACGCCTATTCTAGGCCTCCTGTTTGATTACCGTCTAGCTGGCGTCCGCCACATGAACGAAATCGAATGCCGATGTGCAGTGTGGATTTCTAGGGAAGGCACGCGCACACGTCTTCCGGATTGTCCGCGATGCGCCATCGTGGACACGGCAAGGAGACCACGCCGCTGACCGCGATCATATAGCTACGAAAGCTTGCCTGACCCGTCCGCTCGACAAGCAGCCCTATGGCCTCGGCAGTGGTCCGCAGCTTGATCGCGCCGGCCGACGTCAGCCCGAACTGCTTAGCGACCTGGCTGCTGGTGATGGCGGGACGCGCCATGGCGAAGAAGATCAACTCCTTCAATCTGCCCGTCCGTCGCCGATCGCGGATATGACCGGCGGCGCGGTGGCGTAGGCGCGTAATCGGAGCCCAGTTCGAGGTGCGCGTTGGCGCCGGCCAGGATGGCACCGAGCCAGAGATGATCAAGCTCG
Source organism: Sphingobium chungangianum (assembly GCF_977014255.1). Taxonomy (NCBI): domain Bacteria; kingdom Pseudomonadati; phylum Pseudomonadota; class Alphaproteobacteria; order Sphingomonadales; family Sphingobiaceae; genus Sphingobium; species Sphingobium chungangianum. The sequence continues at coordinate 188,244 of NZ_CDRNIV010000005.1, read as the reverse complement.
GCGCCCTGGGCGATCTTCCATCGGCCACCCGCCAGTTAAGACCCAGCGCTGTCAGTCCGCCGTGGGACCCTTTCCAGCGTCCGGGACCCCAGCGATCGCCGATCAGCAAGCTGGCGACGGCATCGCCGCGGGCGAGGGGAGCAAGCTGGCGCCACAGCGCGGCGATCCGGCCGGCGTGGAGCAGGGGAGGGGAGGGGGAAATAGCTTGGCATGCCTGCTCCAGGCCTCGATCGCGGGAACCAGCTCCCAAACCGCACGACGGCTCGGGACACGTTCCTCATGCCGATCGCCGTCGGCGCCGAGCCAGGCCAGCAGGGCGGTGGGATCGGCCATCAGCGCTTCCAGGCTGATGGACGTGCCGATGGCGTGCTTCCAATGGGTCAGGTCATAGGCACCCGTCACGACCCGTCCCCGCGCATCGACCGTCACCGCCTCGTCAGGCAGTTCATAGGCATCGATTGCGGCGAGCGCCTGCCGTTCGGCCAGCGCCATTCGGGCTTCCCACGGCCCCCGAACCGAGACGGTTCCGCCGCGCTATCGGGCGACGCTGGTTCGCAACCGCTTCCATTATGCGCCGGCGCGCCATCTGCTTGTGGCAGCCGTTCACAGCAAGGAGGGGCTGGTAGCCGGGCAGTGGGAGCAGATTTTCCGCTTCGCGACGCGGCCCGCGCGCGTCGCGTCCCCATCCGGGTGCGCCGCGGGGTCCGAGCCAAATTAGCGGACCTGGTGACGGCGATCGCAAGGATCGGCTTGCGGCAGCTTGAGGGCCAGCGACGGATGCTGGACGCGGTCAGCAAGCAATTGGAGCGGGCCAGGTGGGACTACGCTTTTGTGTATGCGCGCAATATGGTGCGCAAGTCGCGCGTGGCGCTGGCGCGCGAGGTGCGGATCCGTCGTGCGGCTGCCAGTGTCGGCGCAGGGACCTTGACGCAGACCTGCTTGCGAGGTTTCCAAGAGGCGCTGTTCTATCTCAAGGAATCCGGGGTGGCGGACGATGTGACTTTGGTCCGGCGTTGCGATGGTGATCCTTGGAAAGGTTGCTACGATGACGTTGATCTTTTGCGGTCGCGGCTCATCGAGCGTTTTGCTGATCCTGTCTTTCGTATCCCGCTCGATTTGCGCAGGTAATGCACTGGTACTGGCCGGAAATGGGCCATTAGCCGCTATTTTGCCCTCAGAAGCCCGTAGAGCGCATTAACGGCCTATCGGCACCCACACCTATCCGAGGCGCGGTTTTCGCGCTCCAAGTGGCCTTTGCGGGTACCTTTCTTTTCTCGTTCAAAATCAATACCTTGCTGGCATTTTCAGGCCGATCGTCGCGGTGCCTGCCTAAATAGCCGGTCCAGCGCGTCAAATTTCTCTTTCACCGGGCGTGTCGCCGATGCGACGCTCGCATTGCTGTGCGATCGACCGGGTCATTGCCTCGATGAATCCGAGCGGGCCAGCAGGCGATCGATATCGGCCATAGCCGAGTCATGTTCGGCATAAGGGTTATCGGGCACGTCTTCATGCTCTGTCGGCGTGACGATGGGCGCACGCCGGGGCGGCAGGGCGCGGACGACCGTCTGGTGGCGGTGCAGGCTTGTTTCCGCCAAACCCGCTTGGACGAGGGTGGCCACGAGATCGCGTACGCCATTTTTCGAGACGGCGAGGGCCTGCTCGATCTGGAGCGGGCGCAGCGGCCCAAGGCTGGCGAGCAGCCGGTACAGCAGTGGGGCGCGCGAGGTCGAGCGCAGGCCGGATAGGGGGTGCTGCATGTCCTGCACACACGCATGGGCCGCATCCAGCTGATCGCTCAGCCGCTGCGCGGCTTGCCCGGCGGCCTCGGCGACGAGGATCGCGCGCTCACGGGGCCACAACTCGGGCCGCAGCGCTTCCGCGCGCACGGATCCGGGCAAGGGGAGGGGGCGGGAGCCTGGGTTGCTTCGCGCGATCAGCGGGCCGGCCATGAGATCCAGGGCCCACAGCGGCGCTCCGGCCCTTGTCTGTTCGAACACCATCGGTCCAGAGGGCAGGGAAAGCAATTGGCGGTTCCGCTCGGCGGGCGCGAAATGCGGCGAGTCTGCGGCCGCCGCATGCAGATGATCGAGCGCGGCGAGCGGCCAGTCGCCTTCGGTGGGCGGGGTAAGGGGCTCGGCCAACCCGGCTGCCTCGGCGACAGCGAAGGCGGGCAGGATTTCGGCGGCTTCGGCCCGGTCGGTCCGGTCGAAGCGCGCCGCGGCGCGGATCTGCGCGGCCGCTTGCGCCAGTGGCGTCCATGCAGACAAAGAGAGCTCGGACAGCAGCGTTTCGGCCACGAGCGACGCGGGTGCTGCGATTGAGGCTGTCGTGTCAGGCGCCGGCTCAAGGCCGGAAAACCACGCTGAAAACCAGTCCCCGGTGCCGGAAAAGCCAGATTGCGCGAGGGAGTCGATTAGCAGCAGGCGGATCAGCGCGGCGCAAAAAGCATGCGCCACGGGGGCGGGCACATGGGCCAACCGACCTTGAAGGAGGCCCCAGGCCAGCGCGGCGCACACCCGCGCCGCCATGAGCGCGTCGAGGGGCGCGTCTTCGTCCGACTGGAGCGGATGCATGGCGGTCGATGGCGCTGAAAGGTCCTGCATCTCCAAGGTCTAGTTAAATTGATTTAACTGCACCAGCCCTAGCGCGCCATTTTTCGAACTATCGATAATAGAAATTTATCGATAGTGACATCGATATTTTCGCTGCTATGCTCCCGCCATGCGTGTCGTTTTCCCAATAAGACCGGACTCCGCGCTGTCCGCGGTTTTAGGCAGGTCACTTTTCCCAATAACCCCGGATTCTGAGCCAACAGCCAGACGGAACGGCGAAAGGGCGCTGACTCGCACGGATCGCCAGCGCAGTCTTGCGTCCGCGCAGGCCGGGAATATGCTCGAAACGACACCATGAGCGCAAAATCAGCCTTGCGAAAGCGGACGCAGACACAGCACCTTCCTGCGCCAAAAGCCGCGGTCTCCGCGGAGATTGTGACGGTCCTGGCACCGGGCGAGGCCAGACTGCCGCACCGGCGGTCCGGTTCCGCGCAGGATCGCGAAGCCCAACTCGTCGCCTTGCTCCAGGAGCTGACGGGCGAAGACACTGCCCTGGACGCGCTCGCCTTCCGGAAGAGTCTGGAGGCGCGGGCACGCGCCAGCATCAAGGCGCTCGCGGTCGATCTCGACTGCTACGCGCGCTTTTCGGAGAAACAGGGTGGGATTGGCTTGCCTGCCAGCGAAACGCGGCTCGTGGCCTATGTCGAGTATTGCGAGGCGCGTCGGCTCAAGCCTGCGACCGTTTCCCGGCGCCTGTCCTCGCTGGCGGTGGCCCATCACTTCCTGGGCATTCCCAACCGCGTGGGCGCGGGTGTGGTTCGCGATGCGCTGCGTGGCCTGCGGCGCCGGGTCGGGGTCAGCCAGCGCCAGGCCGGTCCCTTGCGCTTCGGTGAAGGCATCGGGCGCGAGGCGGTCAAGGGGTTCACGCTGTCGGTCCTGCTCGAAGCATGCTCGGGCGATGTCGTCGGGCTGCGCGACGCGGCCCTCCTGTCGCTGGGCTATGATGCGGGTCTACGCGTGTCGGAGCTGGCGGCGGTGGAATTCGACCGGATCGAGCCTCAGGACGACGGTTCCGGTTTACTCCAATTAGCGCGTTCGAAAACCGACCAGGAGGGGCAGGGGGCCTTTGTGTGGCTCTCGCCCGATACGATGCGGCGCGTGAGCCTATGGATAGAGGCTGCCTCGATCCGTACGGGCGTCCTGTTCCGCAGGGTGGCGGTGACCCGGACCAAGGCGCGTGAAGCGCGGCGCGAGCGCACCATCGGCGATCTTGCCCTGCACGCGCTCGTCGATCGCGAGCGCATGGCGGCCCAGCCCGCGCGTTCGGCGACCGCGACCTACAAAATTGGCGAGGACGCGCTCACACCCGCCGCCGTGCGGCTGATCATCAAGCGGACCGCGCTGGCCGCGGCCGATCAGGGTCTCGTCGATCTCATGGGCGCGAATCTGGCCCAAGCAGTCAAGGCGCTCAGTACGCATTCGCTGCGGGTCGGCCTGACCCAGGACCTGTTTGCCCATGGCGAGGATGCGGGGCCGATCGCGCAGGCGTTGCGCTGGACCTCCACCGCGACCGCGCTGCGATACGGTCGCAAGCTTGCGCCCTCCTCGAACGCGGCCGCCCAGATGCTGAAAGGTGTGAGAAAATGATGCCGTTGCGACGAAATCTGTCAGTCAGACGAAAGGGCCATTGGGCACCCGATGCAGTCTTCTTTGTCCGTTCACACAAGGGCGACCAGGAAGGGGAGGGGGCGACCGCTTTTCTGTCGATGCGCAGCGTGCTGGCGATTGAGGCGTGGATTGCGGCAATGGCCGAGCTGCTCAAAGTTCCTGATATGTCGGAGGGGCCGCTGTTTCGGCGGCTGTTCGTCAAGCGTCTGCCCCCGGTTGACCCCACGGTCGTCAAAGCCGCAGCGCGGCGCCATGCGGCGGCGCTACATCTCGGGCTGCAGCGCCTGCTGCCCGACGCTGTGGTTCCGAGGCGCTGGGGCCGCGATCCGCTGACGGTGGTGACGCTCGGGACAACGGCACTGCGACCGCAGGCGGTGAGTGCAATTTTTAAGGCGCGGGTGCAAGGCGCGTGGGAGAAAGGTTTGCTTCCCGATCTTACCGCCGAAGAGGTGGCAGAGTGGGTCAAGGGGGGGGCCACGGAACCAAGAAGCAAAAAGTGCCGCTAAGCAACGCACTGATTTCTTTTGGGAAAAAGCAGGATACGGCGCTAAGTGACTGATATGATTGGGGCGTGAGGTTTCTCGACCTTTCCCGCCGGGTCTGTACCCTTCTTACAGGGAGGGCCGAGTCGTGGATGCGCCGTTTCGACAATATCTTGGATGGGAGCGGTTCCCAGACCTGACTGCTCACGAAATTGCCGGTTGTTTCACTCTCTCCGATCTTGCGCGGAGAGCGGTCCTACGCCGACGACGCGCGCTCAATCGCCTTGGCGTCGCGTTACAGATAGGTTTTCTGCGGCTCACCGGAGCCCCGCTCAATTCCTTCGAGATCATCCCGCCACGGATCTTGGCCCACCTCGGCAACGAACTCGGCCTCCCCGCGCCCCGCCTTGCTTCCATCCGCGCCCTGTACCGCCGCCGGCGCACATTATTCGAACATCAGGCGGCGGCGAAGGAGGTCCTGGAATTACTCAATCTGACCGAACACGCGGAACGAGCACTCAATGGCTTTCTTCGGCGAGAAGCGGGCGAGAAATTCTCGCTGGAAGAACTGGAACAAGCCGCTCGCGCCTGGCTGGTGGAACATGACTATATCCAATTGCCCGGACGCCGACCGAGAAGTTTGGCAGTGGCGGCACGTCGTCATTGTGATGAAGTGCTCCTCACTCGCGCCGTGAGCGCGGTCGGCCTGGAACAGACAAAGGTCTGGCAAAGTGAGCTGTCGCAGACGATGGAAAACGGCAAGACTCGTCTCTGGAATGGTTACGGGATGGGCCTACGAGCCGAAAAACGAAAGGCCTCGCAGACCATATCGCCAAGATCGATTTGCTGAAGAAGCTGGGTGCCGAAAAGCTCAATCTAGGCTTGGCGACCGGAATGCTGAAGGCTCAAGCCCGTTCAATGCTTTATCGCAAGTCCTCCACTATTTTGCGAATGCGAGGCGAACGCAAGAGCCTTGAGATCGCCTGCTTTCTACGTCTGCAGCTGCTCCGTCTCACCGATAATGGCCTCACCATGATCGACTATCGGATTGCCAACCTCTGGCGCCAAGCCAAATCGCGCGCCGAGGCGACGGTCGAGGATGAGCTCCGCCGTCATCAAGCTCTGGTCTTGCAGCTCAACAGCCTTCTTGAAGATCAGAATCTGTCAGATGCCTCTGCTCGCGAGCAAATGCACGCAAGTTTGTCGCCGTTCCTTCCGACCGGGATTCATGGTCCGGCCACGAAGGTCGACCGTATTCGACGGGAATTGGCCACCGCGGGCAAGGCTACGAGGGAACTGCTAAACGCTGCGACGTCGATTAGTCTCAATGTTCCGCCTGCCCATCCGCTTGAACAAACGTTGGCAATTGTGGGTCGAGTAGCCCACGCGGAAAAGCCGCGCTTACCCGAAGGCACGCCCAATCCGTTTGGTCGGACATGGGCTTTTCTGATCGATCAACCCGATCGCGAGGCCGCGTTCAAGGCGTACCGGGCCGCAACGCTGATGCGTCGCATTGAAGCCGAAGGTCGATTACCAGCGGCGAACCGCGTCATTCTGGATCATTTTAGAAACTTGCCGGTCACCGGCCTGTGGGGTGGCGGAACTCAAGCATCGGCTGACATGATGAGCCTTGATGCATCCCGTCGTCTTTGGAATGCTCGGCATGACCCGCGGCGTCGCACGCCTGCGATCGGAACCTATACCCACGTGCTCGATCAATGGGCTATCCTGCATGATCAGGCCGTGGTGCTGAACCGACGACAAGCCGGGGCTGCTATCGAGGGAGCGCTTCGCCATGAAGCCGTTGATCTTCACCGCCTCGCTGTCGACACCCATGGTCACACCCATTTCGGGATGGCGTTGGCCAAACTGGTCGGATTTGATCTAGCGCCAAGGTTGGCTCGCCTGCACAAACGCAAGCTATACCTTCCCCGAGGCATCGATGTCCCTGTCAGCCTGCGTTCCGTCGTCAGCGAGACGGTTTCAATTCGGGCAATAACCCGAGGATGGGATGCGCTTCTTCGCATTACGGCCTCGACCAAGAACGGGTGGTGTTCGGCAACATATGTGCTGGATCGTTTTGGCAGTGCAGCTCGAGGTGACGAAGCCTTTCAGGCAGGTGGTGCCTTCGGCAGGCTTCTCCTCACCCGCTTTCTTGGCACCCACCTCGGCAATCCTGCCTTCCGGGCCATGAACGATGCACTCCTTAGCCAGGGCGAGTCTGTCCACACCCTGCAAAGGGCAATTTATTCTGGTCCAATTGGTCCTGGCCACGGACGAACGCCCGAGCAAATGGCGACGATATCGTCATCGCTGACGCTGCTGACCAATGTCATTATGACGTGGAACGCAAATCGGATCGGCGAAGTCAGTGCGCAAATGCCGGAGATGTTTCCCGATCACCAAATTAGACGGATTGCTCCCAATGCGCACGAGCACATCAACACCAAAGCCAGTTCGACGGGTTGAAGTTCTCAGCGGGATGGCCGGACGACGGCGTGCCTGGACGCTGGAGCAGAAGCTGGCGCTGGTTGCGGAGATGGAGCGTTGCGACAATGTCGCTGCCTTTGCACGCGAGCGGGATGTCAGCACTGCGCTGCTATACACATGGCGGCGGGAGCTGCGTTACGCGGTAGAGGCCAGCAAGATTCCGCCCCGTCACGAGCCGATGTTCGTGCCCGTGGTTGGCGAGACATCGCCGCCGGGTTCGCACGATGGGGTTGTAGAGGTCGAGGTCAGTGGTGCCGTTGTCCGGATCGGGCAAGCGGCCCGGACCGATCTGGTGGTAGCCGTTATCCAAGCTCTGCAGGGCCCAGGAATTGATGGTGATCGATGATCGGGATAGGGCCTGGTACGCGGGTGATGGTGGCGACGCGCCCGGTAGATTTTCGCAAGGGTGCAGATTCGCTTGCGGCGCTGGTTGGTGCTGAGTACGGCGGTGATCCTTATTCGGGCGTGATCTACGTGTTCCGGGCGAAGCGCGCCGACCGGATCAAGCTGGTCTGGTGGGACGGCACCGGCCTGTGCCTGATGGCCAAGAGGCTGGAGTCCGGCGGTTTCAAGTGGCCCGGCATCCAGGACGGCGTGATGCGTCTTACGGCGGCGCAACTGGGCGCTCTGCTGGAAGGTCTGGACTGGCGCCGAGTGCATGGCGGGCGGCGCCCGATTGCTCCGCAGATTGCCGGTTGACGGGGCTTTCGTCTGCTGATTCACTGCCCTCATGCTTATGGAAGCGGACCTTCCCAACGACGTCGAAGCGCTCCGTGCGCTCGTCCTCGAACAGGCCCGCGAGCTTGATGCTCTCAAGGTTTTCCAGGCCGAGGTCGAGCGCCTGAAGGCCATCATCGATGCCTTGCAACGCCACCGTTTCGGCCGCCGTTCCGAACAGCTCGATCCCGACCAGTTCGAGCTCTCCCTGGAAGAAGTCGAGACAGCATTAGCTCAGGCCGAGCAGGCCCGCGACAAGGCGAAGCGGACACCGGCGGATCGGCCGCGCAAGACCAACCGCGGATCACTGCCTTCCCATCTCGAACGGATCGAACAGGTTGTCGATCTCGAGGACAAGGTTTGCCCTTGCTGCGAGGGTTCACTCCACCAGATCGGCGAGGATGTGGCCGAGCGTCTCGATGTCGTGCCCACCACCTTTCGCGTGCTCGTCACGCGCCGTCCGCGCTACGGCTGCCGTTCGTGCGAGAGTGCCATTGTGCAGGCCCCGGCGCCGGCACGGATCGTCGAGGGCGGCATTCCTACCGAAGCGCTGATCGCGCAGGTGCTGGTCGCCAAGTACGCTGATCACCTGCCGTTGTACCGACAGGCACAGATTTACGCCCGCCAAGGCATCCAGCTTGATCGCTCGACGCTGGCCGACTGGGTGGGACGGGCGGCTTGGTACCTGCGCCCACTGCGCGACCATATCCTGGAGCGATTGCGGCGATCCGAGCGGCTGTTCGCCGACGAGACCACCGCACCAGTGCTTGATCCCGGTCGAGGGCGGACCAAAACCGGGCAATTATGGGCCTATGCTTGCGATGATCGCCCGTGGAGCGGCGATGATCCGCCGATGGTTGCCTATGTCTATGCTGCCGATCGCAAGAGCGAGCGGGCGGAAACGCACCTGGGCGACTTCGTCGGCATCCTGCAGGTCGATGGCTATGGTGGCTACGCCGCGCTCGCCCGGCGGCGCAACCAGATCCACCTCGCCTTTTGCTGGGCCCATGTGCGCCGCAAATTCTACGAACTGGCCGACAGCTCGCCAGTCGCCACCGAAGTGCTGCGCCGGATCGCCCAGCTCTATGCCATTGAGGACGAGGTACGAGGGCTGCCTGCCGAACAGCGCCGGTTGATCCGCAGTGGACGCAGTCGCATCATCGTCGATGACCTCCACCAATACCTCGGTGCGCGGAACCGCCAGGTAAGCGCCAAGAGCAAGCTCGGCGAGGCAATCCGATACGCGCTCACCCGTTGGGATGGCCTCTCCCGCTTCCTCGATGATGGCCGCATCGATCTCGATAGCAACACCGTCGAACGCTCAATCCGACCCCTCGCGCTCAATCGGAAGAATGCCCTGTTCGCCGGCTCCGATGAAGGCGGCGACAACTGGGCGGTCATCGCCACGCTCATCGAGAACTGCAAGATATCCGGTATCAATCCGCACACCTGGCTGACCGAAACGCTCGGTAAGCTGGCTGCGGGTCATCCGGCCAGCGCCGTCGGCGAACTCATGCCATGGACCGCCGTGGCCTGAGAACACCGGTTACGGTAAGTCGAGTGCGGCGAAGGCATCGATTAAGGCAGCGGGGTCGCTCGACGCGCGAAGTTCGCGTTCGATCTTGCCTACCTCATCGACGATACAGATCGCTGTCTCTTCCAACGAAACATCCAGTCCGGCATAGTAGCGCATGGTTGCTCCTCCTTATGGTTGTGGCCGCTCAACACGGACCACGTCTTACCATTTTGCGAGGAGCAGCCACCCAAGCGATTCAGGGTCGGCCCCAATCACCCCATCTGATCTTAGAAGTTAGGGGGGGTACACGCACTAATGCAGCGAGCTGGTTCATCCCCGACGCAGCGGACGCGATGAGGGCGCTTGCTGTCGAAGCTGTAAGCGTCGCCGGGCCCCAATATGCATCTCTCGCCATCGACGGTCAGTTCGAGAAAGCCGGATATAACGATCCCGCCTTCCTCGCCCTCATGAGTGAGGTTGATCTTCCCCGTATCGGCGCCGGGTTGGTAGGTTTCGGACAGGATTTGCAGCTGGCGCCCCACCAGGCTGGGTCCTACTTGACGTAAGGATACGGAGCCTTTGCCAATTTCCGTTAGTTCGGAGGCCTTGTAGAAAGTTCGGGGACGATCCGTCTCGTCCGTCGCGAAAAAGTCAGCTAAACTGACCGACATCGCATCAAGCACGCGCTTCAGAGCGCCGATCGATGGATTGGTGCCGTCCGATTCCATTAATGAGATGGTGGAATTGGTGATGCCGGCACGCTTGGCCAGCGCACGTTGAGAAATGCCAGCCTTCTCCCGCGCACGGCGTAGGCGCGATCCGATTTCCACTTCCGGCATCAAAACTACTCGTCCTGTTGCATATGTTTGATATATCGAACGTTTATCAGCGCATCCTATTGTAAATCAAGAACTTTCTGAAGGTCGGAAAACGTCTTGCGGGTTGCCTGAGTAAACGGTCAACATGTCGCTAAATTAGCGGATGATCAAATGAAGAAGTCTTAATAACAGCGTTGCTCTTGATGCCTACTGGATGCCGTTTACTCCCAACAGGAAGTTCAAAGCGGCGCCTCGAATGCTGGTCGAAGCAACGGGGATGCACTATCGCAGCGACGACGGACGCGAGATTCTCGACGGGACGGCCGGCCTGTGGTGCGTCAACGCAGGACATGGCCGTACGGAGATCGCCTCAGCAGTCGCCGCCCAGTTGGAAAGCCTCGATTACGCACCAAGCTTTCAGCTGGGCCATCCTCTCGCCTTCCGCTTTGCAGAACGCCTCTCCGAAATCGCGCCCCCCGGTCTCGACCGGATATTCTTCACCGGATCGGGCTCGGAATCCGTGGACACGGCGCTCAAGATCGCGCTCGCCTATCAGCGCGCGATCGGCCAGGGCACGCGCACTCGGCTGGTCGGGCGTGAGCGTGGCTATCACGGCGTGGGCTTTGGCGGCATTTCGGTAGGCGGCCTTGTCAATAATCGTCGCGCCTTCTCCACCCTGCATGGCGTTGACCACATGCGGCACACTCACGATCCCAGCCGCAACCTGTTGTGCAAGGGCCCGCCCGAACATGGCGCCGAGTTGGCTGACGATCTTGAGCGTCTCGTCCAGCTGCATGGGGCGGATACTATCGCGGCCGTCATCGTAGAACCCGTCGCTGGCTCGACAGGGGTGCTGCTGCCGCCGCAGGGTTATTTGAAGCGGCTGCGCGAGATAGCGACGCGGCATGGCATCCTCCTCATTTTCGACGAAGTGATTACCGGCTTCGGCCGTCTTGGTAGTCCCTTCGCGGCCCAGCACTTCGATGTGGTCCCCGATATTATCACGACAGCGAAGGGGCTGACCAACGGCGCCATGCCAATGGGGGCCGTATTCACGTCGCGCGACGTGCATGATGCCCTGATGCAGGGGCCTGAAGCCGCGATCGAGCTTTTTCATGGGTACACCTATTCCGGTCACCCGGCTGCTTGCGCGGCGGGCCTTGCAAGCCTCGACATCTATCAGCGCGAAGGCCTTTTTAGCCGCGCTGCTGAGCTTGAAGAGCATTGGCAGCACAGCCTGCTGTCATTGCAGACCGCGCCGCACATTGCCGATATCCGGGCCATGGGCCTTATCGCGGCAATTGAACTTGCCCCTCGGCCAGATGATCCAGGATCACGCGGATTTGAAGCATTCGTGGACTGCTTCGAAAAGGGCCTTTTGGTCCGCGCAAATGGCGACACGATCGTGCTCTCACCCCCGCTTATTATCAGTCGTGACCAAATCGATAGTCTCACACAAACTTTGCTCGACGTACTTAAACGAACGGCTTGAGATCGTTCTGAAATTTGTTTCGCAGTTTTTTTGTTCTGAGAGGAAGTCGTTATGAATACTCATTCGTTTCTACGCCCAATCGCCGAGCCCCAACTCCTGGAGGGCGCGTTCAGCGAAGATCAACGGCAGCGGCTTTTTTCCGTTCTTCGCGAGCAAGGGCCATGGACCACTATCCTTTCGCAGGAATTCAGTTCCCCTGAAGAGGTGATTGGTGCGACATCCGGAACACTCCCCGAAGGCTTCGTTCCCACATGGGACATGTTTTTGAGCCCTGTTTTCCGCGCCTTTCTCGGACGGGGCTATGCAAGCCTTTACCCCGAAATCGAGGACTGTTTCTATCACAGCAAGTTTCTTGAACTGGCCCGTGGTTATTGGGGTGCCAAATATGCAGCCCCCAACCTAATGCTTTGCAACATTCAGGGTCCGGCCGGCGCAGGCGGCCCGCCACATGTTGATGGCGCCGATTATCGTGGTGTGAACATTCAGAACACCCCGTCCTGGCTGATCGGCCTCATGACCAAATCCGGGTTGTTCCGCCATTGGCAGGTAAAGAAAACGCAGGTGCTGACCTGGTATTATAAGGGGCAGATCGGCGGCGGCTTTACCTATTGGCCGGATGGCCCGGACGGGCAGCCCAAGCAGCTTTATGCCCCGATGTGGGGCCGCGCCGCGGTGGTCGAGAATGAGGTCATGTATCACGGCGCAAACGCTTGTGGGCCGGAACACATGCGCAAGCCGAAGGGCCTGGCCATCAATTCAGTAATCGCAGCAGACCCCAATTCGGACGGTTGGCAGGTTACGACCGATGGCAAGGTTGTTCAGCAATTACCAGCCGACGAAATCCGCCTTCTGTTCCATTGGGGCGCGGATATGTACATGGATCTAAATGAGATGACGGTCGCGCTCGATCATAGCGATGATCTATCGCATGAGCAGGTCTTCGACATCTTCCTTTCGGAACTACGTGCTCGCGGCATAGCGTTCAAGACGCCGAGCGATCCGCTCCACGACCCTGAATTCATCCAGTTCCTCACGAGCGTATTCGAGCCAGGGCCGCCCACGATCATGCCTGCAATATATGATCAGGCAGCGGCATAAGAGGGATATGCATCATTCTGGCAGAAGAAAAACCTAATAGATGATCGCTGGATGCGCGCCGCTCGCGCGTCATCATCTTCTGCCAGAACACATCACCTCGCCAATAATTGAACAAACCAAGACAAAAAACTTGGCAGACGATATCATTTTAAGAGGGAGGCTATAACATGGCTATATATACAAGGCTTCGCGTCGGCTTATTATGTTCAGCGACACTGTTACCGCTCGCCATTCCGCAGAATGTGCAGGCGCAGGTTCAGGATCGCTCAGCTACGGCGCTCGACGCTAGCAACTCCCCTTCTGATGATATCGTGGTGACCGCCCAGCGTCGCGACGAGCGCGCGCAAGACGTGCCTATCGCCATCACGGCCTTTTCTCCCGAGCGCCTTCAGCAGCAAGGCGTGACGGAAGCGCAAAACCTGCAAGCCACCGTTCCTTCGCTGGTAGTGGGCAATAATGGCAATCCCTCGCGTGAGGCGCAGAGCTTCACGATACGCGGCCAAGGCGCCACCTTCCAAGCCTCCCCCGGTGTGGTGGTGTACCTGAACGAAGTACCGCTGCCCGCTCCGATTTCTACCCCTCAACAGGGCGGACCGGGGAATTTCGTCGACCTGGAGAACGTGCAGGTTCTAAACGGGCCGCAGGGTACTTTGTTCGGACGTAACACCACAGGTGGCGCTGTTCTGCTCGTCCCGCACAAGCCGACCAATGATTTCGAAGGCTATGCTCAGGCGAAATTCGGTAACTACGACAACAAGCAACTGGAAGGCGCGATCAATGTGCCGGTCGTGGAGGACAAGGTTCTCCTGCGCGTCGCAGGCGCCTATCAGGACCGTGATGGCTACACCTATGACGTGGTCTGGGACAAGGATCGTGACAATACGCACTGGTATTCCGGACGCATCGGCCTGACGCTCAAGCCATTTGAAGGCTTTGAGAACTACACGATGGCCTACGGAGCCAAGTCGAGCAACAATGGCACCGGACTTGTCAACACTGGTTTCAACGTCGCAGCATTGTCGGATCCGTCACTCGGCTTTTGCTACGAAGGCCCGACAATCCCTGGACAAATCGCTTCATGTGACGTGTACCGTGCAGCCGCTGCCGATTCAGAAGCACGCGGGCCGCGAAAGACGGCGCATGGCGTGGATTCCTATCAAAAGACGAAGACCTGGGGCATCACCAACACTTCTTCGCTCAATCTGAACGACGAACTTACGCTCCGCAATATCGTGAGCTACCAGCGTTTCACCTCGAACTACAGTATCGATAGCGACGGCAGCGTCCTCCAACAGCAGGATGATGACCCACGCCGTTATCCCGCGCCGGGCCAGGCCACGCTGCCAGGCGATGGAACGCCGCTAATCTATGTTAACGCCACATCGGCCCGCGTTCCCAGAGATGATTTGAAAGTCTTCACCGAAGAACTGCAGTTGCAGGGCAATCTGTTCGACAATCAACTGACATTGACGACCGGGGCATTCCTCTACGATCAGCGTCCCGTCAGGGAGCAAGGCGCGGGCGCGATCGCCTTCTGCCCGGCTGCGTTCACCGGCTTCTGCCCAAGCTCTGACGCCAGGTTTTCGATCACCAACAGGTCAAAGGCACTCTACGCACAGGCAACGCTGGATTTCGGCTTGCTTGTACCGACCCTGGAAAATCTCAAGCTGACCGGTGGATATCGCCATACCTGGGATAAGGTAAGCGGGTCGGCCAATTTCTTCGGACCCAACCTCAATCCTACACCTCAGGCGCCTGGCGCCATTCTCTGCTCGGCCACGAACACCCCTGCAGTCGATCCAAGCGAATGCGAGTTCAACGCCGTCCTTAAGACCAATGCCCCTACCTGGACCATTGGGTTGGACTACCGGGCCTCTGACGCCTTGCTCCTCTACGCAAAGGTCAGCCGCGGCTACAAGGCGGGGGGCATCAATGCCAATGCCGTCTTCCCGACCACCCGAACATTCCCACCCGAATATGTCACATCCTATGAGGGCGGTTTCAAGTCGGACGTCCGGGTTGCGGGCATGCCACTTCGTTTGAACGCCACCTATTATTATCTAAAATACAAGGATATTCAGCGGGCCACGGGTGATTTCAATCCTGTGACGCAGGCAGCTGGCGCTCAAGTTCTGAAGGCCGACGCCCGCATCCAGGGCGTAGAGGCGGAAGCTTCGCTAAGGCCGTTCCCGGGCGTGGAAATCGGCGGCACATTCAGCTATACCGACGCCAAATACGAGCGTTACGAATATCAGCCGAATGTACCGGTGCAGGACTGTTCGGGCAACTTCATCAGCCCGCCCGGGACAGCCGACCTATCCTGTCTGCCGTTCCAGTATGTCGCGCCGTACATCTACAGCATTCATGCCTCGGCGGAGCAGTCTTTGGGTGGCAATCTTGGGACGATTTCTTTCTTTGCGATCTACTCACATACGTCCTCGCAGCATACTGAGGGTACCGTGGTGCCGCCGAACCAGCCCGGCGAAAAGCTGGAGCCCTTTGGTACGCTGAATCTCTCTCTCGACTGGAAGAAGATCGCAGGAAGCAACCTAGATATCGGCCTGTATGGTACGAACATCGCCAACAAACTCTATCGCGTATCAAACAGCAACGTCTTCCCCTCCGTTCTCTACTCCGCCACGCTTTATGGCGAGCCGCGTATGTATGGCGTTCGCGCGCGCTACTCATTCTAGTGATCGGCGGCAGGCGCAGAGAAAGACCTTAAAACTGAATAGCAAATTTGAACAATCCAGTCACGCAGAGGCAAATCGATGAGCGAAACGTCCCTATATTATGTCAAGCTGATGGTCGGCGATGCGGAAGCTTTGGCGCCCTTCTACCAGGAAGTGTTCGGGATGAAGGAAACCCGGCGCATTCACAAGCCCGAACATGTGCGGCCTCATTTGGAGATTTACCTGTCGGCATCTTCGGCGGAGCAGCTGTGCCTGATGGAATATATCAACAAACCCGCGCCACAGCCTGGTGAAGTGCGAGTCGCCTTTACCGTTGGAAATGTGGACACGGTGGTGGCCGCTTCGCAGGCGAGAGGCGGCAGCATCATCCTGCCGGCCCAATCCATCGAAGAGCATAATTTCCGCTGGGCGACGATCGCAGACCCTGAAGGTCATGCAATCGAAGTCATGCAATTCGGTCTTTGATCATTCCGCACTACGCCGAGACATTCGGCTCTGACGAGGGAAAAACATGAGCAAGGCTTCCTTATATTATTTCAAGCTCACCGTAAGTGATTCAGAAGCACTAGCTGTTTTCTATGACAAGGTATTCGGTCTGAAAGAGGTTCGGCGCTTCGATGCGCTCGCACTTGATGATCCTCATCTGGAGATATTCCTGTCCACAGGCGAGGGCGACAATCAAATTGCCCTGCTGCATTATGTGAACAGGCCTGCCCCGACGCCCGGGGAAGCGACGATCGCCTTCATGGTCGAAGATGTGGATAGCGTCGTAGCTGCTGCACTGGCGGCGGGCGGCACCAGCGTCAGGGCGGCGGAAACGCTGGAAGAACATCAGTTCCGCTACGCCGTAATCGCCGATCCTGAAGGACATAGCATCGAGGTCATGCAATCGATGGCCTGACCAGGGTGCAGGAGGAAGCGGGGCATGGGTGTACGACATGCCCTGTCTTCCGTCTGAGACATGGCTGGTTTGCTGGACGGCGATCAATGGGCAAGCACGACGCCTGTTCAGGCACCACAGTTTAAAGCGTTGACTCGGGGCAGCCTACCTCCCGCAGGTTTCATGAAGGCGAACAGGAAATGGCGGAATTTGCTGCTATAGAAGAGCCGATGATGGGATTGCGCGGGCGCGCGGGGGCCATGCTGCTTCGGGCGACATTGGCACAGAATGTTGGAACGGGCTGCGCATTTGGTGGGCTCGGCGTGAGCGTCTTGGCATTCCAGGAACGGTTCCATGCCTCTATGGGCTGGGCTGCCATGGGTCTTTCGCTCACGGTCCTGACCATGACCGCACTTGGCCCTATGATGGCTCTTTTGCTGGCACGATGGGGACTTCGACGGGTCATGACAGTCGGGGTTCTGGTGTCTTTCACCGGCTATCTGCTGCTTGCCTTTGCCCCGAGCATAGCTGTTGCGCTGTTCGCATGCGCGGTATTCATTGGTCCCGGCGCGGCATTGTTCGCGGCGCTTCCTCCGGCGGTGCTGGCGGGCGGCTGGTTCCCACACGCCCGTGGTAGGGCGACGGGCATCGCCTATCTGCCTATCTTCAGCACGATCATCCCTGTCGTCGGCGTAGGCATCATGCAGCGATACGGCTTGGCGGGCCTCTATCTGTCACTGGCGGCGCTGCACCTCTTGCTATTGCCTTTGACGCTGAGCGTGGAGGAGCCGCCGCTGGATGCATCCGATGAGGCCGTTGTCGACGTGCCGGATGTCGAAGCCCGGCCCGGCGGCATTATGGGCACGGCGATATTCTGGGTCATCATGTTGGGATATGGGGTACTGAGCGGGATCTCAATCGCTGGCGCTGCCCATTTGCTGCCCGCGGTAGAGGAACATGGCGTCTCCGTGGAAATGGGGGCGGTCCTTCTTGCGATTTCGGGGGCAGCGAGTATCGCCGGTTCCTTGCTGGCCGGGATTGCATGTGATCGCTGGGGCTCTGCAAACACATTGGGGATCGCTGGACTCGGATTTTCGACTGGCTGGGGATTATTGGCAATGACTGGCTGGCTACCCGCTCTTACGGCATCCGCCTCTCTCATCGGCTTGGCCGGGGCAGCGATATTCCCGCCCATCAACGCCTTGTCGATTGAGGTGTTTGGGGTGGAGGCGCTGCCCAAAGTGCTTGGCTTGCTGGGCCTCTTCACCATCCCCTTCACTTTCGCCACGTCGCCGCTCGCGGGCTGGCTTCGGGATGTGTCGGGCAATTACCTCACCGTTTCGGCCGCTTTCGTCACCCTGTGCCTGGCGGGGGCGGCGGCCTTCTTCGCAATTGGCCGCCACCTCAGGGAAAAGGTCAGGGCTGAGCATATGTCGCATGCGTTGCAGTGATGCGGCCGCTTGCGTGAAACACATAAAAATACCGACTATAAGAATTGGAGCGAGCTCATGAGCGATGTGAAAATTACCATCCAGATATCCCCTGAAGCACTGAGAGAAAAATACCGTATCGAGCGCGACAAGCGTTTGCGTGCGGATGGTCCCAGTCAATATATCGATCCCAACGCAGTCTTCCGGGATTTCGACGCCGACCCTTATGTTGAACCCGGCTTTACGCGTTCCGCGATCGAGGAAGAGACGGAGGTCGCGGTCATCGGCGGCGGCTTTGGCGGACTGCTGACCGGGGCGCGGCTGCAGCAGCAGGGGATCAACGATTTCCGCATCATCGATCGCGCGGGCGACTTCGGCGGCACCTGGTATTGGAACCGCTATCCGGGTGCGGCCTGCGACATCGAAAGCTATATCTATCTGCCGCTTCTTGAGGAAACCGGCTATATCCCGACCGAGAAATACGCAAAGGCTGCGGAAATCTTCGCCTATTGCCAGCAGCTCGGCCGCCATTTCGACCTTTACGACCGCGCCTTGTTCCAGACGCAGGTGACGGAGGTTCGCTGGGACGACGCGCGCGCTCGCTGGCTGGTCCGCACCAATCATGACGACGTGTTGGCGGCGCGCTTCCTCGTTGTCGCGGGCGGGATCATGCACAAGGCCAAGCTGCCGGGCATTCCGGGGATCGAGACGTTCAAAGGGCACAGCTTCCACACCAGCCGCTGGGACTATCATTATACCGGCGGCAGTCCGACCGAGCCGATGGACCGGCTGAAGGACAAGCGCGTCGGCATCATCGGCACCGGCGCGACAGCGGTTCAGGCGGTGCCCAATCTGGCCCGCGACACGGAGCATCTCTACGTCTTCCAGCGCACCCCATCGGGGGTGGGGGAGCGGAATAACAAGCCGACCGATCCCGAATGGGTCAAATCGCTTCAGCCCGGATGGCAGCAGCGCCGGATCGAGAATTTCGAGACGCTGGTCAGCGGCCAGCCGGCGGATGAAGATCTGATCAATGACGGCTGGACCCAGATTTCAGGCGGTATCAATTTCGAAGGCGGTGCGGCGGACGATGATCAGTATGAGCTGAACGACTTCGCACGCATGGAAGCGATCCGCGCACGCATCGATGCAATCGTGCAGGATCCCGCGACGGCAGAAGCGCTGAAGCCCTGGTACAACACTATGTGCAAACGCCCGTGCTTCCATGACGAGTATCTGCAGAGTTTCAACCGCCCGAACGTCACACTGGTCGATACAAACGGCAAAGGCGTCGAGCAAATCAACGCCAACAGCGTAGTGGTGGACGGCGTCGATTATCCGGTCGATTGCCTGATCTACGCATCGGGCTTCGAGGTGTCGACCGGCTACACCCGCAGGCTCGGCTTTGAACTCTATGGCCGGAATGGGCTGGCACTGACGGATGCGTGGCGCGATGGGGCAGCGACCCTGCATGGCATGTATACGAAGGGATTCCCCAATCTCTTGATGTCCAGCCTCATCCAGGGCGGCACAGGCGTCAACGTTGTTCCGATACTCGATCAGGTCGCGATCCAGACCGCCTATACGATCAAGCGCATGGTCGATCAGGGCGCGCGGACGTTCGAACCGACCGAGCAGGCGCAGGAAAGCTGGCTCGGCGTGCTGTTCTCGCATCTCACGGGGAGCGCAAAATTTTCCACCGAATGCACGCCTGGCTTCTACAATAATGAAGGATCGATCGGTGATCCCAAAATGGCGCGCAACGCGCCCTACGCCGGGGGCACCATGAGCTATTTCGAAGAACTGACGAAATGGCGGGAGAAGGATCAGCTCGAAGGGCTGGAGATTTCTAAGCCATAGGCAGTGATGGTCAAACGGGTACGGCGTCGGTTCGGCTGGCAATCGACGCCTGAAATCATGGGCGATACAGTGATCCGCCGTAACCCGGCGGAGGATATTATCCTCACGATTGCCCGTTTATCAGAATGGCGACCGAAAGCGATTTCAGTGCGATCTCAAAGACCTGATACGAGCGCAAAAATCTGAAGCGGACTGTCTTTACGACGACGGCACGCGTTGAGGCAGGCAAGGTCTGGATCAACACCTATCGCGCGGTCAGCTTCATGGCACCTTCCGGTGGGGTGAAGCGCAGCGGCATCGGCCGCGAGAACGGGCAGGAAGCGATGGATGAATATCTCCAGACCAAAAGCGTCTGGATCGACCTTGGTTTGCCTGTTTCCAATCCCTTTGTCATTAGGTGATACAGATGAAAATTACAGAAAGTCTGGCAGAATTTTGCGCCACCGTCTCGGTCGACACCCTTCCGGCCGACGTCGTGGCGCGCACCCCGCTTCTCCTGCTCGATTTGGTCGGCAGTATCGTGCGGGCGCGGAGCGAAGCGGCGGTCGCTCCGGCCTTGCTTGCCACTGTATCCGCCATGGGCCTGGGAAATGGAGCGGCCTGGGTATTTGGCGACGCGGCAGGCTATGCCCCGGCGGGCGCGGCGCTGCTCAATGGAGCGCTTGGCCATGCGCTCGACTTTGACGATACTCATGCGGCAGGGACGTTGCACCCCGGAGCGCCGGTCATTCCGGCCGCGCTCGCCGCGGCGGAGATAGTGGGAGCGCCCGGAGCGGACATTCTCGCCGCGATCGTCGCTGGTTATGAGACGTGCTGCCGGATCGCGGTGGCGCTGCCAGCGGGAGACCATTACGCGCGTGGCTTTCATCCCAGCGCGACCTGCGGCGTGTTTGGCGCGGCTGCCGCTGCGGCGCGGATATTCGGCCTTGATACGGCAGGGATCGTCTCGGCTCTCGGCATTGCGCTGAGCCAGAGTGCGGGCAGTCTCCAGTTCCTGGCCGATGGCGCGCAGACGAAGCCGTTTCAGGTCGGATGGGCGGCGATGGCTGGTTTGACCGCTGCAACCTTGGCGCGCAACGGCTACAAGGGGCCCGCCGAAGCGATCGAGGGGCGCCATGGCTTTCTTCAGGGTTACGCGCCCTCCCCCCGGCCAGAGCGGGTCGTGCAGGCCCTCGGTTCGGTTTTTGAGCTGATGAATACCGGCATCAAGCCCTATCCATCCTGCCGCTACGGCCATGCCGGTATCGACGCCGTGCTGGCGCTGCGGGAGGAGCAAGGATTGCAGCCAGATGAGGTGGACAGCATCACCTATGGACTGTCGAACGCGGGCCTGTTGCTGGTGGGCGCGCCGATCGGGCATAAGCGCAACCCGAGCAATATTGTGGACGCGCAGTTCAGCGCGCCGTTCGTGCTGTCCTGCGCTCTGGTCACGGGCGCGATGGGGTGGGACAGCTACGAGCGGCTGAACGACCCGGTAATCCGTTCGATGCTGCCCAAGGTCGACTGTATCCACGACCCGGAAATCGAGGCGGAATTCCCTACCAACATGTCGGGAAAGATCACCATCGCAGCGCGTGGCCGGACATTCAGCCGCAAGGTGGTCGTGCCGCTTGGCGAACCTTCCAACTTCCTCGCCACGGATGCACTGCTTGCGAAGTTCCTGGCGCTTGCTGCTCCCATACTTGGATCAGACAAAGCGAACGCGCTCGCCGTTGCTGCACTAGACCTTGCCGCTTTGCCCGGAGTTGAAAAACT
Source organism: Sphingobium chungangianum (assembly GCF_977014255.1). Lineage (NCBI taxonomy): Bacteria > Pseudomonadati > Pseudomonadota > Alphaproteobacteria > Sphingomonadales > Sphingobiaceae > Sphingobium > Sphingobium chungangianum. The sequence continues at coordinate 166,793 of NZ_CDRNIV010000005.1, read as the reverse complement.
GACGGGCCTCGCGGTGTAAATCTCGTCTCGCGCCCACCAGCCTGTCGAGCTGGCGGCGGGCATTCCGCGCGAAGAGACGATGCGCCGCATCTATGCGAACCGCACGCAATGGCTGGATTCCGCGCTGCACCGCATTCCATTCTAATACCAACGCTCGCGGAGGCAGACTCACGCCAGGGATTTCCAAAAGCCTGAAATTATGATTCGAGATTGCAAGCAGAAGGAGGCTTGCGATGGCGGCGGCGATTGGGGTTCGAACTGACTACACATCAGTGGAGTTACGTGGGTTTTCTCGCCGATGCGGAGACGCCGATCAGGTTCGGCGGTTATTGGCAGTTGCGGTGATCCTGGATGGCGGGAGCCGGAGCGATGCAGCCAAGGTTGCCGGTGTGACGCTACAGATCGTGCGCGACTGGGTCTTGCGGTTCAACAAGGATGGTCCTGATGGCTTGGCGACGCGCAAGGCGCCAGGGCGGGCTTCGATCCTCAACGACGAGCAGCGTGCCCGGCTTGCCGGACAAATCGAGGTCGGTCCTATCCCGGCAGCGCATGGCGTCGTACGCTGGCGGCTTGCCGATCTGGCCCAGTGGATATGGGATGAGTTCGGCCTCTCGGTCACGCGTCAAACCCTTGGGCGCGAGCTTCGCGCAATGGGCTACCGCAAACTCTCCGCGCGGCCGCGCCATCGCGGTCAGAAACCCGATGATGTTGCTGATTTTAAAAAAACTTCGCAGCCCGTTTGGCGCAAATCACCCGATCGCTCCCAAAGGGAACGGCGGTAGAACTATAGTGGGCAGACGAAGCAAGGGTCGGGCAGCAGACCAAGCTCACCCGGCGCTGGGCGAAGCGCGGCACGAGGCCATCAGCGCCCAAGGATCAACGGCGATCGTCGGCATGGATTTTCGGGGCGATCTGTCCGGCCGAAGGCAAGGCCGCGGGTATCGTCATGCCCAAGTGCAACAGCGAAGCGATGAGCATGCACCTCGAGGAGATCGCCTTCCACGTCGCCCCGGGCGCCCACGCGGTGCTGCTACTCGATCAAGCCGGATGGCATGGCTCGGCCGAACTGGTCGTTCCGCCCAATATCACTTTGATGCCGCTACCCCCCAGATGTCCCGAGCTCAATCCTGTCGAGAACCTGTGGCAATTCATGCGCGACAACTGGCTGTCGAACCGCATCTTCAAATCGTACGACGATATCGTCGATCACTGTTGCTACGCCTGGAACAAGCTGGCTGATCAGCCTTGGCGCATCATGTCCATTGGACTGCGAAAATGGGCGCATGGGTTCTGATCAATGCGCCTTGGTATTAGGTGATTCTATGAAAATTCGCTAACTTTTTGCATATCGCGGCCGCCTCGTGATCTGCCGCCACCTGCTTGGTTGGACGTTATCCCCTTGGCCATCATGGCCACTGGAGATGTGTCATGGGATTATCAGAATTTGATCCCGCCGCTCGTGAGCGGGTGTCGTGGAACGCTGGACGCAAGGTCGGCGCAAAGCGCGCGCTCAAGCCGATGCAGAACGGCTACGTCGAGAGCTTCAATGGTCGCATGCGCGACGAGCTGCTCAACGAGACTCTGTTCCTGAGCCTCGACCATGTCCGCGTGGTGATCTCCGCCTGGGCAGAGGACTACAAATCAGGAGAGGGCGCACTCATCCCTGGGACACGAGACCCCACAGGCGTCCGCCGCTGAATAGATAAGCAATGGCCTGCTTCGCTACGCCCTACGAGCTCCGCGTTCGAGGACGAATGACGAAAGGCGTAGTAAGGAACTTGTATGTAGCGCGTGGAAACCATCGGGAATGCGCAACTGACTGAGAGAGAATCGCTATACTTTTCCGTCGTTTTAAGGAGCGGCGCCTGTCCTCCCAGTTACTCAGCTGAACCCTCGCAGCGCCATAAGAGCAGGCCATAGGTGGTGATCGCTTCAAGTGAATTGTTTTTTTGCGATCGAGAATTTGTGTTCTAAATGAGGCGGAATGCCAGAGGGATTGGTTCTCTCCCCTCTTGCCGCTGGTCCCTGACTTTGTGTCCCAGAAGGAAAACCTAGATGTTGGAAAATGTTTCACAACCCCGCGATCTGGACGAGTTTCTGGATGTGATCCGTGCGCGCTACGATGATCTCAGTGACCGGCTGCAGCGCATCGCCCGACACATTCTGGACGAACCGAACGACATAGCCTTTGAAACCTTGGCTGTGGTGGCGGAGCGCAGCGGCGTTCAACCGTCTGCCATCGTCCGCTTTGCCCAAGCCTTTGGCTTTTCAGGTGCCACCCCGATGCAGCGCCTAGTGCGCGATGGCCTGCTGCGTGAAGATCGCTCCGTCGGCTATGCCGAACGGATCCGGCAGCATCGCTACGGGACTACTGGGGAAGCTGAAGGCCCGCGCCAGCTGCTTTCGGAATTCGTTGAAGGAAATATTCTTGCCCTGGAAAATTTAAATCACGCGGTAGGCTTGCGCGAACTGTCCGAAGCGATTGAGATGCTTCACGAGGCGGAGACCGTTTTTGTGGCGGGGTTTCGTCGTTCATTCCCTGTCGCGACTTACCTCGCCTATATGCTGGGACAGGCGGGCAAGCGAACCGTCCTTGTCGATGGACTAGCTGGGCTTCAGATCCAGCAGGTCGGCGGGCTTGGTGCCGGCGACGTCATGCTGGCAATCAGTTTTTCGCCCTATAGTCATGAAACGTTGAACTTGGTCGAGACGGCAAAGGATCGCTGCCCGGTCATCGCAATCACCGACAGCGTCATCGGCCCGATAGCCAGAGACGCGAATCTGATCCTTCAGGTGCGCGAGTCCGAAGTGCGCGGCTTTCGCTCGCTTGCCGCATCGATGTGCCTGGCCCAGTCGCTCGCCATTGGTGCGGCTGCCCGCCGTGATGAAGCGGCATCGGATCGGGGTCAGATAAAAAACACCTAGCTTCCGATTGAGCTATTGCACCGAACGTTCTGATCCAATATATCATGGAATGTAATTTCCAGAGGAGAGGGATGGTGGGGCAGCTGCCGGGCCAATGCACCGATATTGCGAAAGACGCTCTAATTCACCCGGCACAGGACTGGTTCAAGGTGGACGCGCTTCTGAGCGATGCAATCGAGCGCGGATTGCTGAGCGGTGCGGCGACGGCTATATGGCGGGGCCATGCCGCCGTGCACGGTTCAGCGATCGGTTGGCGCGACGTCGCTGCGCGCGACCCGATGCAGGAAGATTCTATCTTCAGGCTCTATTCGATGACCAAGCCGGTAACGGCGGTCGCGATGATGATCCTCTGGGACGAAGGTAAATGGTCGCCATCCGACCCGATTGCCGATCACCTGCCCGAACTCGCCGACCTGCTGGTGCTTGAGCAGGGCCTGTTCCCCGACACCTTGTCGCTCGTTCCCCCCGCCAGTCCGCCGACCCTGGAGCATCTGATGACGCACCAGGCCGGTTTCGCCTATGGTTTTACCGACGAGCCGGTCGACCGCCTTTTTCGTGCCGCCCATGTTCCGGCAATCCCCCATGACATCAGTGCGCGGGAGTATTTGAAGCGTTTGGCGCAGGTGCCGCTTGCTTTCCATCCGGGCACCGGGTGGCGATATGGCGCATCGATGGACGTGCAGGGCATCATCGTCGAGCGCCTGAGCGGCATGAGCCTGCGGGACTTCATGCGCGAACGCATTTTCGATCCGCTCGGCATGGTCGATACCGACTTCATCGTGCCCGAAGAAAAGCGCCACCGTCTCGCCACGCTTTATTCGCTGGCGGGCGACACGCTGATCGAAGTGAGCCGCGATGACGAGGAACTCCATTATGAGAATATCTCTGGCCTGACGCCTCGGGACGTGGTGCTTCCCTATGACAGCGCGCCCCTCCTCGCGTCGGGCGGGGGTGGCCTGGCGTCGACCGCTGGCGATTATCTGCGCTTTGGCCGCATGCTGCTGGGTCAGGGGGAACTGGATGGCAAGCGGATCATCAGCCGCGAAGCCGCCGCCCTGATGATGCACAGCCATACGCCCAATCATCTGCTCATTGGCGGGTTCGGCACGCCGCCGCACTCTCTGCGGCCCGGTTATGAATATGCCTATAACGGCGTCACGATCATCGATCCGCAACAGGCGGGCGTGCGTCTGGGGCGCGGCACCTATTTCTGGGATGGCGCCGCAGGGTGCTGGTTCTGGGCTGATCCGCAAAATGATGTGGTCTTCGTCTGCATGGTTCAACTGCTGACGGATGCCGATCGGCTGTCGTTGCAGTTCCGCAGCCGCGACGTGGTGGCCGACATCCTGGCCGCGATCGACCGGCACGACACCGCCCCGTCCTTATCCATCCATGGCGGGGGCAGGCAATGAGCGGTACTTCGACGGGCGGTCGCGCCCTGGAACTTATCACCCTGGGCCGTTCAGGCATCGACCTTTATGGCGAACAGGTCGGCGGGCGGCTGGAGGATATGGGTTCCTTTGCCAAATATGTCGGGGGCAGTCCCACCAACAGCGCCATCGGCGCAGCGCGGCTGGGGCTTCATACGGGCATTATCACGCGTGTCGGGTCCGACCATATGGGGCGCTTCATTATTGAGCAACTGGCGGCGGAGGGGGTCGATGTCACCGGTGTCATCAGCGATCCAGATCGGCTGACCGCGCTCGTCATCCTGGGCATTCGCGATGCGGATCGTTTCCCGCTCATCTTCTACCGTGAAAATTGCGCCGACATGGCGCTGTGCGAAGAGGATATCGATCCCGATTTCGTCGCCTCCGCCGGCGCGCTTTTGATCAACGGCACGCATCTTTCGCAGCCGGGCGTCCGCGCCGCCACGTTGAAAGCGGTGCAGGCGATCAGGGCGGCTGGCGGCCGTGTCATCTTCGACATCGATTACCGCCCAGTGCTGTGGGGGCTGGCGTCGAAGGACAATGGGGAAGACCGTTTCGTTTCGAGCGATTGGGTGACGCAGGACTTGCAGGAAATCCTGCCCCTGTGCGACCTCATCGTCGGGACGGAGGAGGAAATCCACATTCTGGGCGGCACCACCGACACCATCGCGGCCCTGCGCGAAATCCGCGCGGGCAGCGACGCGCTGCTGGTGTGCAAGCGCGGATCGGACGGATGCGTCGCCTTGCCGGGCGCGATACCGGACCATCTGGACCAGGGCATTGTCGGCAAGGGCTTTCCCATCGAAGTGTTCAACGTTTTGGGCGCAGGGGACGCGTTCATGGCCGGGTTCCTGCGCGGCTGGCTGCGTGATGAAAGCATCGAGCAATGCTGCACCTATGGCAACGCCTGCGGTGCCATCGTCGTGTCGCGGCACGGCTGCGCCCCAGCCCAGCCGAGCTGGGAGGAACTGCGAGTGTTTCTTTCGCGCAGCGATTGGCCCGCGCGCCTGCGCGACAGCGCCGCGCTGGAACATACGCATTGGGCGACCAATCGCTTGGCGGAACATGGCGACCTGACCGTGCTGGCGATCGACCATCGCGCCCAGTTTGACGAACTTGTCGAGGAACTGGGCACCAACAACTTGCATCGCGTATCGCGGTTCAAGGAATTGGCGTTGCAAGCCATGGCTGAGGTTGCCGGTGGCGATGCCGGTTTCGGGCTACTCGCCGACGGCCGCTATGGACGGACCGCGCTGGAAATGGCTGCCGACACGACCTGTTGGATCGGTCGGCCGATCGAATTGCCCGGATCGCGACCCTTGCGGTTCGAAGGCGGGCGCGAAGCCGCCACGATCTTGGCCGACTGGCCGCTCGACCATGTGGTCAAATGTCTGGTTTTCTATCATCCCGATGATCCGGCGGAGCTTCGCGCCGATCAGGACCGGCAGATCCTCAACCTGTTCGAGGCATGTCGGCACAGGCGGCACGAATTATTGCTGGAGGTCATCGCCTCCAGGAGCGGCCCGGTCGAAACTGACACGGTGGCCAAGGTGATCGAGCATATATATGATCTGGGCGTGTATCCCGACTGGTGGAAGCTGGAGCCAGCGGTCGAACCGGCGACCTGGGCAGCCATCGAACGGGTAATCGCGGCGCGCGATCCCTACTGCCGCGGTATATTGCTGCTGGGGCTGGCATCGGAAGAGGACGCCTTACTGACCAGCTTTTCCGCCGCCGTTGAGCACCCGCTGGTCAAGGGTTTCGCTGTCGGCCGAACGATATGGGTGGAGCCCGCCATGCGCTGGTTCAAGGATGAGATCGACGATGAAGAGGCCGTCGCGCAGATGGCCGCGAGTTTCAACATGCTGGCACAGGCATGGCGCGACGCAAGGCGGACACAGGCGCTATGAGCGGAGAAACCGTCAGGCTGACCATGGCGCAGGCGCTCATTCGCTGGATGGTGGCGCAGCGCGTCGAGATCGGCGGGGTCGAGCAACCTTTTTTCGCTGGGGTCTGGGCGATCTTCGGCCATGGCAATGTCGCAGGCGTCGGGGAGGCGCTGGCGGAAATCGACGAAGCCCTTCCGACATATCGCGCCCATAATGAGCAGGGAATGGCGCATGCCGCCATCGCCTTCGCCAAGGCAAATCGCCGCCAGCGGGCAATGGCCTGTACGACGTCGATCGGGCCGGGCGCCACCAATATGGTGACCGCCGCCGCGCTCGCCCATGTCAACCGTTTGCCGGTGCTGTTCCTGCCCGGTGACGTATATGCGAGCCGCCTGCCCGATCCCGTCCTTCAGCAGATTGAGGATTTCGGCGATGGGACGGTCAGCGCCAGCGACTGCTTCCGCCCGGTCAGCCGCTATTTCGACCGCATTACCCGGCCCGAACAGATATTGGATGCCGCCCCGCGCGCCATGGCGGTGATGATCGACCCGGCCCGTTGTGGCCCCGTCACCCTGTCCCTGTGCCAGGATGTGCAGGCGGAGGCTTTCGATTGCCCGGTCAGCTTCCTGGAACCGCGCCTGTGGCGGCAGCGGCGACCCCGCACCGACGAAACGGAATTCAACGCGCTGGTGCAGGCGGTGCGTGCTGCGCAGCGGCCACTGATCGTGACCGGCGGCGGTGTCCTCTATTCCCGCGCCGAAGATGCGTTAGCCGCGCTGGCGGAGACCACAGGCATTCCCGTTGCGGAAACGCAGGCGGGGAAGGGTGCGCTCATCGCCAGTCACGGCCAGTTGCTTGGCGCGATCGGCGTCACCGGGACCAGCGCCGCCAATCGCGCCGCGCTCGATGCGGACCTCATCATCGGCATCGGCACCCGGCTGCAGGATTTCACCACGGGGTCACGCACGCTGTTCCAGGGCGATCTGTTCCAGGTCAATGTCGCGCCGCATGACGCGCACAAGCACGGCGCGAAGAGCGTCGTGGGCGACGCGCGCGTCGTGATCGAGGCTCTGACCAATGCGCTGGCGGGCTGGCGCGTTCCACAGGCGTGGGAACGGGAGAATGGTGTGGCCATGGCGGACTGGAGCGAGGCGGGCGACGTGGCGATGGCTCCGTGCGACGGCCTTCCTTCCGACGCGGCGGTGATCGGCGCGGTGTTACGGAATGCGCCCGATGACGCCGTTGTTGTCTGCGCGGCCGGTGGCCTGCCCGGTGAACTGCACAAGCTATGGCGCGTGAAGAAGCCAGGCGGCTACCATGTCGAGTACGGCTTTTCCTGCATGGGATATGAGATTGCCGGCGGCCTGGGCGTGAAGATGGCAAATCCCACGCGGGAGACATTCGTCCTTGTCGGTGACGGCAGCTATCTGATGCTGAATTCAGAGCTGGCGACCTCGGTCATGTTGGGTTTCAAGCTCATCGTCGTGCTGCTCGACAATGGCGGCTATGGCTGCATCAATCGGTTGCAACAGGCGACAGGCGGGCGGCCTTTCAACAACCTGCTGGCCGATGCGCGGCAGGAAGCGCTCCCCACGGTCGATTTCGCCGCCCACGCCCGTAGTCTGGGCGCCTGTGCGGAAAAAGTGTCCGGCATCGCTTCGCTTGAAGAGGCGCTCGCCCGAGCCGCCTTATCATCGACCAGCTACGTCATCGTTCTCGATACCGATCCCGCGATAACTACCAAGTCGGGCGGGCATTGGTGGGACGTCGCGGTGCCGCAGGTGTCGGCCCGCGATGAAGTCGCTGCGGCCCTCATTCGATATGAAGATATGAAGAAGAGGCGGAAGCCATGACGATACGCTGGGGTGTAAGCCCGATTGCCTGGGCCAATGACGACATGCCCGAACTAGGCGGCGACATCACGCTGGATGAACTGCTGAGCGACGTCAGCCAGATCGGCTTTGAAGGGGTGGAGCTTGGCTGCAAGTTCCCGCGCGATCCTGCCACCTTGAAACCGATCATGGCCACCCACGGGCTGGATATCGTCGGCGGCTGGTATTCGTCGAACCTTCTCACGCGCGACGCCGATGCCGAAATCGCCGCCATGGCAGACCATCTCGCGTTGCTGGAGGCGATGGGATCGAGCGTCTTCATTCTCGCCGAAACGTCGAACGCGGTACATGGCGACCGGTCCTGTCCCCTCGATGTCCATCCCCGGATCGACGATCAGGCCTGGGAGCGCTTCGGCGCGCGGTTGAACGCGGTGGCGGCGCATGTAAACAGGCGCGGGCTGCGTTTTGCCTACCATCACCATCTCGGCACCGTTGTCGAGACTGCCGAAGAGTTGCGGCGCTTCTTCGATGTCACCGACGAGCATGTCGGTTTGACGCTCGACACCGGCCATGCCCTTTGCGGCGGTATCGATCCGCTGAAGATCATCGGTGAACGGCCCGAGCGCGTGAACCATGTCCATTGCAAGGATGTACGCCGTGGGCGGTACAACAGGCTGCGTGCTGGCGGCGCAAGCTTCCTCGACGGCGTGGTCGGTGGGATGTTCACTGCCCCTGGCGACGGCGCCTATGATTATGCGTCATTCCTGGGCGCGCTGGCCCGCATCGGCTACATCGGCTGGATCGTGGTTGAGGCAGAGCAGGATCCAGCGATCGCCAATCCCCGCGTGTACCAGCAGCTGGGCCTCGAGACACTCCGAAGCCTCGCCGCCGAGGTGGGGCTGGCGGCATGAGCCTCAAGGTCCGCAGCCACGATCCTGACGCGCACGGCGTGATGCTAGACGTCACACCGGAAAGCGCGGGCTGGCGTTATGTCGGATTCAAGGTGCTCCGTCTGGCGGCGGGGCAGGTCCATGAGGGTGGAGAGGCAGGCCGGGAAGCGTGCCTCGTCATCCTGTCCGGCGTGATTGATGTTAAGGCCGGCGAAGAGCGTTTCGCCGAGCTGGGCGGTCGGACAGACGTTTTTGCGGGACCCGCGACGTCGGTTTATGTTCCTGCCGGGACATCCTACCGCATTGAGGCCGCCAATGCCACGGAAGTGGCGATCTGCACTGCGCCCGGTGGCGGTGATCGGCGTCCGCGCGTCATCGCGCCCGAAGATGTGGGGCTGGAAACGCGCGGACATGGCACGAACCAGCGCTTCGTACGCAACATACTGGATGACAAGGCGGACGCGCACAGCCTGTTGGTGGTGGAAGTCATCACCCCTGGCGGACATTGGTCCAGCTATCCTCCCCACAAGCATGATCGCGATGCGTGGCCGGAAGAAACCTTCCTGGAGGAAACCTATTATCATCGCCTTTCGCCGCCGCAGGGTTTTGCCTTCCAACGCGTCTATACCGATGACCGGTCGATTGACGAGACGATGGCGGTGGAGGATGGCGATGTGGTCAAAGTGCCGCGCGGATACCACCCGGTCGGGGCGCCGCATGGCTATGATCTTTATTATCTGAACGTGATGGCCGGTCCCCGTCGCAACTGGGTGTTTGCCAATGATCCCGCACATGACTGGATCGCGCGCGGCATATCTGCAAACCCGGACATAGGAGAATAAGGCGTGCCCCTGAATCCAGTGCAGGAACTTCATGACCCTGAAGGACCTATCCCGACCGACCCGGTAAGGATGGGTGACTGTCGAATGAAGGTGGATTGCGCCCTCTGCGTCTGAAGCCTGTCCAGCCCCGTCCATGGGATGCTGCACCTTCTCCATGGCGGCGGCTGGGCAACGATGAGCGTCGAAATCGTCGCTCGACCCACTGAATATATCAAGACCTGCTCATGAAGAGCCGGAACAGCATCTAATCTTGCCGGGAGAAGCCGAAATGCGAAATATTCCCCACTTCATCGGCGGACGCGCGGTCAGTTCCGTATCCGCCCGCACCGGGGACGTATATGATCCTAACAATGGTAAGGTGCAGGCCCGCGTCGGCCTGGGCACGGCCGAAGAGCTGCAACAGGCCGTCGATGCAGCAGTGGCGGCGCAGCCGGCATGGGCGGCCGTAAATCCGCAGCGCCGGGCGCGTGTCATGTTTGACTTCAAGCGGCTGGTCGAACGCGACATGGACGATCTTGCCCATCTGCTGGCATCGGAACATGGCAAGGTCATCGCCGACGCCAGGGGTGATATCCAGCGGGGTCTCGACGTTGTGGAGTTTGCCTGCGGCATCCCGCATTTGTTGAAGGGCGACTATACCGAAGGCGCCGGTCCCGGCATCGACGTCTATTCCATGCGCCAGCCGATCGGCATCGGCGCGGGTATCACGCCCTTCAATTTTCCGGCCATGATCCCGCTGTGGATGAGCGCGGTGGCGATGGCGTGCGGTAACGCCTTCATCCTCAAGCCGTCAGAGCGTGACCCATCCACCTCCATCCGCCTGGCAGAGCTGCTGACGGAGGCGGGGCTGCCCGACGGCATTTTCCAGGTGGTTCAGGGCGACAAGGAAATGGTCGACGCCATTTTGGACCATCCGGCGATTTCGGCGGTCAGCTTCGTCGGCTCGTCGGACATCGCTCATTATGTCTATAATCGCGGCGTCGCGGCTGGAAAGCGCGTGCAGGCCATGGGCGGCGCGAAAAATCACGGCATCGTCATGCCCGACGCCGATCTGGACCAGACCGTCGCCGACCTGTGCGGTGCGGCCTTCGGATCTGCGGGCGAACGCTGCATGGCGCTGCCGGTGGTGGTGCCGGTCGGGCAGGATACGGCCGAACGGCTCAAGGCAAAGCTCATCCCCGCCATTGAGGCGCTGCGCGTCGGCGTCTCGACCGATGCGGATGCGCATTACGGCCCGGTGGTGACAGCCCAGCACAAGGCCCGCATCGAACAGTGGATACAGACCGGTGTCGAGGAAGGGGCCGAACTGGTCATCGACGGACGCGGCTTTTCCCTTCAGGGGTATGAAGACGGCTTTTTCGTCGGCCCGACGCTGTTCGACCATGTGACGCCCGACATGAGCGCTTATCGGGAAGAGATTTTCGGACCCGTGCTCCAGATGGTGCGCGCCGACAGTTTCGAGGATGCCCTCGCTCTGCCTTCAAAGCATCAATATGGCAACGGCGTCGCCATCTTCACCCGCAACGGTCAAGCCGCTCGCGAATTTGCCGCTCGGGTGAATGTCGGCATGGTCGGCATCAACGTACCCATACCGGTGCCGGTCGCCTATCACAGCTTCGGCGGTTGGAAGCGTTCGGGGTTCGGCGATCACAATCAGCATGGGGAAGAGGGCGTTCGGTTCTGGACAAAGGTGAAAACGGTGACCCAGCGCTGGCATGGCCCGTCGGCTTCTCCTGAGGGAACGGCTCTTTCGGACGCCTTCCTGATCCCGACCATGAAATGACGATCCTCGATCGGTTCCAACACCGGTCGGCATAACCCGACGAGGGCTTGATGACGCTTAGTGAATTCAGCCATGTTATCGGCGCATCGCATCCTCCCCTTCGGGAGGACACGATCGGAGAAGCGCTGGAACTCGCAGCGCAGCGCTGGCCCGATGACGACGCGCTCGTCGCGCGTCATGGCAATGTCCGCTATTCCTGGTCGGAACTGAAGGCGGTGACGGACGCCTTCGCGGCGGGGCTGCTGGCTTTGGGCATAGGGCGGGGCGACCGGGTGGGCATCTGGGCGCCCAATTGTGCCCAGTGGACCATTGCTCAGCTGGCGACCGCCCGCGCAGGCATGATATTAGTCAACATCAACCCCGCCTATCGCATAGGTGAGCTTGAATATACGCTGGCAAAGGTGGATGTGAAGGCGCTGATCTGCGCGGCATCGTTCAAGACCAGCGATTATGTTGCCATGGCAGAGGCGTTAGTTACCCGCTTTGGCGAAGGGCCGGGCGAGATCGTCTCGGATCGCCTCCCGGCGCTCCGCTATTTGATAAAGATCGATGGTGATCGGCGTCCGGGATGGCTTGATTTTGACGATGTCGCCGCGTCGCGGACACCGACATCAGAAGCGGAACTTGCAAGCGTCGCCGTGACGCTGCAGGCGAGCGATCCTATCAATATCCAGTTTACCAGCGGCACCACCGGATCGCCCAAGGGCGTAACCCTCTCGCACCGCAATGTCCTCAATAATGCATCCATGTGCGGTACAGCAATGGGTGCGGTCGCGGGTGATCGGATATGCATAGCCGTGCCGCTCTATCATTGTTTCGGCATGGTGATGAGCAACCTCATGAGCGTCGTCCATGGCGTCACCATGATCTACCCCTCGCCCGGCTTCGATCCGCTGGCGGTGCTGGAAACCGTCGAAGCGGAGCGCTGCACGATATTGCATGGCGTCCCGACGATGTTCATCGCCGAACTGGAGCATCCCGAATTTCCCCGCTTCGATTTGTCAACGCTGCGGACCGGACTGATGGCTGGGTCTCCCTGCCCTGAAGAATTGATGCGCAAGGTGATGACACGCATGCACATGCGCGACATCGGCATCGCCTACGGGATGACCGAAACCAGCCCGGTAAGCTTCCAGACGTCGCTGGACGATCCCATCGAAGTCCGCGTGGGCACGATCGGCCGCATCCAGCCCCATCTGGAGGCCAAGGTCGTCAATCCCGAAACCGGAACCACCGTCATGCGTGGTGAGCCAGGCGAATTGTGCATCCGCGGCTATTCAGTGATGCTCGGCTATTGGGGGGACCTGGAAAAAACGGCGGAGGTGGTGCGCCACGGGTGGATGCACAGCGGCGACATCGCCATCATCGACGGCGAGGGATATGCGCGGATCGTCGGTCGAATCAAGGATATGATCATCCGCGGCGGGGAGAATATCTATCCTCGCGAACTGGAAGAGTTGATCTATCTCCATCCGTCCGTTCTGGACGTGCAGGTGGTCGGCGTCCCTGACGCCAAGTTTGGGGAAGAAGTGGTGGCCTGCGTCAAGCTGCGCCCCGGCGAACCGGAGGATGCGGATGCGATCATCGCCTTCTGCCGTGGCCGCGTCGCACATTATAAGGTGCCGCGCTACGTTTGCTTCATGGACAGCTTCCCCATGACGGTATCGGGAAAGGTGCAGAAATTTCAGTTGCGTGAGATGATGGAAGCCGAACTGGCGAAGGCCGACGGCTGACAGGCGAGGGCGCATTTCCGCCCCGTCCGAACGACATTGTCGATTTTAGGAAAGGTATTCCCATGTTTCAGATCGCCCTGATAGGCGCGGGCCGGATCGGCAAGATCCACGCCGCCAACATCGCGGCTAACGGTCGCCTGTCGCTATCGCGAGTCGTTGATCCCTTTGGCGGGGCCGAGGAGCTGGCCCGTCTCTATGGCGCCCGCGTGTCATCGATCGAGGATGTCTGGTCCGATCCGGCGATCAGCGGGGTCGTGATCGCGAGCGCGACCGACACCCATCTGAACTATACGCTGGAATCGATCCGCGCGGACAAGCATGTCTTTTGCGAAAAGCCGCTGGATCAGGATGCCGGTCGCGCCGCTCAGGTCGAACAGGCGCTGATTGGCAGTGACCGCCACGTGCTGCTGGGGTTTAATCGGCGGTTCGATCCCAGCTTTGCCAGCCTGCAGCGGCGGCTGAAGCAGGGCGAGATTGGCGAGCTTGAGACGCTCCACATCATCAGCCACGATCCCGCGCCCCCGCCGGTTTCTTACGTCGCTGTGTCGGGCGGCATTTTCAAGGACATGGCAATCCACGATTTTGACATGGCCAGCTGGCTGCTGGGCGAGGAGATTGAAAGCGTATTCGCCTCCGCTTCCGTGTTGATCGATCCTGAAATAGGGGCCGCGGGCGACTTCGACACCGCCAAGATCATGCTGCGCACCGCCAGCGGCAAGCTGTGCGTCATCTCCAACAGCCGCCGCAGCGGTTACGGCTACGACCAGCGGATCGAGGCGTTCGGGTCGAAGGGGCTGATCCGGGCCGAAAACAAGTTGGAGACCAGCGTGCAGACGTGGACCCAGAATGGAGCCATGGGGGACTGCTTCCAGAACTTCTTCCTCGATCGTTACGCCGACGCCTACGCTAGCGAAGTGGAGCATTTCGCGGACATCATCGAGGGCAAATCACGTCCTTTGGCCGATGAGCGGGACGGCGTCAGGGCGCTGATATTGGCGGAAGCTGCCGACCGGTCTGCACGAGATGGGTCGGTTGTCATGCTGCGCTGTCCAGATTGATCCTGTCCCGGAAGCTGCGGGACGTCAGCGGAAATTAACGCATGATCCGATTGGGCTGAATCGGATCAGGCGCTAATTGTTTTTAGTTTTACGCATTCTTCGGGTCGTCAAATGACGAGATCTGACGGGAAAATGACTTGGCCGACCCTCAGCGCACGCCCCGGATGAAGAATGCGCTGATCCCTGCGGCAAGGGCGGTCACAGCGCCGAACAGATAGAGCGCGCCATAACCGAAGGCTAGGATCAGGCCGCCTGCAATGGCCGGGGAAACCAATTGTGGGGCGGCCGTCGCCACTGCCAATATCCCCATGTCGCGGCCCGCCGCCTCTTCCTCCGGCAGGACGAACGACATAAGTGCCAGGTCGATCGCCATGTAGGTTCCGAAGAAAATGCCGCTCAGCACCGAATAGACCAGCATGCCGTGCCAGTTGGGTGCGATGACGGGGACGATCAGCGACAGGCCTAGCCCGATCGCCGAAACGCCAACGATCAGCTTATGCCTCTGCAGCCGGTCGGCCAGCCAGCCCGCCACGAAGATTGCGCCGATCCAGGCCACCATGTTGACGGTGCTCAATATGCTTATCGCGACTTTCGCGCTATGCTGCGGCAAGGCGGCTGCCCCGATCTCGTCCTGCACGAAGTAGAAGAGATAGCCGCTGACGGAAAAATAGGCGACGAACAACAGCGCGCGCGACAGGAAGGCGAACGTGAAGTCTCGTGACCGGAAGCTTGAGAAGAAGTCGGCGATACGCCGTGAAAGCTTTATTTTCTCTGCCACGGGGGGAAGTTTTTCAGCCCTGAAGGGGCCTTCGGGCGCAAAGATCAGGAAGCCGGCAGTCAGCACCACGAACGCAGTCGCGATGGCCGCATAGCTGGTTGTCGTGTCTGCGCGTGCCGCGACGTTCACGCCAAAGATGATGCCGATCGGCACGCTGAGGCCGATCATCGCCGACGCGATGCCGCGTTTTTCGCGCGAAATACGGTCCGGCAGCACAGCTGTGAGAGCACCTTGATAGAAATTCATGGTGAACCAAAGCGTGACATAGATCAGAGCGAAAGGAAGCAATGCGTTCGCTTGGCTCATGAACATCATCAGGACGACTGACAGTAGCGCCATTGCGGCAAGCCAAGGCGTCCGCCGTCCCCAGCGGCTGCGTGTTCGATCCGATACGGCACCGCCCATTGGCAGCGAGATCACGGCGGATACGGCGCTGAGTGTCGTCAACAAACCCAGATTCGCCACCTTGTTGACGGGGTCGAGCGCATCCATCTGCGCAGGGATGAGTATCTGCTGAAGGCCTTGGAAGGTGGCGTACATGCCGACGGTAGGCAGAATCAGCAGGGTGATAAGGCGACCGGTGCCAACCTTTCCTGTTGCGGAAATAGGATGGGTGAGCGGCATGCCTTCGGTCGTCGCCTCGTTCACAAGATATCCACTCCTTTATCGATCCGTTGTCTCGTATCGCGTGCGCGATACGGCGCGCATTCGCGTCCCGCATCGGCAAACTCGTTGCCAATCGCTATCAGGGACTGGCCGCGGGATTTTGATATAGAATTATCATTCCGTCAATAGCCTTGATAGAAGAGCTCCATTACGGCAGGACGTTTTAGCCGTTTAAAGGCGTCCCCAACCACGCCGATGCGTTTCTGAGGCGGGATCATCTGCCACCACGGGCTAAGCCCCGCGGGAGCTCATCCCGGCGACTGGCGATCTTTAAATAGAAATATCATTCCATAATATATATTGACAAAATTACCGTCCTGAACTTAGCTATACTTTATGCACACGCAGGATGGTAGGTGTGGTCGTTCCAATGGATATCTCGGTCCGTGTGCCGTTTTGTAAAAGGGCACCAGCGTTGGTGATGTCCGCCGCTAGGAAATCCGAGGCGGCCATCGGATCTGATATATGGAGGGCGAGGCTAGGGCGGAGTCCCTGCTGAGCCTGCCGCAACATCTGGAAGATCGATCCAAGGACGGCACCGCAGGTTGGCGTGTGCCGCAAAAAGCAGATAAACAGGAGAAGAAATGCTCGGCGGAATGCAGGATTGGCCCCTTCGCCTTACGAGGCTCTTCGATCATGCAGCCCGTGAGCATGGCCCCCGCGAGATCGTCAGCTATCAAGCCGATGGCAGCATCACCCGCAGCACATGGGCGGGCGTCGTCGGCGATGCGCGGCGGTTCGCGCAGAAGCTCGATCGGATGGGTATAGAACCTGGGGATCGGGTGGCGACGCTCGGTGCCAACCATGTTCGCCACTTGGTTGCCTGGTTTGGCACGATCGGCATGGGTGGAGTGATGCACACCATTAACCCGCGCCTGTTCGACGATCAGATCGTCTACATCGCCAACCATGCCGAGGATCGCGTGCTGCTTTACGATGCGGCGTTCGCGCCGCTTGTCGAGCGGCTGAAACCAAGGCTGAGTTCGATTGAGCATTTCATTGTGTTTGAGCAAGAATTCGACACTCTGCTGGCGACCGAAAGCGGCGATTATCATTGGTATGAGGGCGACGAGCGCGAACCGGCGATGCTCTGCTACACCAGCGGCACGACCGGTAATCCGAAGGGCGTGCTTTACGAGCATCGATCGACCCTGCTGCACACGATGACTCAGGTTCAGCCGGACGTATTCAACTTCTCGGCACGGACGGTGACCCTGCCGATTACCCCTATGTTTCACGCCAGCGCGTGGGGCCTGCCTTTCTCTGCCGCCGCAGTCGGCGCAAAGCTTGTTCTTTCGATGGTCAACGATGCCGCGGTCCTCCATAAGCTGATCATCGAAGAGGGCGTCACCCATAGTTGCGCAGTGCCGACGGTCTGGCTTTCGATGCTGCAGCATATCGAGGGTGAGCAACGCGATCTTGGCAAGCTTGCGATGATCTCCTGTGGTGGCTCCGCCGCGCCGCGCGCGATGATCGAACAATATATGGACCGGGGCGTCCAGTTCGGCCATCTTTGGGGAATGACTGAGCTGTCGCCGATCGGCACCGTCTGCGCGTTACCGGCCGATTGGGATGACCGCGATTACGACGCGCGGCTGGACTTTATCTCAAAACAGGGGCGTTCGCCCTTTGGTATCGAGCTTAGGCTGGTGGATGACGAGGGGAGGGCGGTTGCCCGCGACGGCAAGACTTCCGGTCGGCTTCAGGTTCGGGGGCCGTGGACGGTGGCGCGCTACTTCAAGGATGAAAGCGGACCCTGCATCGATGCCGAGAGTTGGTTCGACACGGGCGACATCGCCGTGCTGCATCCTGGGGGCGAGCTTCAGCTTACCGACCGCGCGAAGGACGTCATCAAGTCGGGTGGCGAGTGGATCAGTTCGGTCGAACTGGAGAATGCTGCGATGGGCTGTCCTGGCGTGGCCGAGGCCGCAGCGATCGGGGTGGCGCATCCAAAGTGGGACGAGCGGCCATTGCTACTGGTGGTTCGGAAGCCGGATGCGAAGGTGAGCGCCACCGAAATCCAGACTTATCTGGCGGGGAAGCTCGCCAAATGGTGGCTGCCTGACGATATCCTGTTTGTCGACGCGCTTCCGCATACCGGGACCGGCAAGCTGTTGAAAACGAAGCTCCGGGAGCAGTATCGGGACTATAAGCTGCCGGGTGTTTAGCCCGAGTCCGCCAAGCTGGCTTATCATGCAGGCCGCCTCAACCCGGCATCTCCCTGGTGCCGGTTCAAAGCGCTCTGTGGTTGAAACGCCGTTGAGTCAGACGCTTGGTCAGGCGTTGATCAAAGCTTCCCGCAATGCCGCGATCTTTGCCCGTTTAAACCCCTCGACGATCGGAACCTCAATTCCCAAAAGGTCGGGCACCAGATCGAAACCGTGGAACGCTCCCGGCACGACCACTAACTCGGTCATGACTCCCGCCTGCGTCAGCCGCGTCGCATAGGCGATGTTCTCCTCGACAAACAGGTCGATGCCGCCGGTGCCGATCCAGGTCGGCGGCAAGCCCGCCAGATTTTCGACCCGTGCCGGGACGGCAGGCGGAACAACACGCCCACCCGGTGCCTGGCCCAGAAAGGACGCCCAGGCGAAGCGATTTTTCGGGGCGGTCCAAAATAGCCTCCCGATATGGGCCGGGGGGATGCGCGTGCTGCCGGTACGATCATCCAGTTCAGGATAAACCAGGCATTGGAAGGCCAGCGGCACCTCTCCACGGTCGCGGGCGGTAATCGCAAGCAGCGCGGCATGGCCTCCGCCTGCGCTCTCCCCCATGACCGCGATTTTGCTGCGGTCGACGCCGAGCGACGATGCATTGGCGTACAGCCATTTCAGCCCGGCATAATTGTCCTCGATCGATCCTGACCAGATGGTTTCGGGTGCAAGGCGATAGTCGACCGTTACGATCGCGCAATCGAGTTCCCGCGCAATGCCCTGCAACCGACGGATTTCGTTTTTGGCGTTGCCCAGAACGAAGCCCCCGCCGTGCGTGTGCAGGATGCCGGGGCGACCAAGACCGGGCTTTGCGTTGATGACGTAAATCCTGACGTCCGGACTACCAGCCCGGCCAGCGATCCAGCGTTCGACAAAAGCTACGTCCGGTAGCGGCGTCTGCGCGCGCGACATTGCATCTGCGCTCGACCGAGCCTGTGCCAGCGTCGCCGCCGTCAGCGGCGGATCCTTGTCCAGCAACGGTTGCGCCTGTTGAACCGCCGCTCTCAGCTGTGGATGAACCACCGACATAAGATCATCAGTTGCCTGGGGCCGCGCCGCCGCTGCTGCAACGGTATCGACCCCAGCGAACGCTGCCGCCGCCGCAACGCCCATCCCAAACTGTCTCCGCGTCGTCCCCATCGCAGCTATCTCCCGAATAAAATGTTTCAAGGATCACTTGGCATCCTTTTGCGTGAGGAATCCCTGCATGCGGAGCCACGCTGTGAATTGATCGATCATGAGGGTGGTGGTAGTGCCCGGAACGCCAAGGCCGAAACCGTGATTGCCCTTCTGGTATCCGTGAATTTCGACAGGCCGCTTGGCGTCCAGATAGGCCTGTACGATCGGGAAACCCTTGGATGAGAACAGATTGTCGTCAAGCGCGATTGCGTCGAACATCGGCGGCGCGTCGGCGGGCACCACTTCCGCGTCTTGCGGTCCATAGACATACCCGATGAACGCAGGACGCGACGCGGCATCGGCATCGAGGCCCACCCGGCGAACGGTCATGGCTCCTGCCGAAAACCCGATCATGCCGACATGGTCAGGGTCGATACCGTACTTCGCGGCGTTGGCGCGAACCCACGCCACGGCGGCTTTGCCGTCAGTAGGGGCGAGGCTGATATTGACGACCTCATTGTCATAGGGATTGGCGATGATCCCGGCGACCTTCTGAGATATGAACCTGCGCGCCTCGGCCAAGTCCGTGGGCGTGGGCAGGAGCCTGTATTTGAGAATGAACGCGGCAATGCCACGGTCGGCCAGCGCGCGGGCCACGTCCCATCCTTCATTCTTGATCGCCAATGCCATGAACGCACCGCCCGGTGCCACGATCACCGCAGCGCCTGTCGCCTTGTCTGGATCGGGCAGAACCGGCGTCATCGTCGGGCATGTGACGTTGCGAACCACAAGGCCCGCCTCTTCGAAGTTGTTCCACACCTCCGCTTTAGCGCTGCACTTCAATGCATTGCCGTAGAGACGCACCGATGGCGGTTCTGTCGTCGCGGCCGATGGAGGCTGGGCCAAAGCTGCGGCGGGCGTTGCCAATATCGAAACCGACAACAGGCCCGCGAGATGCAATAATTTCATCATATTCTCCTGATTCCTCCGCGTGCCGCCTTGGGGTGACGGCGCCGCATTCGACGGGCCTTTATTTCCCAAACCTGGTCCGCAACCAAGCGACCATGATCTCGCCGCTCGCTTGCGTGGGATAGTTCGAGTTTCCCCACCCATGTTCGAGCGTGGGATATTCGACATAGCGAATTTCAACACCGACCCGTTCGGCACGACGGGCGAACGCTCTCACGGGTCCCGCCAGAACGAGGTGGTCGCGATTGCCCTGGAAGATCAGGGTCGGTGGAGCGCGAGCGGAGAGATGAGAATCGGAATCGATCGCGCGATAGCGATCGGGAAATTGGCGAGGGGTGCCGCCGACATAATATTGACCAACCAATCGGCCCAGCGCCGTATCGGTTGCTCCGTGGATCATATCAACCGCAGGGAAATGGGCGATGACGGCGCGCACCTTGGGAAGATCGGCGGAACTGTTACAGGTCGGCGTCATCGTTCCATTGGCGATCATGTAAGCTGCGTTGATGGCGAGGTTGCCTCCTGCGGAATCGCCCAGGGTCACGACCCGATCTGGATCAAGGCCGACCGAACGCCCTTCAATCGCGATCCACGTAAGGGCGCACCCGACGTCGCCGACCGCCTTGTCCCAGGTGTGAAATGTCGGGGTGGCGAGCCGGTAGTCGATATCCATCACCGCGAAACCCTGATCGACCAGATATTGAGTATGTGCGTTCGCCCCCCTCTTCCCCAATACGAAGCCACCTCCGTGGATTCTAACTACAACCGGTTTTGGGCCCGGCAATTTGTGCGATGGAAGGTAGAGATCAGCCGCCAAGGCGACCCCGTCAGGCCGCCCATAGATCACTGTCCGACCCGGGCGATCGTCTGCGCTGGGGTAAGGAAACATGGACCGCAATGGCGACGTCGATGCACCCGAATCCGCCACGGCGGATATCAGCCACAGCGCAGTTATGATGCATGCCAGAAGGCCGATCGCGGAGAGGCGAAACAATATTCGCCAGGTCCCTCGATATGTCGCCGAGCGAGAAGCGGCGGTGAACGCGATTAAGCAGGCAGCGACCGCAATGGCTATGTTCCACAGGCCAAACTGGTCCCGGACCGCCGAAAGCAGCAATATGGCAGCCTGCGAGTCTCGGGTTTGCAGCAACCAGCCAACAGCATCCACCGGAATGATGGCGAGGGTCTGTGTCAGCACTGTGTAGGCAACCGTCACAGCGACGATGCCAATCGCCAGCCACATCCCGGCAACTGAAAACCAGCCTTGCGGAGCCGAAATGGCGTAGGACCTGTCAATCTTCCTCAAAGCCGCTCCCCTTTGGGACTTCGTTAAAAAGGCGGTCTTCATGCTGGCGGAGTAACCGGCTCGGTTAAAACCATGAAGGCCGCGAGCGGTAACGTTCGCGATCTTCGGTCTAACATTTGGAACCGCTTCAGAATTTGAAGGTCACGTTGGCTCCGATCGTACCGAAGGCTTCGTTTCAGGATCTAAATCCATAGGCTCAACACTATTCTGCGCCAACTTTGGAATAGATAGGCTCATAAATGGATATCCTATTCCATACAATATAAACCAGGAAAATAAATTTCGATAGATCAGATTGATCCATGTGCGACTGCCTGGAGCAGGGCGTCAGCTTCTTGCCGACGGTTGAGGCTGCCAGGAGACGGAGGCTGTCACGCAGCCATGCCGCCCGCCCTGGCAATCCGGCCGAATAGGGCGGCGCTGGGCTTGGGTGTGCGTTTGAAGGTAGTGCGATCGACCGCAACGAGTCCATATTTCGGCCCGTAGCCGAGCATCCACTCGAAATTGTCGAGGAGCGACCAGTGGATATAGCCTTCGACCGGCACGCCGTCGCGCATCGCCGCCTCGACCGAGGCGATCGCCTCCGGAATGAACTTCTGCCTTTCGGCATCATCGCTGGCGTCGATGCCGTTTTCGGTGATCAGCACGGGCTTACCCGTGGCCTGATGCGCGTAGCGTATGGTGTTGCCGATCGCGGTGGGGAACCATTCCTTGCCGTTGGGGCGCTTTGGCATGTCGGCGGGAACATCTACCGGGCCGTCCTTACCGATATATTGCCGCCCATAGGTCTGCACGCCGATGAAATCATCGTCCCGCGCCAGCGCGAAAAATGGTTCGTAGACGATCTGGCGTTTGCGCTTGAGCAGATTGCCCGGTCCCACGCCGACATCGTCGGTGATGGCGAGGCTAAGGCCCACCGGCAAATCGCCGCGCACCGCCTTGATCGCCGCGCGGGCCGTCTTGTGACCTGCGATCACCCCGGGCATCATCGGCTCTGGATCGCCGAAGTTGAGAACATCGAACCGATCCGATCCGCTGGCCTTGGCAGCCGCCGCGATCATCGCCTGCATCTTGGCCCGGGAAGCGCCACCCAATTGCAACGCCGACAGGTTTCCTCCAAGCGAGAGGTTGGGTTCGTTCAGCGTCACGGCATGGCTGATGCCATCTGCCATCGCCCGGGCCACACGATCGCAATAGCGCCCGAACAGTGCTGCCGCGTCGGTCTGAGTCCATCCGCCCGAGGCAGCAAACCAGCGCGGTGTGGTGAAGTGATTGAAGGTGACGACCGGAGCTAGCTCCAGTTCGCGGCAATGGTCGATCATCTCCTTATAGAAATCGAGATAGGCGATGCTGAACTGACCCTTGTCCGGTTCGATCCGCGACCATTCGACAGAGAAGCGATAGCAGTTGAGGCCGATTGCCTTTGCAATGGCCATATCCTCGCGCCAGCGATGCAGGCTGTCGTCGGCATCGCCCGATGGTTCGGCGAAGATGGTCGGCGTCATATGTTCCAGCAGCCAGATGTCGGTCGCGGGTGCGTTTCCTTCGATCTGATAGCCGGCGGTGGCGGCGCCCCACAAAAAACGGCCATTGCTGACCCGCCGGGCACCCGCTGGCACGGCGAGCGTGGCAGCGGCGCCGGTAGCGAACCCAAGCGCTTGGCGTCGATCGATCGTCGTCATGTTCAATAAACCTCCACAACAGAACTACGGGTCACCCGCCGTCAATTTGGCAGCTAACAAACTGTCGAAAATCATGCCTGCACCCCACATGATCGAAGAGCTGCCTCAATCGGAGTGCCCAATCCTGGATTCTCCGAGCACCTCTTCTGCCTTCCACGGCCTTTATAGCGCGGCAGCGTGCATTAACTTACATTAGGTTGCTTACCCGCGCGCATGCCGTTTCCGCGCCACCAAGGCGGGAAGTTCCGACATTTTCTTCGGATCCATACAAAGAGCCTACTTCGTTGAGGCCCGCCGACCATCGCCTGATTTGATTGATCGCCCGGCTGCTGGAGTGTCTGGGCATGCCGCGGCGCCAAAGTTGGCCCTACCTATTTCTTTACGAACAGGTTCTTATCACCACTACCCTCCTTGATGACTACGCCGTCATCGACAAACGAGCGAACCATAGCCCACGGTGCGCAATATCGGTGTGTTTACAAGGACTACCTGCTGGCTGGGATCGATCAATCTCCGGCAAACCTATAGGATTAGCCTTTTAATAAATGGCACTTATATGTTGTCAACATCATCTATGGAAAATAAATTCCATATTGCGTTTCCGACACGTGATTGGGCTAAACGCTAAAGACGCATGTGCGGGCATCTACACCGCGGTAGAGCGCGAACCGTTCAGCTATGGGCCTTATGTCCTAGTTTCCATCCACAAGCTGACTTCCGATCTCCCGGAGCAGCGGTGGCGGTTCGCAGAGCATGGCTTCCGCGTCCTGTGCCGCCGCCCAGCCCAAAGTACGCGTCATGTCAAATCCGGTGAGTTTAGGCCGCACCACGCCGTCCGCACGGTAGCTCTTGGGCATCACGGTAATGCCTAAGCCCGCGCGGACCATTTGTATGACCCGCTCGTCATTAGTCGATCGCAGAGCGAAATGCGGTCGAACGCCACGTTCCGTGAAAAAGCGACTAGTATCGGATAACGCCTCGCAATGGCGGCGCACGATCATCACGTCATTCGCTAGCTGATCCGCACTGATTTCAGTTAGCCCGGCGAGCGGATGTTCCGCCGACAGCGCCAATCCATAGCCTTCGGTAAAGATGGGTTGCTCGAGAAAGCGGTCGCCGCCGCGATCGACCAAAGTGAGCGCCATGTCGATACGCCCCTTGGCGAGGTGACCGTTCAGTTCCCGTTCGGTGCCGAACAGCAGTTCAAACCTGTGCTGCCGTTCCGGACGTGTCCGCGCCACCGATGCGGCGATGATATCGCCCGCTATGCTGGAAAGGATGCCGAGGCGCAGGGCGGGCAGCGCCTCGGCCATGTCCATGGATTGCATCGCCAGGTTGAACTCGCGCTCTATCCGCCGCGCATGAGCCAGAAAGCGGGTGCCGCCGCTGGTCAGTTCCACTCGCTGATTCGAGCGCACGAACAAAGCAATGCCCAGCGTCCGCTCCAGCTTGGCGATGCCGATGGAAAGCGTCGGCTGCGACACATTGCAATGGCCTGCCGCGCGTGAAAAATTGCCGTGGTCGACGACGGCCAGGAAATAGCGCAGAAGATAGCGGTCGAGCATAAATTATCCCGGCTAGGTGCATGCGGCACTTGCGACTGAAGCATGTGTATAGATATTATCAATGATATTGTTAGGGAAAGTTCAATTTTCCCTTAAGGATGCGGCGCGCTAGAATGCGGATCGACAGGAGAGCTTCCATGACCGATTTCGACTTCGCGCTTGGCGACAATGCCGACATGATCCGGGAGAGCGCGGCGCGTTTTTCCGCCGACAAGATTGCTCCGTTGGCAGCCGAGATCGACGAAAAGGACTGGTTCCCCCGCGACGAATTATGGACCGCGATGGGCGATCTTGGCCTGCACGGCATCACCGTTGAGGAGGAATTTGGCGGCCTTGGTCTTGGTTATCTGGAGCATGTCGTCGCACAGGAAGAAGTGGCCCGCGCATCGGCCTCGATCGGCCTTTCCTATGGTGCGCACTCCAACCTTTGCGTCAACCAGTTGCGGCGCTGGGGCAATGAAGCGCAGAAGGCGAAATATCTGCCGAAGCTAATCTCTGGCGAGCATGTCGGTAGCCTCGCCATGTCGGAGGCGGGCGCCGGGTCCGACGTCGTGGCGATGAAGCTCAAGGCCGAGAAGAAGGGCGACCGTTATGTCCTTAACGGCACGAAATTCTGGATCACCAATGCGGCCTATGCGGATACGCTGGTGGTTTATGCCAAGACCGGTGAAGGATCAAAGGGCATCACCACCTTCATCGTTGAAAAGGGGATGAAGGGCTTTTCGATCGGGCAGAAGATCGCGAAAGTCGGCATGCGCGGCTCTCCGACATCGGAACTGGTGTTCGAGGATTGCGAGGTGCCGGAAGACAATATCATGGGCCCGCTGAACGGCGGCGTCGGTGTGCTGATGTCGGGCCTCGACTATGAGCGCACGGTGCTGTCGGGTATCCAGCTCGGCATCATGCAAGCCTGCCTTGACGTGGTGCTGCCCTATGTCCGGGAGCGCAAGCAGTTCGGCAAGCCGATCGGGGCGTTTCAACTGATGCAGGCGAAGATCGCCGACATGTATGTCGCGCTCAACAGCGCGCGCGCCTATGTCTATGCGGTAGCTAAGGCGTGCGACGCGGGCAAGACCACGCGTTTCGATGCGGCGGGGGCCATCCTGCTAGCGTCGGAAAATGCGATGAAGACCGCGCTGGAGGCGGTGCAGGCACTAGGCGGGGCGGGCTATTCCAAGGACTGGCCGGTCGAGCGTTACATGCGTGACGCCAAGCTGTTGGACATCGGCGCGGGCACCAATGAGATCCGTCGCATGCTGATTGGCCGGGAGCTGATCGGGGCATGAGTGCGCCGGTTCTGGAAACCAAGCTATCGCGGGAGAGCGATGAGTTTCGCGCCAATGCTGTGCATAATCACGCCCTGGCTGAGGCGTTGCGCGAGAAGGTCGCCGTCGCCGCGCAGGGGGGATCGGAGCGCGCGCGCGCCAAGCACACGGCACGCGGCAAGCTGCTGCCCCGCGACCGGGTCGAGCGGCTGCTTGATCCCGGTTCGCCGTTCCTGGAAGTGGGCCAGCTCGCCGCGAACGGGCTCTATCATGACGAGGTGCCCGGCGCGGGCGTCATCGCGGGCATTGGCCGGGTGTCCGGCCGCCAGGTGATGATTCTGTGTAACGATGCGACGGTGAAGGGCGGGACCTATTACCCGATCAGTGTCAAGAAGCATCTGCGCGCGCAGGAGATCGCACTCGAAAACCGTCTGCCCTGCGTCTATCTGGTCGACAGCGGCGGCGCGAACCTGCCCAATCAGGCGGAAGTATTTCCCGACAAAGAGCATTTCGGCCGCATTTTCTACAATCAGGCGAACCTGTCCGCGCGCGGCATTCCGCAGATCGCCTGTGTCATGGGAAGCTGCACGGCGGGCGGCGCTTATGTGCCCGCCATGTCGGACGAGACGGTGATCGTGCGTAATCAGGGGACGATTTTCCTCGCCGGTCCGCCGCTGGTACAGGCTGCGACGGGGGAGGTCATTTCGGCTGAGGATCTGGGCGGCGGCGACCTACATGGCCGCAAGTCCGGCGTGGTCGATCATGTCGCGGAGAATGACGATCATGCGCTCAGCATCGTGCGGGATATCGTCTCGACGCTTCAGCCGGACCTGAAGCCGGACGTCAATTTGCGCGATGTGAAGCCGCCCAAATTTGATCCGCGCGATCTCTATGGCGTCATCCCCCAGGATGTTCGCGCGCCCTATGATGTGCGCGAGGTGATCGCGCGCATCGTGGACGGCAGCGAGTTCCATGAGTTCAAGGCGCTTTACGGCACCACGCTCGTCTGTGGCTTCGCGCACATTTGGGGCATGCCGGTCGCAATTTTGGCGAATAACGGCGTGCTGTTCAGCGAAAGCGCGGTCAAGGGCGCGCATTTCATCGAACTGGCCTGCCAGCGGCGTATTCCGCTGTTGTTCCTCCAGAACATCTCCGGTTTCATGGTCGGCGGCAAATATGAGGCGGAAGGCATCGCCAAAAATGGCGCGAAGCTGGTGACGGCGGTGGCGACGGCGCAGGTGCCCAAGGTCACCGTGCTGATTGGCGGCAGCTTTGGCGCGGGTAATTATGGCATGTGCGGTCGCGCCTACCAGCCGCGCTTCCTGTTCACCTGGCCCAATGCCCGGATTTCGGTGATGGGCGGCGAACAAGCTGCGTCGGTCCTCGCCACCGTCCATCGTGATGCGGCCAAGTGGTCGCCCGAAGATGCCGAAGCCTTCAAGGTGCCGATCCGCGAAAAATATGAGCATGAAGGCAACCCCTATTATGCCACCGCGCGCCTGTGGGATGATGGCATCATCGACCCGGCGCAAACCCGCGACGTGCTAGGCCTCGCCTTCGCTGCAACGCTGAACGCGCCGATCGCCGACCGGCCAGAGTTCGGCATCTTCAGGATGTGAGGGCCATGATCCAATCTCTCCTCATTGCCAATCGTGGCGAAATCGCTTGTCGGATCATTCGAACCGCCCGGCGTCTGGGCATCCGCACCGTCGCGGTTTACTCCGATGCTGATGCGCAGGCGCTGCACGTCCGCTCAGCTGACGAGGCGGTGCATATCGGGCCGTCGCCGGTGCGCGAGTCCTATCTGCTAGGCGACAAGATCATAGCCGCAGCCAAGCAGACCGGCGCGCAGGCGGTCCATCCCGGCTACGGCTTTCTTTCGGAAAATGCCGAGTTCGCGCAGGCCGTCACAGACGCTGGCCTGATCTGGGTCGGTCCCAATCCCTCCTCCATCACGGCCATGGGCCTGAAGGACGCAGCCAAAAGGCTGATGAGCCAAGCGGGCGTGCCTACCACGCCCGGCTATCTGGGCGATGACCAATCACCGGAGCGCTTGAAGTCGGAGGCCGACGCGATCGGTTATCCTGTCCTCATAAAGGCGGTTGCTGGCGGCGGCGGCAAGGGAATGCGCAAGGTCGATAGCGCTGCCGACTTTGCCGACGCGCTGCTCTCCTGCCAGCGCGAAGCAGCGTCGAGCTTTGGCAATGACCAGGTGCTGCTGGAAAAATGGGTTACCAACCCGCGCCATATCGAGGTGCAGGTGTTTGGCGACAGCCATGGCAATGTCGTCCATCTGTTCGAGCGCGACTGTTCGCTCCAGCGCCGTCACCAGAAGGTGATCGAGGAAGCGCCCGCGCCCGGGATGGATGCGGAGACGCGCGCTGCGGTCTGCCGGGCGGCGGTCAACGCGGCAAGGGCGGTCGATTATGTCGGCGCAGGCACGATCGAATTCATCGCCGATGGATCGGAAGGGCTAAAGGCCGACCGCATCTGGTTCATGGAGATGAACACCCGGCTGCAGGTCGAGCATCCCGTGACCGAAGAGATCACCGGGCAGGACCTGGTCGAATGGCAATTACGTGTCGCTTCGGGCGAAAAGCTGCCGAAGAGCCAGGATGAACTGTCGATCAACGGCTGGGCGATGGAAGCGCGCCTTTATGCCGAAGACCCGGCCAAGGGCTTTCTGCCATCGATCGGCAGGCTCGATACGTTTGAGTTGGGCGATGAGAGTGTCCGCATCGATACCGGCGTCGAGCAGGGTGCGGAAATATCGCCTTTCTATGACCCGATGATCGCCAAGGTCATCGCTCATGGCCCCACTCGGGACGCCGCCCGCTCGGCCCTGACGCAGGCCCTCGATGAAAGCGCAGTCTGGCCGCTCAAGACCAATGCAGGCTTTTTGGTGAAAGCGTTGGAGCATCCCGATTTCATCGCCGCGCGGCTCGATACGGGACTGATCGGCCGCGAAGGCGAAGCGCTGATGCCGCCCGCCCGGCCAAGCGATGACGCGCTGGCGGATGCCGCAGCTAGCCTGACGCGGGGCGGAGGTTTGGCGGGCTTTCGCCTCAATGCGCCGGTGCGGAGCGAAGGCACCTTCCTGCTCGATGGGGAGGCGGTGACGATCAGCTATGATCCGCGCCAAGGCGGCGAGGGCGCGGACGATGTGCTGGTGGCGCAGGGCGGCCAGGTATGGTGTCTCACGCCGTGGCGCGCGGCTGGCGCTGCGGGCGCGGATGCGTCGGACGGTGCGATCCTTTCGCCCATGCCGGGCCGCGTCATTGCCGTTGCCGTGGCGGCGGGTGAAGCCGTCACCAAGGGACAGAAGCTGCTGACGCTGGAGGCCATGAAGATGGAGCATAGCCTGACCGCGCCGTTTGACGGCACCGTCGCACAACTCAATGTTCGCGAGGGCGGACAGGTAAGCGAAGGGACGTTGCTGGTGAAGATCGAGAAGGGGGAGGGGGCCTGATGGCGGGCAAGTTCTTCAACCAATGGTCGGTTGGCGAGACGCTGCGCCACGAAATCCGGCGCACGGTGACGGAGACGGATAATCTTCTATTTTCCACGATGACGCACAATCCGCAGCCGCTGCACATCGACCTGGAAGCCGCGAAGGCGAGCGAGTTCGGGCAGATCCTCGTCAACGGCACCTTCACATTCGCGCTGATGATCGGCCTGTCGGTCGGCGACACCACGCTCGGCACGCTTGTCGCCAATCTCGGCTATGACAAGCTGCTGATGCCCAAGCCCGTATTCATCGGCGATACGCTGCGCGCGGAAACCGAGGTGACGGACCTCAAGCCCAGCAAGTCGCGTCCGGGCGCAGGCATAGTCACTTTCGCACATCGCTTGATCAACCAGCGCGACGAGGTCGTATGTCAGTGCTTGCGCATGACGTTGATCAAAGGCAGCGAGGCTTGAACCTACGCTCGCTGCTCTTCGTCCCTGCCGATCGGCCCGAGCGTTTCGCGAAGGCTGCCTCGAGCGGCGCCGATGCGCTGATCCTCGATCTGGAGGATTTTGTCGCGCCAGCAAAGAAGGAAGTGGGTCGCACTTCGATCAACGACTTGACCGATACCGATCTCGCGCCGTGCTGCCTGGGCGTCCTGACGGGATCTCTGCCAAAGGCGGAAGCAGCGCCAAGTGTTACTGCGTTGATCGACAAGATAGGAGATGCTCCCGGTTGCAGCAATATTGCCGATTGCTTCCGAGACGCCTGCGGCGGTCTTTCAACTCAGCAGCTATGGCGCGGTCCGGCAGCATTTTGTTGGTCTGACCTGGGGTGCTGAGAACCTGCCCGCACCTATCGGCGCTGTTGGTAGCCGCCATCCAAATGGTTCCTACCGCTCCTTACGAGATGGTGAGGGCTGTGTCTCTTTTTGCCGCGCATGCTGCCGGGATAGCCGCGATCGAGGCCGTTTATCCCACGGTCAAGGATGAAGCAGGTCTGGCCACCTATGCCGCTCGCGCGGCTCATGACGGCTTTACAGGGATGATGGCGCTCCATCCTTTGCAGGTTCCGATTATCAATGCCGCCTTCACGCCGACTGCAGCGCAGATTGAACAGGCACGCGCGATCGTGGCAGCCTTTCATCAAGCGCCAAATGCGGGTGTGCTTATGTTGGAAGGAAAAATGATTGATGCTCCAAATTTTTGCAAGCACGCAAGATATTGGCGCGGGCGGGCGTCGACAAATGAATGAATGCCGCACCGACTGGACCCGCGACGAGATCGCCGCACTGTTCGACCTGCCCTTCAACGACCTGATGTTTGAGGCGCAGTCGATCCATCGCGCGAACTTCCCGCGCAATGAGGTGCAGCTGTCTACGCTGCTGTCGATCAAAACCGGCGGTTGCCCGGAGGATTGCGGCTATTGCAGCCAGTCAACCGAAGCGGAAAGCTGGCTCAAGGCCACCAAGCTGATGGATGTGCAGGCCGTGCTGCAGGCGGCGGCGCAGGCGAAGGACCATGGTTCGGGCCGTTTCTGCATGGGTGCCGCATGGCGCAACCCCAAGGAACGGGACATGCCCAAGCTCATCGAGATGGTGAAGGGCGTGCGCCAGATGGGCATCGAAACCTGCATGACGCTGGGCATGCTGTCGTCGGATCAGGCGAAGCAGCTCGCCGATGCCGGGCTCGACTATTACAACCACAATATCGACACCTCGCCGGAAAATTACGCCAACGTCATCACGACCCGAACCTTCGAGGACCGGATCGAGACGCTGGAGAATGTCCGCGACGCAGGGATCAACGTCTGCTGCGGCGGGATCGTCGGCATGGGCGAGACGCGCTCGGACCGTATCGGTTTCCTGCATGCGCTCGGCACGATGCCGCATCCTGAGAGCGTGCCGATCAACGCGCTGGTGCCGGTGGCCGGAACCGTGCTGGGCGACATGCTGAAGGACACGCCGCTCGCCAAGATCGATGAGGTGGAATTCGTCCGAACGGTCGCCGTGGCGCGGATCGTTATGCCGCATTCGATGGTGCGGCTCTCGGCGGGCCGTGAGAGCATGAGCGAAGCCTGTCAGGCGCTCTGCTTCATGGCGGGCGCGAACAGCATCTTTACTGGCGACAAGCTGCTGACGGCCGCTAACGCCGGGGATGACAAGGATAGTGCGCTGCTTTCGAAGCTCGGACTGACCGCGATGAAAGGGTGAGTGGACGGATACGGCACCCTATCAAGGTCGTAATTCCACGTTCAGGGAGCGCGGCTCGCATTGGTTAATCGTAACCGGTGTTCTGGCGCCACCTTGTCTGATTTGGTGGCTCAGGCAGAGATGCGAGGATGGACGACGCCATCCTTACGACCGCATTGGACACCCACACTGGAGTGGCTCCGAAGCCAGTTCGACGGGTTGAAGTTCTCAGCGGGATGGCCGGACGACGGCGTGCCTGGACGCTGGAGCAGAAGCTGGCGCTGGTTGCGGAGATGGAGCGTTGCGACAATGTCGCTGCCTTTGCACGCGAGCGGGATGTCAGCACTGCGCTGCTATACACATGGCGGCGGGAGCTGCGTTACGCGGTAGAGGCCAGCAAGATTCCGCCCCGTCACGAGCCGATGTTCGTGCCCGTGGTTGGCGAGACATCGCCGCCGGGTTCGCACGATGGGGTTGTAGAGGTCGAGGTCAGTGGTGCCGTTGTCCGGATCGGGCAAGCGGCCCGGACCGATCTGGTGGTAGCCGTTATCCAAGCTCTGCAGGGCCCAGGAATTGATGGTGATCGATGATCGGGATAGGGCCTGGTACGCGGGTGATGGTGGCGACGCGCCCGGTAGATTTTCGCAAGGGTGCAGATTCGCTTGCGGCGCTGGTTGGTGCTGAGTACGGCGGTGATCCTTATTCGGGCGTGATCTACGTGTTCCGGGCGAAGCGCGCCGACCGGATCAAGCTGGTCTGGTGGGACGGCACCGGCCTGTGCCTGATGGCCAAGAGGCTGGAGTCCGGCGGTTTCAAGTGGCCCGGCATCCAGGACGGCGTGATGCGTCTTACGGCGGCGCAACTGGGCGCTCTGCTGGAAGGTCTGGACTGGCGCCGAGTGCATGGCGGGCGGCGCCCGATTGCTCCGCAGATTGCCGGTTGACGGGGCTTTCGTCTGCTGATTCACTGCCCTCATGCTTATGGAAGCGGACCTTCCCAACGACGTCGAAGCGCTCCGTGCGCTCGTCCTCGAACAGGCCCGCGAGCTTGATGCTCTCAAGGTTTTCCAGGCCGAGGTCGAGCGCCTGAAGGCCATCATCGATGCCTTGCAACGCCACCGTTTCGGCCGCCGTTCCGAACAGCTCGATCCCGACCAGTTCGAGCTCTCCCTGGAAGAAGTCGAGACAGCATTAGCTCAGGCCGAGCAGGCCCGCGACAAGGCGAAGCGGACACCGGCGGATCGGCCGCGCAAGACCAACCGCGGATCACTGCCTTCCCATCTCGAACGGATCGAACAGGTTGTCGATCTCGAGGACAAGGTTTGCCCTTGCTGCGAGGGTTCACTCCACCAGATCGGCGAGGATGTGGCCGAGCGTCTCGATGTCGTGCCCACCACCTTTCGCGTGCTCGTCACGCGCCGTCCGCGCTACGGCTGCCGTTCGTGCGAGAGTGCCATTGTGCAGGCCCCGGCGCCGGCACGGATCGTCGAGGGCGGCATTCCTACCGAAGCGCTGATCGCGCAGGTGCTGGTCGCCAAGTACGCTGATCACCTGCCGTTGTACCGACAGGCACAGATTTACGCCCGCCAAGGCATCCAGCTTGATCGCTCGACGCTGGCCGACTGGGTGGGACGGGCGGCTTGGTACCTGCGCCCACTGCGCGACCATATCCTGGAGCGATTGCGGCGATCCGAGCGGCTGTTCGCCGACGAGACCACCGCACCAGTGCTTGATCCCGGTCGAGGGCGGACCAAAACCGGGCAATTATGGGCCTATGCTTGCGATGATCGCCCGTGGAGCGGCGATGATCCGCCGATGGTTGCCTATGTCTATGCTGCCGATCGCAAGAGCGAGCGGGCGGAAACGCACCTGGGCGACTTCGTCGGCATCCTGCAGGTCGATGGCTATGGTGGCTACGCCGCGCTCGCCCGGCGGCGCAACCAGATCCACCTCGCCTTTTGCTGGGCCCATGTGCGCCGCAAATTCTACGAACTGGCCGACAGCTCGCCAGTCGCCACCGAAGTGCTGCGCCGGATCGCCCAGCTCTATGCCATTGAGGACGAGGTACGAGGGCTGCCTGCCGAACAGCGCCGGTTGATCCGCAGTGGACGCAGTCGCATCATCGTCGATGACCTCCACCAATACCTCGGTGCGCGGAACCGCCAGGTAAGCGCCAAGAGCAAGCTCGGCGAGGCAATCCGATACGCGCTCACCCGTTGGGATGGCCTCTCCCGCTTCCTCGATGATGGCCGCATCGATCTCGATAGCAACACCGTCGAACGCTCAATCCGACCCCTCGCGCTCAATCGGAAGAATGCCCTGTTCGCCGGCTCCGATGAAGGCGGCGACAACTGGGCGGTCATCGCCACGCTCATCGAGAACTGCAAGATATCCGGTATCAATCCGCACACCTGGCTGACCGAAACGCTCGGTAAGCTGGCTGCGGGTCATCCGGCCAGCGCCGTCGGCGAACTCATGCCATGGACCGCCGTGGCCTGAGAACACCGGTTACGGTTAATCAGCGTAGCTTTCGCTCTCACCGAACGTGATTGCACGCATTCAGCGACTGAATGTCCAGCAATTACTTTGGCTGAAGCGTGGGCTGCATAGCTATGAAATTTCCCCCGACAATGTGGGCAAGGGCTCAGCGGCGGTCGTGACATGCGCTCAATGATGACCTGGCGGACAGCTGGCGGCCCGGTTGTGGCGGTGGCCCTCAGACTCTCTTTTTCTGCTCCATCTGAGCGGCCTTGTCGTCTGCAGAAAGGCACAGGCAACTGTCATGAGTGCGTGTGGATAGTCCGGTCCAAGAGCGCCCCTCGAAATGGTCGAGGCCCAGTTCAGCGCGCGATACGACTGCGGCCCACCGGCGGCGCCATGAGCGAGCGCTATTCCCCACGGCCCTGATCATGAGAGCACGACGGCGATGCAGTCGGCTTGCGCAAGGAGAGCCATAGTTATCCGCCGCTTGGATCAACATCACGCTGCCAGGCGGCCACTCACGGTGTGGCACAGCGGCGGCGGCGGAGTATATCCGCCACCTCAAGCGGGTGCGGTTTAGCCACTGTTGCGCAGAGCTGTGGCGATGGCGTTGATCGACAGTTCGAGGGCTTCTTTGATGCGCGGATCATCCTCACCGGTGCGGTGGCGCCTCATCAGTTCGACCTGAAGCGAATTAAGGGGCTCGATGTAGGGCAGACGAAGGCGGATCGAGCTGTCGAGCTTAGGGTTCTTTTCCAACAGGCGCGACTGACGCGTTGCGGTGAGTAGGCCGTCATGCGTCATGTCCCACCCCTTACGGATACGATCGAAGATCGCCGTGCCTCGCGCCTGATCCTCGATCAACGACAAGTAGTGCGCGGCGATACCCATATCGGATTTCGCCAGCACCATCTCCAGGTTAGCGAGCGCCGATTGCATGAAGGACCAGTGCTGCGACATGTCGGCCAGCAGCACCTTGTCCTCGAATGCGGCTAGCGCATGACCCACGCCATACCAGCCGGGCAGCATCACCCGCGCCTGTGCCCAGCTGAACACCCAAGGAATGGCGCGCAGATCCTCGATCCGCGTGCTCTTCGTACGGCTGGCCGGGCGCGAGCCGATCTTGAGGCCGGAAATCTCTTGGATCGGGGTCAATTGGCGGAAAAACTCCTTGAACCCTGCAGTCCCGTAAACAAGGTTCCGATAAGCGGCGAAAGCAGTCTTCGACAGCTCGTCCATGGCGTTGGCAAAACGCGCCGCGTCGCGGTCTGAAATGGCTTCCGGCTCGAGACTGGCGAGCAGAGTGGCACTGGTCATCGCTTCGAGATTGCTTGTGGCTACATCGCGCGAGCCGAATTTGGCGGCGATCACTTCGCCCTGTTCGGTAATGCGGATTCGGCCCCGCACTGTCCCCTTGGGCTGCGCCTGAATCGCCGCGAAGGAAGAGCCGCCGCCCCGTCCCACCGCTCCGCCGCGCCCGTGGAAAAGCTGCATGGCGGTTCTCGCTTGCGCAAAGACCGGGGCCAGCGCGCGGCTCGCCTGATACAGCCCCCAGGTCGAGGTGATGTAGCCGCCATCTTTGTTGCTGTCGGAATAGCCGATCATCACTTCCTGATGACCGCGTTCCTGCGCCAAGCCCGCAATTTCGGGCAGGCCGAAATAAGCGCTCATGATCTTTGGCGCAGCTTCAAGGTCGGCGATGGTTTCAAACAGCGGCACTGCCATGATCGCGGCCTGCGGCGGCGCGCCATCTGCTCCGGCGCGCCAGAGGCCCGCTTCTTTGAGGAGGATGTTGACTTCCAGCAGATCCGAAACGCTCTCCGCCTTGGAGATGATATAGTGGGTAATGCATTGCGGGCCGTAGGCGCGATGGGCGTCGGCGGCGGCGTGCACGATGGCGAGCTCGGATGCGGTTTGCTCCGAATATTCCGAGGAATTCGTGCCGAGCGGCCGATTGCTCGCCAGTTCGCGGCGCAACAATGCCATGCGCGCATGTTCGTCGAGCGCAGCATAGTCCGGCTCGACCCCTGCAACCTTCAGCAGTTCGGCGACGACCCTCTCATGAACGTCGCTATTCTGCCGGAGGTCGAGCGCGGCAAGGTGGAAGCCGAAGGTCTCGACCGCACGGATCAGGCGGTCGAGCGCACCGCCGGTGGGCAGCGCCCCGTCTCCTGCGCTCGCCAGACCCTGCGCCACGATGATAAGGTCACTGCGCAGATCGGCGGGGGCGGCATAAGCCTTCGCGT
Organism: Sphingobium chungangianum; assembly: GCF_977014255.1. Taxonomy (NCBI): domain Bacteria; kingdom Pseudomonadati; phylum Pseudomonadota; class Alphaproteobacteria; order Sphingomonadales; family Sphingobiaceae; genus Sphingobium; species Sphingobium chungangianum. The sequence goes on along the minus strand of NZ_CDRNIV010000005.1, from coordinate 130,483 downwards.
TTAGAGGCGAGGGGCGGGAAGGGGGCTTTCCCACGAGCACGCAATAGGTGGCGGCTAGCCGAGCATAAATGCCGGAGATGGCGCGGCGATAGGGTTCGTCCTGTCGACTCGGTGACGGGTCGCCACTGGCCGCGGCTAGACCGAGCAGGGCCTGCGACACATGGGCCAATTCGGTCGATAGGGAAAGTTCGGCACCCAACGCGTGAAGCGCCTCCAGATAATAGCCAAGTGCACCATCGCAGCCCTTGGCGAGGGCGAGGCGCAGTTGCGGCGCCTGCACGAAGGGATTACCGTCGCGGTCTCCGCCGATCCAGGTGCCCACGCGTAAGAAGCTGTGTGGGCGGGCTCCCAGCAACCGCTCCCACCGCGCATAAAGGGCGGGCAAGGTCGGCAGGAACACATCCAGCAAATAGGCGAGGACATTATCGATCTCGTCCGCGACGAACAGCTTTTCCCGGCGCAACGGACGTGTCTGCCACAGCAAAGCGATCTGGCGGAAGATAGCCTCATCCAGAGTTTCACCGTCATCGGTGTCACTGCGGCCCGCATCCTTTAGCAGCATGAGCTCAGCGATGCGGTTCTTGTGGTCAATCATGCTCTTGCGCCGCACCTCGGTCGGGTGGGCGGTCAGCACCGGCACAACTAGGGCGCGAGAGAGCAGGTCCAGGATCGCGCCCCGGTCGATGCCGTGTGACTCGAGCTTTTCCACGGCAGAGGCCACATCGGCCCCCGGTTCAGCCGCAACGCCCTGCCGATCCTCCGCCAGATTGGCGAGCATCGAAAACAGCATGAAGCCGCGCACGAAGGACAGAGTGTTGTCGAGGCTCAGCGCCCCCACTCCGCTGTCCACCACATCCGCCCCATGGATACCGCGCGCGCGGTCGACCGAGGCCGAACGGATATATTCGATCTGCTGGTAAAGTTTTTCCCCGCCATAAGCCCGGATAACATCACCCAACAGCCGGCCGAGATACCGGACATCAGGGTTTTGCGAGATCGGCAATGCTGGAACTGAATGAGGCGTCATTTATTAAATCCTCGGCTTCAGCGGAAAAGTCGATCTCCGAAGGGAGGCGATTTTATTGGCTATCTTTTTGCTAACCGCCGCTTGCGCAACGGCCCGACGAACAATCGGAGCGCGATAGGGCGACACCGAGACATAATCGAGGACAGTCTGCTCGCGGAACGCGATCGAGGCGAGATCGTGAAACAAGGTCTTTTTATTCAGTGACGAGCTCCTTCCAAACGTGGGCGGTCTTCGAGTGTCGAGCGTGTATCCATGATCTTCCTTCGTGATTTCGAAGGCTTCCTCCAGCGCGCCATGGCACAGCCCAAGCACCACGTCGGAGTACATCTCGATGAAACGGTGATCGCTGCCCAAGGGGAAAAAACGCTCGTCACCTGACGCGGCGGCGAGCCCGAGAGCGGTTTCGTCTTTGAGGCCAAGGTTGAGGACGGTGTCCATCATGTTGGCATGGAAGTGCGCGCGCACGAGCGGACGGAGACGAGCAGCGGATCGGCCGCGTTGCGGTAATTCTTGCCGGTTACGCCTTCAATACGGGCGATGCCGTTGGCAACATCCGCACTCGGGCTTTCCGGGAGGACGCTCCCATCCTGATAATAGCGGGTCCGCATTTCGATCGTGATGGTGAAGCCCGGAGGCACCGGCAGGCCGATCGCCCGCATGCCGTCGAGATTGGTGCCCTTGCCACCAACGAGGTTCTTGTCACCCTTGCCGCCGTCATCCACGCCGGCCCCAAAGCGAGAAACATAACGCGCCGCGGTGGTGCTCATGTTGGCCGTACCCTACATACGTAATGAGCTGTGGTCTTCGCTGCGATTTCCTCCGCCGTCACGCCCGGCGCGACCTCGAGCAGCCGGAAAGGGCTGTCATGGTCGGGACGCTGGAATACGGCGAGGTCGGTGACGATCATGTCGACCACATTCTTGCCGGTCAGCGGCAGGGTGCAGGCCGGAATGAACTTGGGCGCGCCGTCCTTGGACGTATGCTCCATGACGACGATGATCTTCTTGACGCCCGCGACCAGATCCATCGCGCCGCCCATGCCCTTGATCATCTTGCCGGGGATCATCCAGTTGGCGATGTCGCCATTCTCGGCAACCTCCATCGCGCCCAGCACGGTCAGGTCAATATGCCCGCCACGGATCATCGCAAAGCTGTCGGCGCTGGAGAAATAGACCGAGTTCGGCAGCTCGCTGATCGTCTGCTTGCCAGCGTTGATCAGGTCCGCATCCTCCTCACCCTCATAAGGGAAAGGCCCGATGCCCAGCATGCCGTTTTCCGCCTGAAGCGTGACTTCCACGCCAGCGGGAATATGGTTCGCCACCAGCGTCGGGATGCCGATGCCCAAATTGACGTAGAAACCGTCCTTCAGTTCCTCGGCCGCCCGCGCAGCCATCTCGTCACGAGTCCAGCCTTTGGTTTCTTGGGCCATTATACGGTCTCCCTCTGGCGAACGGTGCGGAATTCGATCTTTTTATCGTAAGGCGCGCCGACGATCATGCGCTTCACATAGATACCGGGCAGGTGGATCGCGTCGGGGTCGAGGCTGCCGACCGGCACCACTTCCTCGACTTCGGCAACGCAGATCTTGGCGGCCGTCGCCATCGGCTGGTTGAAGTTGCGCGCGGTCTTGCGGAAGATCAGGTTGCCGCTCTCGTCCGCCTTCCAGCCCTTGATGATGGAGACATCGGCAAAGATCCCGCGTTCCAGGATATAATCCTGCCCGTCGAAATTCTTGACTTCCTTGCCCTCGGCCACCGCCGTGCCGACGCCCGTCTTGGTGTAGAAACCCGGAATGCCAGCGCCGCCAGCGCGGCAGCGCTCGGCCAGCGTGCCCTGGGGGCAGAACTCCACCTCCAACTCGCCGCTCAGATATTGCCTCTCAAATTCCTTATTCTCGCCGACATAGGAGGAGATCATCTTCTTGACCTGCCGCGTGCGCAGCAGCTTGCCCAATCCTTCGCCGTCGATCCCGGCGTTGTTGGAGGCGATGGTGAGGTCTTTGACCCCCGAATCACGGATCGCGTCGATCAGCCGCTCGGGAATTCCGCAAAGTCCAAAGCCGCCTGCACAAAGATGCATGCCGTCGAAGAGAAGGCCCTCCAACGCAGACGCAGCATCGGGGTAGAGCTTCTTGACCATTGCTATCTCCTCGAGTCGAATTTCTTTTTGACGCGAGAGATTGATCACTTCCAATGATTTGTTTTTTTAATTAATCATCATCAATGCCTATAAGTCGGATCAGCATGTACCATATTGAAACCCTGCTCTGGATCGAACGGCTCGGCACCTTTGCCGCTGCTGGCGAGCGGCTGAATACAACCCAGCCCACCATTTCGGCCCGGGTCCGCGAATTGGAGGCGCATTTAGGTGCGTCCCTTTTCCGTCGTGAGGGCAGAAGCATGACCTTGACACCGTCAGGCCGACAGCTTGTTCGCGATTGCCGAATGCTTTGGGGTGACATGCACACTGCCTTGCTGCGCTGCGGAGGTTATGGCGAAGCGAGCGGTGTTGTTCGCATCGGAACGGGCGAGATCGTTGCAGCAAGTTGCCTTCCCGCCTTTCTCTCCGCATTAAAGGCAGACATGCCTTTGGTCAGTCTTGAGCTTGAAATAGACCTTACTGCAAACCTCATTCAACAACTGCTCAAGGGTACGACCGATATCGCTTTTGCGGCCGGGCCGGTCGCCCATCCGTCGCTGCAAGTATGCCCGATCGGAGCAGTGGAACTGGTCTGGCTCGCTAGCCCTGAAGTAGCTGCGTCCTTTTGTGCAGCTTCGCCAGATCGTCCCGTTCCCGTTTGGTCTCTGGCCAGCCATTCACCGATACATGGCCGCATGCGGGAGGCTATCGCGGCATCGCGCATCGAGCAGCAGTCGCTCAACCTTTGCAATAACGCCAGAATGATGGTTGACATTGCGAAGGCGGGTGGAGGTATCGGCATTTTTCCTGAACCGATGGTGTGCGCGGATATGACCCGAGGCGATCTTGTAGAACTGGACGGGATGCCAGCGCTCGCACCTGTGGAGTTCCACGTTGCTATGCGCTCCTCTGACCCTGAGCCCTTGACCACAAAGATTTTCGAACGAGCGAGCCAATTGCGCCTGGATCAACAAAGCAGGTGATCAGGGCGTGGCTGGTGTGCTAGCGCGCCATGGTGTCTAAGAGCCTGTCTTCTTCCGACGTGGATCGCGAGCGGCCGAACCGCCGCCGGGAAATACTGGAGATTGCCGCGCAGCTGTTCGCGCGCAAGGGCTACAGGGGCACGTCGATGCGGGAAATCGGCGAACAGGCGGGTGTTCTGGGCGGATCACTCTACCATCATATCAAATCGAAGGACGCGCTGTTCGTTGAACTGCATAATGGGGCATTAGACGCGGCTCAGGACAGGATCGCTGAGGCCGTTGGCGCACAACATGATCCCTGGACGAAACTTGAAGCAGCCTGCGGGGCCTTTCTCGAAATCCAATTGGCGCCTGATTCTTTGACGCTGCCAATGATGAATGATTTCCGCGAAGTGCCCGAGGTGGTTCGCGAACAGCTAATTGCTCGGCGCGACCGGTTCGAAAAACTGTTCCGGGATCTAGTGGAAGGATTGCCATTGCCATCAGGAATAGATCGATCAATCTATCGCAATCTATTGCTGTCGCAGCTGAACTCGGTTTCGGAGTGGTATCGTCGCGGCAGGTTGAACTCTGCCCAAATTGCTGCCCAGATCGTCACGATATTCCGCCACGCATAGCTGATGGCATCAAACAACGAACCTCGCATCGTTGACTGTAACAGATGTTTGGTATAGACACAGGTGAAATTCTGGGGGATTTCCGATGTACAGTTATATTCCGCCGATCGATGATTACCGCTTCCTCCTGAACATGCTCGACTTCGATGCGGAGATGGCCGGGATCGGCAAGGATGTGGATGCCGACCTCGCCGCAGCGGTGCTGGAGGAGGCTGGGCGCATGTGCGCCGACCGTCTGCATCCGCTAAACCGCGAGGGGGACGAGCAGGGCAGCAAGCTGGTCGACGGAACGGTCCAAACGCCGCGTGGATTTGCTGAAGCCTGGCGCGATTTCGCGCGGACCGGCTGGACCTCCGTGTCAGCGGCGCCCGAATATGGCGGGCAGGGTCTACCCTTCATCCTTCAGCTCTGGCTGGACGAGATGGTATCGGCCACTAACCTCTCTTTTGGACTGTTCCCCGGCCTGACACGCGGCGCGTGCGAGGCGATTATGGCGCATGCCTGCGATGAGCTCAAATCCACCTATCTGCCGCGGATGGTCAGCGGTGAATGGACGGGCGCGATGGCGCTAACCGAAAGCGGCGCGGGCACCGACCTCGCTCTACTCAAGACCAAGGCAGAACCGCTGGGTGACGGCAGCTATGCAGTAACGGGCACGAAGATGTTCATCTCTTCGGGCGACCATGATTTCGGCGGCAATATCGTTCATCTAGTCCTCGCCCGCTTGCCTGACGCACCGGAGGGCGTGAAGGGGATCAGTCTCTTCCTAGTGCCTAAATATTTGCCCGATGCCCACGGCGACTTCACGCGGCCGAACGGCCTGTCGGTCGGGGCGCTGGAAAAGAAGATGGGCATCCATGCCCAGCCGACCTGCGTCATGAACTATGACGGCGCGACCGGCTGGCTGGTCGGCGCGCATCATCGAGGTCTGGCCGCCATGTTCACGATGATGAATGCAGAACGTCTGATGGTCGGCATCCAGGGACTGGGCATCGCTGGGGGTGCCTATGGGCAGGCTGTCGCCTATGCCAAGGAACGCTTGCAGGGCCGCAGCGCCGATGGTGCGCGCGGGCCGGTACCGATCATCGAGCATGCCGATGTGCGGCGGATGCTGCTCAACATCCGTGCCTTTGTCGAAGCGGGGCGGGCGCTCGCCGGCTGGACGGCATTGCAGCTGGGCCGGGCTCATGCTCACCCGGACGCAACCGAAAGGGCCAAGGCCGATGCGCTGGTCGCTCTGTTGACCCCCGTGGTGAAGGCGGCCTTCACCGACTTTGGTTTCGAAAGCGCGGTGCAAGCGCAGCAGGTATTCGGCGGCCATGGCTACATTCGCGAATGGGGTATGGAGCAATATGTCCGCGATGTCCGCATCGCCCAAATCTATGAGGGCACCAACGGGGTGCAGGCGATGGATCTGGTCGGGCGCAAGCTGGCCTTGGCCGACGGGTCGGTGGTCGAGGGCCTTTTCGCCTCCATCGCGGCGGATCTGGAGACAGCGGGCGACCTCGTCATCGCGGACAGGACGCGTGAGGCGCTGTCGCTGCTGCGCGGGGTGACGGCCTCGCTGCGGGGAGCGGGACTAGATGCGGCAGGAGCGGCAGCGGTCGATTATCTGCGGTTGTTCGCACTGGTTGCCATGGGATGGATGTGGACCCGCATGGCTGCGGCCGCCACCGACGACAGCGCGTTGCATCAGGGCAAGCGCGCGGTCGCCAACTTCTATGCTTTGAGGGTGCTGCCACAGGCGCAGGGCCTGGCCGCGACTATTGCCGGCGGCGAAGCGCCGATCATGGCAATGGGCTCCGACGCCTTCTGATCGAAAGGGAGATCATGTCTGTCGAGATGAGCCGTGTCGGCGCGACCATGGTGCTGCGCCTCAACAACGGTCCGGTCAATGCTTTGTCGGTCGGCAACGGCTTTGTGGAGGAGATCGGCGCCGCGCTCCGCTTGGCAGCGAACGATCCGGCCTGCCGCGCGATCGTCTTGGCAGGCGCAGGGCGGCTGTTCTGCGGCGGCGCGGACATCAGCGACTTCGAAGGTGATCCCGGGCGGATTGGGGAACTGCGGGAAATGATCGCACTGGTCGAGGCCAGCCAGAAGCCGGTCATCATGGCGATCCATGGCATGGCGCTGGGCGGCGGGCTGGAACTCGCGATGGCCGGCCATTACCGCATCGCGCAGGCCGGAACGCGGCTGGGCCTGCCCGAAGTGACGCTGGGGCTGTTGCCCGGCGCGGGAGGTACGCAGCGGCTGCCGCGGCTGATCGGCGCTGGCGCAGCGCTCGACATGATGCTTTCGGGCAAGCCGCTGATGGCGCAGCAGGCGCTGAAACTGCGACTAATCGATCAGCTCGTGGACGGCGATGTGGTGGAAGCTGCGCTAGAGACCGCACGCGTTGCCTTGCCTCCAATGCGACGAACTAGCGACCTCGCGATCCCTATCGACGCCGCGAAAGCGGTGGAGACCCGCCGCGCAAAGCTGCGCCCTGGCCTCGATATGGCGCCCGGCTACATCCTCGAATGCGTGGCTGGGCTGTCGGACGACCTCGCTGCAGGGTTGGCACGGGAAGCGGCGCTTTTTAGCGAATTGGTGCAATCGCCTGCCTCACGCGGCTTGCGCCACGCCTTCTTCGGGGAGCGGGCGGTCAGCAGAGTTCCGGGCCTTTCGTCGGATGCGCAACCGCGGGCGATCCAGCGGGTCGGCGTTGTCGGCGGCGGGCTGATGGGGACGGGCATTACCATCGCTCTGCTTAATGCGGGGCTGCCCGTGACTATGGTCGAACTCCGCTCCGAAGCGCTCGCCAAGGCGGAGGCGGCCATCCGTAAGACGCTGACCCGCGAGGTGGAGAAGGGGCGGATCGGCGCCGACGTGGCGGAAGCGCGCATCGCCGCCTTCACCCCTGCGCCCACGCTCAATGCGCTCTGCGAGGTCGATCTCGTCATCGAGGCCGCGTTCGAGGATATGGCGGTCAAGCAGCAGATATTCACCGGCCTAGACCCGATCGTCCGGCCTGATACGATCCTAGCGAGCAACACATCGACCTTAGACCTCGACGCCATCGCGGCCCTGACGCATAATCCCTCGCGCGTCGTAGGCCTGCACTTCTTCTCGCCCGCTAATATCATGCGCCTCCTGGAGATCGTGCGCGGGCGCGAGACGGCGCCCGATGTGCTGGCGACTGCCATGGCGCTCGGCAAGCGCATGGGCAAGGTCTGCGTCGTATCTGGCGTATGCGATGGCTTCATCGGCAACCGTATGTTCGAGGAATATCTGCGGCAGGTCTGGTTCATGCTTGAAGAAGGCGTGCTGCCGCATCAGATCGACGCCGCGCTGGAACAATGGGGCATGGCCATGGGACCGTGCCGGACGATGGATCTGGCAGGCCAGGACATAGGTTGGGCGATCCGCAAGCGCCGCGCGGTGGAGCAGCCCCATAGGCCCTATTCTGGCGTCATAGACAAAATTTGCGAGCTAGGCCGCTTCGGGCAGAAGACGGGGAAGGGCATCTACGCCTATCCCGACGGGCGGACGGCGGAGCCTGATCCCGAAGTAATCAAACTGATCGAGGATTATTCGGCCGAGATCGGTCTGACCCGTCGTGCCATCAGCAACGAGGAAATCGTCGAGCGCTGTCTGCTAACCCTCATCAACGAAGGCGCGCGGATTGTGGGCGAAAGGATCGCCAGTCGGCCGGTTGACGTCGATATGACCTTTCTGCACGGCTACGGCTTTTCTCCCGCAAGGGGCGGGCCGATGTTCCAAGGCGACCTGATCGGCTTGCCCGTGCTGCTGGATCGGCTGCGCAGCTATGCTGCGGGCCGCAATAGCTGGGCCTGGACGCCCGCTCCCCTGATCGAGCAGCTGGCGGCCGAAGGGCGCCGGTTCGAAGACCTTAACGCTTAGAGAGAGTCACAAACATGACGGACGTTTTTCTGCTGTCGGCGGCACGAACCGCCATTGGTAGCTTCGGCGGGTCGCTGAAGGATCAAAAGCCGGGTGAATTGGCCGCTCATGTCGCCAAGGCGGCGATCGAGCGGGCGGGCGTGGATGCGGCTCAAATTGGCAACGTCGTGCTGGGAAACGTCGTACATTGCGAACCGCGAGATGCCTATGCCGCGCGCATCGCTGCCATCGGGGCGGGCGTGCCGCAGGAATGCCCTGCGCTAACCGTCAATCGCCTATGCGGATCGGGCTTGCAGGCGATCATCTCTGCCGCGCAGTCGATCATGCTGGGGGACTGCGAAATCGCCGTCGGCGCCGGCGCGGAGGTGATGAGCCGCGCGCCCTATTTCCTGCCCGCTGCGCGCTGGGGCCAGAAGATGGGCGATGCGGTAGCGCAGGATGGCCTGATCGGCGCGCTGACCGATCCCTTCCAAGCGATCCATATGGGCGTGACGGCGGAGAATGTGGCCGCCCGCTACGGCATTTCACGGGAGGAGCAGGATGAACTGGCATTCGTGAGCCAGAAGCGCGCGGCCAACGCCATGGCGCAGGGCTATTTCAAGGATCAGATTGTGCCGGTCGATGTGCTGGTGCGTCGCAAACTCGTGCCGTTCAACACCGATGAGTTTGTCCGGGCCGACGCGGCAGTGGACGACTTCGGCAAGCTGAAGCCCGTTTTCCAGAAGGAAGGCACCGTCACGGCAGGAAATGCGTCTGGCATCAATGACGGCGCGTCGGCGGTCGTTCTGGCGAGTGCGGCGGCGGTGAGCGCCAGTGGTCTCAAGCCTTTGGCGCGGCTGGTGTCCTACGGCCACGCAGGTGTCGATCCCGCTTATATGGGCATCGGGCCGGTGCCTGCCACACGCAGGGCGTTGGAAAAGGCAGGACTGACCATCGCCGATCTCGACGTTATTGAGTCTAACGAGGCTTTCGCCGCGCAGGCTTGTGCTGTGTCAAAGGAACTGGGCTTTGATCCAGCAAAGGTGAACCCTAATGGCAGCGGCATTTCGCTGGGTCATCCGATCGGCGCGACCGGGGCGATTATCACTACCAAGCTGGTCCATGAACTGCGCCGTGTCGGCGCACGCTACGGGCTGGCGACGATGTGCATCGGCGGCGGCCAGGGGATCGCAGCGATTTGGGAGCGTGTCTGACTCCTGGTTCTGAGCGGATGGTCTTCAATGCGCTCAGAAGTCGGACTTCCAATGGGCGCAGAATAGATTTGTAACGGTCTTGTGCCGGTCACCTATCTCATTCTGCCACCTTGGCTTCGACCACGAGCGGGCTGATGCCGCGCAGAGATGAGTTCCGCCTTCAGGGTTTGAAGAACGTCTCAACAAAGGCGTTGTCGTAGCAATTACCCTTGCCGCTCATTGATGGACGCAGGCCGTAGGCCTGCAGCTTCTTTTGATAGGCGTAGGAGCAATATTGGGCGGATTCAACCGGTCGTCGCAACACCAAGAAATTGGAGGTTGTGAACATGGCAGGCCGTCGAGCATCAGAACGCTGCACCCGAGAGAGGTTGCGCTCCCCGGGGCGCCCACCTGCCTGGCAGCGTGAGCACCATTTCCGCTTCTGGCAAGCGATCGCTCGAGGGCGTAGCAGTGAAGATGCTGCTGCGGATGCCGGTATTTCGACACCGCTGGGGCCACGTTGGTTTCGGAGTTCGGGAGGTATGCCGCCAACACATTTGGCGCCATCGGCGCCAGCACTCAGTGGTCGATTTCTGAGCTTCCAGGAGCGAGAGGAAATTGCTCTCGAACTTGCGCGAGGTTTCGGGATCCGCGCCATTGCCCGCAAACTTGGACGTTCAGCCAGTACTATCTCGCGCGAAGTGCGGCGCAATGCCGCCACGCGTGGCGGCAATCTGGAATATCGCCCGATCGCCGCACAGTGGCACGCTCACCGCGCCGGCCGTCGCCCGCGCCCCGGGAAGCTGGCCAGCAATCCGGCATTGCGCATGTACGTGGAAGAACGCCTTACCGGTCAGATCACGGATGCTGATGGTATCGGCTTTGCCGGGCCGCAGGTGATATGGAAGAAGCGCCGTGCGGTACATCGACAAAGTCGACGATGGTCGGTGGCCTGGAGCCCCGAGCAGATCGCTCATCGGCTACGGATTGATTACCCTGAGGATCCCGCCATGCGCATCAGTCATGAGGCCATCTATCAGTCCCTCTATATTCAGGGGCGAGGCGCCTTGCGTCAGGAGTTGACGGCATGTCTGCGCTCGGGTCGGGCTCTACGAACGCCGCGTGAACGCGCACGAGGGCGCGGAAAATCCTTCATCGGTGACGCCATCATGATCAGCGAGCGTCCTGCGGAAGTCGAGGATCGGGCAGTTCCCGGGCATTGGGAAGGCGATCTCATCCTCGGACTGCATAGCTCGGCGATCGGCACCCTGGTCGAACGAAGTTCCAGATTCACCATGCTGCTGCATTTGCCGCGAGAGGACGGATATCAACATGGACAAGGCATCAGGAACCGCCAACCGCTGGCCGGCCATGGGGCAGAAGCTGTCCGCAAAGCCATCGTCCAATCCATGCGCGAACTACCGGAGAAGCTCCGGCAATCGCTGACTTGGGACCAGGGAGCAGAGATGGCCCAGCACGCAAAGCTCAAGATCGACAGCGGCTTGGAAATCTACTTCTGCGACCCGCAAAGCCCGTGGCAACGCGGATCGAATGAGAATACCAACGGCTTGCTACGACAGTACTTCCCTAAGGGCACCGACCTTAGCCGGCACTCCATAGGCGATCTCGACGCCGTTGCTCACGCGCTGAACACGCGTCCACGGAAAACGCTTGGCTGGAGAACCCCCGCAGAAGTCCTCGACCAGTTCCTGGTCGCACAGTATGAAGCCGGTGTTGCGACGACCGGTTGAATCCGCCTTGGCTGCCCCGATCGGAGTGGAAAATGCAGCCCTCGGGCGGCTGACGCAGCCGCACCGCCATGTCCAGCGCCCGGATCGCCAGATCCTTTTTAATCCTGTCGCTGACCGCCCAGCCAACGACACGGCGGCTATGCAGGTCGAGGATGACGGCAAGATAGAGCCAGCCCTCCTGTGTCCAGACATAGGTGATGTCGCCGGCCCATTTGCGGTTGGGCACATTGGCGGCAAAGTCACCGTCGAGCCAGTTTGCCGCGACACCAAGGCGATGGTGGCTGTCCGTCGTAACCTTGTGCTTGCGCGTGCGAACCGGCTTGATCCCGTTGATCCGCATCAGCCGCCCCACACGACGCTCGCCGACGTCGAGCCCTGCTTCCTTCAACTCCATCGTCATTCTCGGGCGACCGTAGCTGCCAAGGCTCAGGCTATATTGCTCCCTGATATGGGCCAGCACCTTCATGTCCGTCCGCTCCCGGCGACTGATCGGACGCGAACGCCAGGACCGATAGCCGTGTTCGCTGACGTGCAACACACGACACATCAACTCCACCGGCCAACGGTGCCGCCAGCTGTGCACAAAGGCGAACCTCACGGCCTTTGGCTCGCGAAGAACTGGGTGGCCTTTTTTAGGACTTCCCTCTCCTCCCGGAGTACACGGTTCTCCAGGCGGAGCCGTTCATTCTCTCGCGCCAGATCTGCCTGCGGCGCTGCCACCAGGTCAGACGGACGATAATGCGAAACCCATTTGTTCAGCGTCGACTTGCCGATCCCCAAATCCGACGCGACCCGTTCGCGCGGCAACCCGCTGGTCAGCGCAATGCGTACCGCCTCCTGCTTGAACTCTTCACTATGCTTCATCATTTCGTCGGTCTCCTTGAACGAGCCTTAAACTCTCAAGTGACCGGCACAAAACCGTTACATCTGTGGACGCCCCTTCAGACGCAAGCAGAAAATTGGGTTCGGCGCGTAGTCGGATGCTGCCATCTGTCCGGCCTCATTTTGCAGAATGTACTGCAGGCCTGTATGGGAGTTCGCGGGTCAAATCCAAATCAAGTCCGCGTGCTTTGTGCACATTGTAACGGTCTGGTTTTTTGACCGCGTCTCGCCGACTGTTGTGCCATACCCTCCTTCGACCGACCGCGTCTTCCGACGACCTCTGGTGACTTTGGCGCGCTATACCGCCATTGCCACCGGAGCTTTGTAATCCTCTTCCTTCGTGAGCAGCGCCCATACGATCCGCGCTGTCTTGTTCGCCTGCGCCACTGTCACCAGCATGCGCGGCTTGCGAGCCAGCATTCGAGCAAGCCACGAACCTTCGGCCGCACCGCGCTTGCTGGCCTGACGCACAACAGCACTACTGCCGATGATCAGCAATCGCCGCAGTGTGCGCTCACCCATCTTGGATGTCCGTCCCAGCTTGGTTTTGCCGCCTGTAGATTTCTGCAGCGGCGTAAGGCCAAGCCAGGCGGCAAAGTCACGCCCCCGTTTGAATGTCGCTGCAGCAGGTGCGAGTGCCGTTATCGCTGTCGCTGCTATCGGCCCAACGCCCGGTATGGTCATCAGCCGACGAGCGACTTCATCTTCACGGGCTCGCCGCGCAATTTCCTTGTCGAGTTCCGCTATCCGGTGGTCAAACTCCTCAAGTATGCCGAGCATGACGTGGAACATCTCTCGCGCAGCCGGTGGTAGCGACGCGGTGACCGCATCATCGATCAACTCGCTAAGCTGCGCTACCCAGCTTGGACCTTTCGGTGCAACCCAGCCATATTCAGCCATGTGCCCCCGAATCGCATTAATCGTTTGCGTGCGTTGCCGGACAAGCAGATCGCGGGTCCGGAATACCAGTGCCGAGGCTTGCTGCTCCTCGCTCTTCACCGTCACAAACCGCATGTTCGGACGTTGCGCTGCCTCGCAAATCGCCTCGGCATCAGCGGCATCGTTCTTCTGTCGCTTCACAAACGGCTTCACGTAGGCTGGCGGAATCAACCGAACATCATGTCCCATACGGATCAGCTCCCGCGCCCAATGATGCGCCCCGCCGCAAGCTTCCAGCGCCACAAGGCACCTTGGCTGGGCAGCGAAAAAGGACAGCAATTTACCACGCGTAATCCGTCGGCTGAAAACCTGAAGCCCGTTCGCATCGGCACCGTGAGCATGAAACACATTCTTTGCGATGTCCAAACCGATCGTGCTAATCTCCAACATGGACGCCTCCTCAAGTGGTGTTCAACACCTCCACTATGGCACATCGATGCCGCCGGGGGGCGTCCACCCCATCAAGTCCACCATATCCTTCAGCGCAATCGTGCGCCGAGCCGTTGATTGAGCGAACAAAGGTGAACCACCAGTCTCACATGAGGATGGGGCGTAGGGGGCAGGTGGTGCAACAGCTTGTTGCACAATTGCTTCCGGGGCCCCGTCATCAAGTTTGTAGAAGGGGAAAACCTACCGATCCGCGTTCCGGTATGTCCGACAGAGCATCGAGGGTGGCTTGATCCGCAACATCCTTACAAAACATATCCAGGACAATTTGTACGCACGCCAACGCAGGATACTCAAAAGTTTCGCCCGTGCCCTCCCCGCTCCGCAATGGGATCTCGCGCAAGCCCTCAGGGGCGCGATATGTTCGATTTTTTCCTGCCCTCGGGGCCTCGAAAATCGTTATTCCCAGCCCTAGCCTAAGCGCAGGCAGTTCGCTATCTTAGCGGGGTCTGCTGTAAGAGGTTGGATTGATAGGGTCATGACAACGACGACGGTTAAAGTCCGGCGCCAAGCGCGCGCACGCAGGGTGAAGTTTGGTGACGTTGTTATCACTGCGCCCGCACCGCAGCGCGATCTGATCAAGGCTAACATCGCTCAAAGCACTGCGGCGCTGGCCCGTGCCGCGCGGCGTCTTTCTAAACCGGGTGTTGTCATTCGCGCCAAAAAGGGCGTGCCGCTATTTTCGCTTGATAGTGAGAATCCCGATGTCGTTATCAGGACTCTCGATGGCAAGACTGAACGTGGTCAATTGGTAGACGGCATATTCCACGCGATCGCTTAACTTCCCCTGTTGAGGCGCTCCAGGAAATTCGGGAAGCGCAGGAAGCCACTCAGAAGCCCCTTGCGATCGTGCTTGCTGGCCATAATGGGTCCGGCAAATCGACGCTTTGGCGGCGCAGCCTTGCAGACGTGCTACGAATTCCGCTCGTTAATGCCGACCGGATGATGCTTTCCATCCTGCCGGAAGCCAACTCCGACGGCACACTGCCTGAATGGGCAATCTCGCTCCGCGATTCGGAGAAAGCTGGATGCGTGTCGCCCAGCAAGGCGTCCAAGCCTTTGTCGGTCATGCAATGAATGCGAATGTACCGTTCGCTATGGAAACGGTCTTTTCACATTGGCATGTCGCCGCAGATGGAACCGTCGATTCCAAAATATCACTTATCAAGGATATGCAAGCAGCCGGCTATTTCGTCCTTCTCATCTTTGTCGGCCTGACCAGCGAAAATCTCTCAATTCTTCGCGTTCAAACTCGCGTCGCCGAGCATGGTCACGCCGTCGATGAAGCCAAGCTGAGAAGCCGTTTTCCCCGCACGCAAAAGGCAATCGCTGAAGCGCTGAAACATGCCGATGCCTCACTTCTCACCGACAACAGCCGAACCGCAGATTTGGCGTTCACGGTCTGCCGCGTAGAGATAGCTGGTGAGGTCACTTTTGATTGTCGCCGCGGTGAGGGGCACGCGCCCCCAAAAGCGATTACGGGTTGGCTGGATGTGATTAGCCCACGGTTATTAGATACATAGAAATAGATTGCGACGCATCGCAGTTCGTGGGTGAGATAGCAGTACCTTCTTGCGTCGCCGTTTATCCTCCGGTGGTCGTTCCAAGATAACCGCCGGGACATTTTTTGTTCGCCTTAGATTTAGCCGACGTACATGGGCCGCCGATCGCAAACTTTTCGCTTTTCTCGACCCATGACGGCCGTTCAGCGGCCGATTTTTTGATTGTCAGGTGCGGAAGGGCCCCTTTCAATCTTGGGCACTCGGGGCTGGCCGTATGAGGAATGACCGGGAGGAGCAGTTCGCCTGAGCTCAGCGAAATGCCGAAGGGCTCTGAACTTTTCCAGAGCTGATGAAATATCGCCAACCCTATGCAAATACTATGAAGATGGCCGCTGCTCGACCTCGATAAGAAATGGTCATCGCTCCTATCTGAAACCCTTCACGAAAGCGCTGCGGACATCCGCGCGGCACATCTTTGGGGAAATCGGCATGACCAGGATTATAGTCCTCCCATCCCTTCTGCGCTCGGCGCTGGCGCCAGCTGGGTAGAAGGAAAAAGACGATGCAGGATCTGTTCTGGATCGGCGCATTGCTCGGGTTGGTGACAGTGACGCTGACCTATACGGCTTCCCGCTGTTCGCCATCCTCGCCGTGTTCGTTGCGGGGCTGATGGTCGGCCGCACGCCGGAATATGTCGGCAAGAAGATCGAGGCGCGAGAGGTCAAACTGGCTGTGCTCGCTATCGCCATACTACCGCTCTGCATCCTTGGCCTGACAGCGGTGAGCGCCGTTCTGCCCGCAGGTCTCGCTGGGCCGCTCAACAAAGGGCCACACGGATTTTCGGAAATGCTCTACGCCTATACTTCCGCAACCGGCAATAACGGGTCTGCATTCGCTGGGCGGACGGACGGCACGCCCTTCTACAATGGCCTGCTTGGTATCGCGATGTGGCTGGGGCGCTTCTTCGTGATCGTGCCGATGCTGGCGATCGCGGGCAGCCTTGCCGCGAAGAAATACACGCCGGAAAGCGCAGGCTCCTTCCCGACAACGGGCGGCCTCGTCGGATCAGCTTCCGCTGCTCGCGCGAATGTCCGCATTCAATAGGAGGTGCCGTGCGCTCGCTGAACCCTTAACTTGATTATTTGACTGGATGCAAATTGGACACATTTACCCCCACGTATCAACAATCCTGCTTCACTTGGGCGGGGCAGGTAATAAATAGCTCCTGCAAAATGATGTTATAAAATTGCGCGGGGAGTAGAATGTGGTGAGCAGGAAGCTCGAAAGCGGCGCGCAATCCAGATAGGAAGGCAGTGTAACAGCACTATTTCGTCTCGTAGCAGGAAACAGCCATGCCAAAAATCGGAGAACATTTGCGCGAACTGCGCCGTCGGCGCAACCTTGGGATCCGCGTGGTGGCAGCGAGATCGGGCCTGTCACACTCGACAATTTCATTGATCGAAAGGGACCGCATGAGCCCTTCTGTCGACACTTTGAATGCAATCCTTGAATCGCTCGGGACCACCTTAAGCGGCTTCTTTATCGACTTTCAGCCCCTACTCGGTCGCCAACCTTTCTACCGCGCGGCAGATCTCGTGGAAATTGGAAGAGGCGATGACATTTCATTCCGTGTCGTGGGAGCCGATTTCCCAGATCGCAACATCCTCGTCATGCACGAGCGATATGCGCCGGGCGCGAATACGGGTGAGACTTTCTCGCACAAGGCACAGGAATGTGGGATCATCATTTCAGGGGCGATCGAGCTTACCGTGGGTGAACAAACGGCGGTGCTTAAGGCGGGCGATGGATACTATTTTGACAGCACTGAGCCGCACCGTTTCATAAATGTTCATGACGGCGTCAGTGAAATCGTTAGCGCAGTAACGCCGCCTACATATTGAGAGGCGGAACAGCGTGCGATCCGAACCCGTCTCAGTCGTCTAACACGGCTCTTTTTCGGTGAGAATTATCACCATCGACGGACCGGAATCTTGCGGGGGCGAGAATTATGGACGATCCATAGTGCGCGCCTGATCAATGCCTCACCGCGGGATCGTCTCCCTCGCCTTATCGAAAGCACAGTCATGAACGTATCGCTGTCTAACGGCCGAAATGACACTTTTCTTCGACCGGTTGCCGAGCCTCAGATCATCGAGAATGCCTTCACCGAAGACCAGCGCACCAGGCTGTTCGACGTCCTGCGCCGTGAAGGCCCCTGGTCGCTGATCCTTGCGCAGGAATTCACCTCGCCCGAACAGGTCATCGCCGCCACGTCCGGCTCACTGCCAGAGGGGGTCGAGGTCACCTGGGACATGTTCCTCAGCCCTGTATTCCGGGCAACGCTGGGACAAGGCCATGCCAGCCTTTATCCCGAGATCGAAGACTGCTTCCTCAATACCAAATTTCTCGATCTGGTCAGAGGCTACTGGCAGGCCAAGTACGCTACGCCGAACCTGATGCTGGTCAATATCCAGGGACCCACAGAAGCGGGCGGCCCGCCGCATGTCGATGGCACTGATTTCCGCGGCATCAATTACCAGAATTCACCGTCGTGGCTGATCGGCATCATGACCAAGTCCGGGTTGTTCCGGCGCTGGCAGGCCAAGAAGGCCCAAGTGCTGACGTGGTACTACAAGGGCCAGATCGGCGGCGGCTTCACCTACTGGCCAGATGGCCCTTCGGGCCAGCCCAAGCAGCTATACGCGCCGATGTGGGGTCGCGCTGCGGTGGTGGAAAACGAAGTCATGTATCACGGCGCCAATGCCTGCGGTCCGGAAGATCAGCGCCGGGTCGATGGTCTGGCGATCAATTCGGTCATCCAAGGTGATCCAGGATCGGATGGATGGCGCATCACCACGGACGAAAAGGTCGTCCACCGCCTGTCAGCAGACGAGACGCGGCTGCTGGTCCACTGGGGCGCGGATATCTACATGGACATGACGGAGATGAAGGTTGCGCTCGACCACAGCGACGATCTGACGCAGGAGCAGGTGTTCGACATCTTCATCTCCGACCTTCGCGCCAAGGGGCAGCCGTTCCAGATGCCCAATGATCCGCTGAACGATCCGGCGTTCACGATGCTGCTGAACAATATTTACGATCCGGGCCTGCCCACGATCATGCCTCCGGAATATGGCATGGCGGCAGAGTAAGTCATCGAACTCGACCTCCAAGTGCAGCCCTCTTGGGCGCGCCGGGAGGTCGACGTACAATGGCATTTTGCAAGAAAGGGGAATTCCCCCGTTTGCCAAGCCGTTGACCGGCGATCGCATGAAGGGCTGCAGATTTCATCAGGTTGGCGCCATCATTGGCAGGCCGGTTTCATCCCATCGGCCCGTATGCGGCGACCGGAGGCCTGCCGCTGATCATTGGGAAAAAGCGTCGCTAATCCGAACACGACGCCCCCACTGCCAATTAGTTTTATCGACAAGCCATCGTGAGCGGGGCCGAGCCAACACCGACCGCCTTGAACATTCTATCACCGAAAGACGACCAGACATGCGCAACCACACAGCGAATGCCGCCAGCGACATTGCGGCACATCTACATTCGTTTACCAACCTAGCTGCGCATCCGGAAACGGGCCCATTCACCGTCACGCGTGGTGACGGCGTCTTCGTGGAAGATGATCAGGGGAACCGCTACCTTGAAGGCGTGTCGGGATTGTGGTGCGCGTCGCTCGGGTTCAGCAACGCCCGCTTGGCCAAGGCTGGTAGTGACGCCTTGTACCAGATGCCATATTACCACACGTTCAATGGGCGATCGAACCCAGCCGCAATCGTGCTTGCAGAGAAGCTGATTGCAATTGCGCCCGTGCCGATGTCGAAAGTGTTCTTCGCCAACAGCGGCTCGGAGGCGAACGATACTGCGGTGAAGCTCATCTGGTATTATCACAACGCCATTGGGAAGCCCGAAAAGAAGAAGATCATTGCCCGGCGCAATGCGTACCACGGTGTGACCGTGGCCGCGGCGAGCCTGAGTGGGCTCGTCAACAATCATCGCGACTTCGATCTTCCGCTCAGCAATATCTTGCACACGGATTGCCCGCATTACTTCCGCTATGCCGAACCAGGTGAAAGCGAGGAAGACTTCGCCACCCGCCTTGCAAATAGTCTCGAAACGATGATCCTGAACGAAGGCCCTGAGACCGTTGGCGCTTTCATTGCTGAGCCTCTAATTGGCGCGGGTGGGGTTCTTCCGCCACCGGCCACATACTTCGACAAGGTGCAAAAAGTTCTCGCGAAATATGACGTGCTGTTCATCGCAGACGAAGTCGTATGCGGTTATGGACGCACTGGCGAGATGTTCGGGTCGAACACCTACGGCATTAGGCCGGATATCCTCACCACCGCCAAAGGCCTGTCCTCTGGTTATGCACCAATTTCTGCGGTGCTGATAAACGAGAAGGTCTACGCCGCAGTTGCAGCCAATAGCGGCAGCATCGGTATCTTTGGCCACGGCTTCACCTATTCGGGACATCCGGTGAGCTGCGCCATCGCGCTCGAGACATTGAAGATTTACGAAGAAGATGATGTTGTTGGTCATGTGAAGGCTCTGACGCCCCGATTCCAAGAAGCGCTTCGCGGGTACGAAGGGCGCAAGTATGTTGGCGAAGTACGTGGCATCGGCCTGATCGGTGCTATCGAACTATACGCCGACCCTGCAAACCGCATCTCATTTGACCCAGCGATGAGGGCTGGCACCCGCCTTGCCGACATAGGTCTGACGCAAGGACTGATCGTGCGCGCGCTGGGTGACACGATCGTCTTCTGCCCACCCCTCGTCATAACGTCGGACGAGCTCGACGAACTCTTTGCCCGGTTTGAGCGCACCATGGATCTCTTTGAAAATAGCATTGGCCAGGAGCAGCGCATGGCTGATAGTTCAATCGCACCAGCCTGAGCGGCGCTAGCTGATTGCATATGAGCGCCATAAGCTGACGGATCGCCCCATTACTCGCTCGCGTGTGGCGGGACCAAATCCTGATAAGCCCATGACACTTCCCCCCGGACCACAACGGCGCGGGGGGAGACGCGCGCGGGGAGACGACCCCACCTTGCCGTTCTGTCGCCAATTCTCGATGCGCAACTCCGGATAGTCGGCTATTCGAACGGTCACGTCAAAGATGGCCGGCTTTTGAATGTCGCATTCGGAGAAGCGGAGGCAGGAAAGCGGCCGCTCGCTGAAATGAATTCCACTGACTGCTGCCGCCCAACTCAAGCCGTTCAGCGGCCCGGCCAGTAAACAGCCGTTTGTGTCC
Organism: Sphingobium chungangianum; assembly: GCF_977014255.1. Taxonomy (NCBI): domain Bacteria; kingdom Pseudomonadati; phylum Pseudomonadota; class Alphaproteobacteria; order Sphingomonadales; family Sphingobiaceae; genus Sphingobium; species Sphingobium chungangianum. Next base: position 109,861 of record NZ_CDRNIV010000005.1, on the reverse strand, counting down.
AGCGAGAGCCTCATGGGATTTAACGCCTTCCAGACCAGCAAGCGTTCTTCAAAGGGCCAATCTGGCCGCTAGAAAATGACCATGGAGCCCGCCGGGTTCTGACGCTTCCTGCCGAAGATCACCGGAACTGCCTAATTTAGGAGCGGCAAGGCGACTGCATCCGCCATCACCTTGTAACCGGCGGCATTGGGGTGAAGGTGATCACCGGAATCCAGATCCTGGCGGAGGTAGGAGGGCCTTTGCGGATCGCGGGTGGCGGCATCAAAGTCGATCACGGCGTCCGGTTCGTTCGAACTACGCATCCACTGATTTGCAGCTTGGCGGATCGCTTCTTTCTCTGGCGTATAATAGTCGGCCCCGGCAAAGGGCATGATGGTGCCCATAATGACTTTGACCCCCTTCACATGTGCCCGGGCGATGATCTGGCGATAGCCTGCAATAAGATCTGCGACATCCAGTGGTGGATTTTCGCCGTACATTGTTCGTCCGGACAGGCCGATGTCATTGATGCCTTCGAACAATATGATGTGCGTCACACCTTTTATATTTAGAGCATCCCGATCGAGGCGAGAGAGCGCAGATCTACCGAATCCTGCAGCCAGCACCCTGTTGCCGCCCAATCCGGCGTTCAGGATAACGGGCGCGGCACCTGACTTGCTGTAGTCCAGACGGCGCGCCAGCTCTTCGGGCCAACCCCGCGTAGCTCCCGGCGTGCTACGATTTCCATCCGTGATAGAATCCCCCAGCGCAACGATGACGCGATGAGAATGGCTGGACAGCACCATCGCTCCGCTAACAAGGGGCCGCCCAGAAACAAACTGAGGATTTTCCAGACTTTCGTTGCCGGTCTGGTCTCCCGGTGCGACACTCATCAGGGTTGAACCGAATGGTTTGAGTTGAAGCGGCTCCGCGAGCATCGTGCTAACCACCAGAGCCGTACCCTCGGAAACCGGCAGATCAACGGGGTCACTCAGCAGCGGCGCCCCTACAGGAACCATCGCGCTACGCCGTCCGCCAAAGGTCAGCGGACGCATGGAGCCTTGAACCATGTCGAATCCATCGCCGGCACGTCCCACCGTCGCGGCCGTGAGCGACAGAGGAGATGTGCCCTCTTCATTGGAAATCCTGATGCGAACCTGATTGCCGCCCGCGACGACGGCGAAACGGACCCGGATCGTGCCACTGACCGGCGGACGCTCCGTCAGAAATGATTTGGCAGATTCCGGCAGCTCGATGTGCGGCGGCAATTTCAGATCATAATCGGCGGGGCTGGATTGAAAAGCATCAACCCATGCCCCTTGCCTGGCAAAAGCAGTAGAGGCGAACGATAAGGCAAGCAACGACAGCGCAAATGCGCGTTTGGTTTCAAAACCGCCCATCAGATACTCTCCAAAATACAACGGGATGATGTCACGCTGTGTAATTAAAAAATGGAACCAGCCATACAGGATGGCTGCTCCCGAGAGGAGATGATCATAGAAATAGAGCCGGCGCGGTGAGCGCGGGCGGCAATGCCGACAATTAACGTTGCGCGGGTTCCTACTGACATGACCTCTCTCCGCTTTACAATAGCACCGCTTCTTGGAGCTATCTTAATGGAGCCACCTAGCTCTCAGGGTCCGCCTATGGCCGAGAAATGCGATCCAAGACGTGTGTCGGCGAAGATCGAGCTTCGGGCGGGCCCCGATGACAGGGTAAGTGACTGGCTGGCGGGGTGAAAGCTGCAAAGACCGTTGTTAGCTATGCGCATCCCGCATATCTAAGGTGGCTGCCCTCTAGCAATTCACGACAGCGACCCGCCAGTGCTGAACATCTAGACTGGAAAAGGGGACCGGCAGGAGCCAGGAATGGCGCGCAGCGGCCATCCGCGCTGTCGCAACCAGGACCACTATTCAACCCTGCGCTATTTCATCTTCACTGCTTGCGGTCCATTCAGCGATGCTGGCCTCCTGACCGATCAGTGCAAGGCCGTGGGCGATGGAGGTCAACTCATTGCCACGCGCAATGTGGCTGGCGGCGAAGGGTTCCTCAAACAAGCGGCGGACGGCGGCGATCAATGAGGAGCCGCCGGTCAGGAAGACATGGTCTATCGCACCCGTGCCGATGTCGCGCGTCCATCAGCGCGCATCTCGTATCCCGCCGAACCAGCCGGAAGCTAAGTCCCCATAGGATAACCTGCTGGAATCGCGGGTTCCTGCATGGAAGGCTTTCGTACGCAAGCGCCCGAAACCCTTCACCTTTGTCGCCGTTCAGGGACCAATTTTCGAGCCTCAGGTGCAGATCTTCCGATTTCCGGCCGCTCTCGACCTGAGCGGGGCACTCAAATCCGATGACACGACGTCCGACCCTGATTTAGGCTGCCGATCATTGTTGCTTCGTTGCGATGGTTCAGCCGCCAGGGAAGCGTCGGTCAGCGCCGACCTTGGAGGCATTCACTGCCTGGAAGGTCCCAGCGGGTCTTATCGACGATATAGACGAGCCGGAAGGTGCCTCGGTTCGATTGCGCATTGCGCAGAGGGACGTCGCCAAGCGCGATCCCCCAAATGCGGTCGAGCCGAACGCGGGTGCTGAAGAATAAAAAGAGGGCCGACCTTAGGTCGGCCCTTCAGGAGTTTCTTCTAGAGCGGTTTTCGATCAGTCTGGATCATAGCCGCACGAGCTGAAGTAGTTGGCACATTCGGCGGGCTGGAAGATGTCGACGAGCCTGCCGATGAGGCCCCAGAGGCCGCTGACGGTGCGCTCGCCTGCTTTTCGGAGCATGGCCTTGAGGCGAGAGAAAGCCTTCTCGATCGGGTTGAAGTCGGGGCTGTAGGGCGGCAGGAAGCGCAGCGCTGCCCCTGCCGCCTCGATCCGGTCGCGGACAGCGGGGCGCTTGCCCAAGCGGAGATCACCACCCCCTCTCGCCGCAGCAGGATGTGCAGCCGACGATAGCCAAACCGGCGGCGCCGCTGCGCAAGCTCACGCAGCTTCGACCGAAGGTCGGCATCATTTTCCCGCTGTGACCGGTAGCGCATGCTCTTCCGGTCACGTCAGAGTCCATCTTGCTGGCGGGTGCGGCCATTTTGCCGACGCACGCCTAGGCACAAGCGCCGGCAAGCGACAGATACGAAAGCCGGGGACCTAACGGACATTATGGTCACGGCCTCCGAGACCGAAGAGCGGCTCCAGGGTGCGGCGGTTGCAGTGACCGCACCCGGCTCAGAGTAACCTCAAGCCCAATCCATGGTCGATCTGCGCGACGTGGTCCCGCTTCACGCTCAAGGTCTATTTCTCAAATATCGGTTCGGCCAGCCCCCACCAGGCGGCTGTGTTCATCCGTGACATCGGCCAGGCCGAGGCGATGATTACAGGCGACCGCCTGGGCGGCAGCGGCGGCTGGGGTGTTTGGACGCCCAGTTTGGGCTCGCCTACAAAGTAGGGTCGCGACTGAGGCTCCGCCCCCAACGACATTATTTAGAATTGAAATTGCACTCGTAGACATAGAAGTTTGAGAATTCTCGAAAGGGCGTGGTCCCGATCGACGCTTTGGCGCCGCCGAACGCACGCCTGTCTTGTTGCGCCCTTGATTGAAAGCAAAGGCGATCAACGTGCACCAGGCAGAGCAAGCCGATGGCGACCGCCGAGTAACCCCGGCTTCCTTAGTTCCGGTCAAGCCGGAGAAAGACGACGTCAAGAGCGGAACGTCTTTATTATGTTGACAGGACTATGATATGAGTGTTCTATATCAAGCAGAATAACTACCTATTGGGGGAGACCGGTCGATGTTGATGAATCAAAGGAGCTTTCGCTCAGTCCTTCTTGCGAGCGCTCTGCTCCCGTTCACCGCGACGGCGGCGTTCGCGCAAACGGCGCCAAACCCCGCGTCTGCAGCGTCCAGCGCTGCAGACGTGAGCGACATCATCGTCACGGCGAACCGCCGGGCGGAGCGGCTTCAGGACGTGCCCATCAGCGTCACCGCCATCAATGCGGGCACATTGCGGGACCGGGGGGTCAGCAATCCTCAGGAACTCACCAAGCTGGCGCCCACCCTCACAACTCAAAATGGCGCCGCGAACGCACAAGGCACCAATTTCTCGATCCGAGGGGTGGGGACGTCCAGCTTCCAGCGGACGATCGAGGCCAGTGTTGCGGTCGTTGTGGACGACGTCACCCTGATCCGCCCGGAGATGGCGGTGATCAACTTTGCCGATCTGTCGCAAGTGGAGGTGTTGAACGGTCCGCAAGGCATGCTGTTCGGCAAAAATGCCTCTGCCGGCCTAGTCAACATTCACACGAATGATCCGAAAATCGGTGTCACAGAAGGACGCGTTTCCAGCGAGTACGGCCTGCTCAATACCGGAAATGGAACCTCGCTGTTCCAAGTACGAGGCATGGGCAACCTTGCCCTCTCGCCTAATTCGGCCGCGCGCATAAATTTGTCTTACGTTCGGAATACGCCTATCTTCGAGAACCTCGGTCCGAACACCGCCGCGGAGGCCGGGCTGGAGCAGGTGGGCGGCAACCTAAAATGGGCATGGAAGCCCTCCGATCGCCTCTCGATTCTCTTCGGAGCCGACTATCTGGACTCGCGCGGACAGGGTGCCGGTTTGGCCAGCTTCCGTTCGATCGCTCCGGGAAGCCCGGCACAAGCGATCGTCGACGCCGTCGGGATCGAGGCTGGCCCCCGCAACACCCAGTTCGCCAACGATGCACCGCTTTTCAATCACGTGAAAGTCGGCGGCGCGCAGGTTAAGCTCGAATATGAATTCGACAGCGGGCACACAATCACGAACATTTTGGCTGCTAGGGCGTTCAGTGTTGAGCAAGCGTTTGATGGGGACGGCACCCAGATAAGCCTGGCCGAGCTTTTTAGCGAACCGAAAAAGTTCAAGCAGCTTTCCGATGAACTTCGTATCGCATCGCCCGTGGGCGGGGCTTTTGACTACCAAGTTGGTCTATTTTTTCTTAAAGGCCGCGTCTCCCAAGGATATCATCTTGAAGCCAGTCTTGGCCAAACACCGCCGCCCGGTTTCACCACGATATTGGGTGGCACCGGCTACCAGCGCCAGTTGCTCGGCAGTTATGCTATATTCGGACAAGCTTCTTATCGGCTGACCGATGCATTGCGCTTCACCGCTGGCGGCAGGCTCACATATGATACAATAGACATGCTCTACCATTCGGAAGCAAATGGATCGGTGATGCAACTGATCCCGGCGTCACCCGTCATGACCGCCAACCGCAACAATACAAATTTCTCGTGGCGCGGGACGCTGCAATATGATCTGACTCGCGACTGGATGATCTATGCGACTGCGGCTCGCGGTTACAAGGGGCCCGGCTTCTCCCAATACACGTCGACCTATGTTCGGCCTGAAATTTCCGACCACATCGAGCTTGGAAGCAAGTCCCAGTTTTTCGATCACAAACTTACGCTCAACGCATCGGTATTCCAGACCAAATTCCGTGACTTCCAGGCGCAAGTGCTTAATCCCGCAACGATCTCGTCCGTTGTCTTGAACGCCGGAAAATTGCAGACCAGGGGCGCGGAACTTCAGCTCGCTGCCGATCCACTGCGGGGCCTTACCCTCAGCGGCGGCGTCGCCTACGTCGATGCCCACTTCGTTTCGTTCACTGGTGACCTGTGCTATCTTGGCCAACCCGATTGCGTGGGTGGCGTCACTGACTCATCGGGGCGGGTCCTTCCGAACGCGCCCAAGTGGAAGGGGACGGCGGCGATGCAGTACAAGCATCCAGTCTCCGATCGGCTGACCGCGACATTCAATGCCGCCGTTTCTGCTCAGTCCGGAATCAACTTCGCATCGAACGGCAACCCCGCCACCGTGCAGAAAGGCTACACGACCCTGGACATTGGGGTAGGGCTGACCGGCGACGATGGCCGGTGGACATTGAGGGCCTTTTGCCGCAATTGCACCGACACCCGATTTGTTACCTCCGTCTCAAGTAACGCGCTATTTCAGACGGATTACGCCCAAAGCATGGGTTATCAGTCCTTCAGACAGATCGGAGCAGCGCTGGATTTCGCGTTCTGAGTATGTAGGGACGAGCTGCTGACGACGGGCCGATGCCGCGCAACATCACTAGTTGCGCGGCATCGCTTGGTGACCGGGGCTGGGCGTATGACGGCGGCGACGCCAACCGTATGCGGTAGATTGTTGCCCACCTTTTCCGCCGTCCTATACTTTTCATCCGGGCCTTGCACCCCGATATCCGTTCGGGCCTGACGGAAAAGAAAGGGAGAGCCCACTCTGGCTCGGTCCCTCAGCGACCGGCATAATCGATCCGACCCCTTCCGCCTGGTCCGGGGTGGCGACCCTGGATCAGGCATCGCATCATGACCCAAAGAAGGCGAGCATCACGAGCGAGACGTGGCGATGCCAGCCATGACATGACCGGGTTTCGTCGTGATCGAGGCCAAGCTCGTTCTTGGCGGCCTCGAAGCTGTCTCGATTGCCCAGCCACGACCTCGACGGAAACGAGCGTCTGGATGTCTGTCCCTGCGGGCACCAGGTTGTGAAGAATGCAAGATCGCCGTCGCCCATATTGCGGCGGATCAGAAGCCGCGGGTCCAAACCCCGACTTCATTTCATCATATTCATCAGCTTCGAGGTCGGCGAGTTCACAGTAAAGCGCAGTCGTGAAGCTGTGCGCCTTTGGTGCCTTCGCGGACGGAGAGGCGCAGCCAGACATCGGGAGCAAGAGCATTAGCGATCTCCTCCGCTTTACCGGCAACCATGGGTTTGCCCGCCAGAGCCGAAGCTGGCTCGGTGGCGAAGGCTACATTTTCTGGAACATGGGTCGCGGCAAGCTTTACCGGATCGCCAACCCAAAGCTTCGGTAAGATGGGCTTGCGGTTCGACATGGGTTTGATACAGGCCCAGGCGCCACGCGCTGCGAGAGTAGCGCGCATGGCACTGCCGTCGTAGGTCCGGTCGGCCAGCATGACACAGCCTTCCCCAAGGTCTTTGAACAGATCTTCTGCCATGGGACAAACTCCTGGGTCTAAGCAATCAACTTCTCCCACAGGGACCATTACCGCCAGCCCGAAGGCGTTAGTCGAGCGTCAGCGAGTTCGTTCAATCCCGCTTATGGGCATGCGACCGAGTAAAAAGAAAAGAGCGCGGCGGCCATCTGGCACGCTGCGCTCTGGCAGGTCATAAATAATAATTGTTCAATCGCGCTTGAAGCTTAGAAGCCCACGTCGAGCGCAAGGCCAAGTTGGCGGAAGCCCCCATAGCTCAAGTTCTGGATATAGTCGCTAGCGAAAAACGGATGGCCCTGAACTGTAGCGACGTAGCGGCGGTCGGTACAGTTGCGGCAGAAAGCGCGGAGGCTCCAATTGCGCGCGGTCGGGGTCAGGGTAACGCCCAGATCAAGCGCCGTATAGCCCTTCTGTATCGAACTGGGATCTGCGTTCGACAGGAAATTATAGGAGGATTGCGATGTCACGCCAACATTGAAGATGGCGGCGAAATTGTCACCCAATGGTTGTTCGTAGCTTATGTCTGCGATTGCTTTCCACTTTGGCGCGTTCGGCAGTCTACGACCAGAGGAGTCGGTCGCGCCATTCACGCAATCGACTTGTCCCACATAGCAGGTGTCCCCCTTGAAGGAGATGAAGCGGGCATCTGTATAGGCGACGCTGGCGTTGAACGTAAGGCGGGATGTCGGCCGTGCGATGACCTGTATTTCCGCGCCCCGCGTGCGCAACTTACCCGCATTCTGCAACAGGAACGACAGCGTCGTGAAATCGATGCTCTGGGCCTGGAAATCCTTAAAGTCCGTATTGTATGCTGACAGGTTGACCGTCAACTTGCGATCGAAAAACTGGGCCTTCGACCCGATTTCGAAATGGGTCGAAATTTCGGGCCGCACGTAGGAGAAGGAATATTGCGCATAACCTGGCCCCTTATATCCGCGCGCGGCGGTGCCATAGATCATCCAGTCGTTGTTCAAGTCATATTGCAGCGTTGCGCGCCCCGACAAGTTGGTTTCACTACGGGCCTGCTGGCGATCAGGAGCGACCGGATACAAGGATAACGCGCCACCGCCTGCTGTATTTTCATAGCGCATATTGATGGTTTCATGGGTCAGACGAGCGCCTGCGGTCAGGCGCAGCCTGTCCGTGAAGCGATAGGTGCCCTGGCCATAGACGGCATAACTGCCAAGCTTCTGGCGCCAGAAGCTATCGCTTCCCAGCACGGTCGCGAAGCCTGGGGGTGGCGTTTGACCCAAAGATGCCGCGAGCAGATTGTCCTCCCGCACTCGCGCCTTAAGCAGAAACAGTCCGGCCTGATAGTCGAATTTTCCTCCCGCGGGGGAAGCGAGGCGCAGTTCGTTGGAAAATTGATCGGTAGTGATGCCGCCGCCGAATACCTGTACCAGGGGCAGAGGGCTATAGTCGGCGTCAAACTGCTGGGACGTCTTGAACCCACGGTAGGCCGCGATGTTCGTGATAGTCAGGCCGCTATCCAGTTCATAGGAAATCTTGGCTTGAACCCCGCCGACCTTTAGGTTGTAGAAGGTCGGTCCATCATAGGCGCTCTTGGAATTGTTGGTGCCGGGCGTGATGCCGAGCGTGGGAAGCAATTGAGCCAGAGGACTGGCGGACGCGACACTGCGGAAACTCGCGACGCCGCCACCCGCACCGCGGGAATCCAGATAGTCGCCCGCCAGCAGCACGGTCAGGCGGTCCGTAGGCTTCCACAACAGCTTCGCAGATCCGCCGACCTGCCGCAGGCCACCATCGAAGTCGGAATTGGGCACGACATTCTTCTGAAGCGATGAATTCTTGACGTAGAAGCCGTTGATTCTTGCCGCCGCGTCGTCAGACAGCGCCAGGTTGGCTATGCCCTGCACACGGAATAATGATGTGTCGTTGGCGTTATCCAGCTGGCCATATTCCGAAAAGATGCGGCCAGAATTGGTCCCGATCACCGGATCATTGGTTCGGATGTTGATAAGCCCCGCGGATGCATTCTTGCCAAATAGAAAGCCTTGCGGTCCGTTCAGGACTTCAACTTGAGCAAGATCGGTGAAATTAATGACACCCAGTTCCGAACGGATCAGGGTCACATCGTCCAAGACGACAGCGACGCTGGGCTCAACTGACCTCTGGAAGCTGGAGGTGCCGACACCGCGTATGGAAAAGTTGGTCCCTTGGGCATTCGCTGCGTTATTCTGGGTAACGAGGCTGGGCGAAATGCGGCTCAGATCTTCCGGATTCTTGACGCCGCGCTCGCGAAGCGTCTCGCCGGCGACGGCGGTGACGGTGATCGGAACGTCCTGAAGCCTCTCCGACCTCCTGTTTGCCGTCACGATGATGTCTGCACTAGACGGGCGGGAATTTTCAGCTGCGGTAGCTGCTTGGCCTTCTGAAGCCCCGCCCTCCGTACTCGAAGATATTGGCTCAGCCATTGCAAAAGTCGGCAGCAACGTGCCAGCCGCGGCAGCGCATAAGATGCTAGTGCGCAATCTCATAAACCCTCTCCCACTTTTATACCAGATTATCATACAATGGAATTTAGTTTCTGTCAACATATTCGATGGAATGGATTTCATGTTACCGGCAGGCTGCCGCCGCATTCAATCACTTGACCATGGCACGATGGTAAATATATTCCCCAATAAGCAATATGCCGCATCGACACCCGCCTCGGGTAAGGTCCACCCATTGATTAGATCAATCGAGTAAGGCGCAAGGGCCACCGGGGTAGGTTGCTCTTTATATGAAAGCGTTATTGCATATAACCACATAGTAGGAATTTACATTCTACACGAGATCGATGGTCGTCTGGGCGAGACAGGCTCGATGTGCAACTCGGAGAAGTGCAAGTGGCACAGGCCGGCAACGCGCGCTATTTGATGGAAACGAGGATGTCGAATTACCGAAATAAGACTGGAACAAGAGATTACAGCAGGCATCGGCGCCGGGAACAGTATAGCCTCAGCCTCAGCCCATGGCCTGCGTCCATCGATGATCGGCAAGGGTAATTGTTACGACAATGCCTCCGTCGAGATGTTTTTCAAATCCCTGAAAGCGGAACTCATCTGGCGGCAGCGCTGGCCAACGCGGCATCAGGCGAAAGCTGCCATATTCCAGTACATCAATGGTTTCTACGACACCCGTCGCCGCCATTCATATCTAGGCGGCATCAGCCCGCTCGCCTCCGAAGCCAAGGTGGCTTAATGAGATAGGTGACCGGCACAAAACCGGTACAAGTCCAGGTCCGCCTTTTCCATTCGGACTACCTCGCTTGCTCTGTTTCCTGAGCCCGCAAAATAGGAAGTGCAGCCTCGGCCGCTTTTTGCACATGCAGTCGGCACGCAGCGGCGGCGCCTTCAGCATCCCTGCGTTCGATCGCATCGACGATTGCACGCACCTCTTCGATCGTATGCTTGAGCCGCCCCGGTGCCGAAAGCGAGTAAGCGCGAAGCTGTCGAATGCGATGAAGGATCGTCGTCAGCATCTGTGACGCGTAGCTGTTCCCACAACCGACGAGCAGGACATCGTAGATCTGCTGCTTGATGGCCAAGAGCGCCTCTTTGTTGTCGGTTGCCCCTGAGCGAGAGAGCCTTTCGAACACTGCGCGCAGCACCGCTCGATCGCTTTCGATCGCTTTGCGCGCGAACTCATGTACCACCAAGCCCTCAAGCTGGGCGCGAACTGCGTAGACGTCCTCGGCTTCGTCGGCTGTCAACATCGCAACAATCGGCCCGCGGTGCGGACGCTGCTCGACCAGGCCCTCCGCCTCCAGCAGCCGGATTGCCTCTCGGATGATCTGCCTGCTAGTTCCAAACGTCTCCATAAGGGCGCGGTCAGACAGGTGCGTGCCCGGCGGATAATGACCAGTCACAATCGCGTCCCGGAGCGCATCCTCGACTTGCCGGCGTACCGGCATAGGCTCAACCCGACGGGGAGCGCCACTCCCGAAAAACGTCTTAGGTTCCGCCACGCCTTTCCCCTCTTCCTTCACGCCATAGTTGCAGACAATCCGATAAATGCCGATGCACCATCTGCTGTTGAACAGTCAACGTTCATCACTCGGTTGCCGGTCAGCCCTTGAGTGTCGCCAAGTACCGATTGATCTCAGTATGATCGGCACCATCCTGAAGCTGCTCTCGAGCGGCGGCCCAGAGCGAAGCCATGAGGTGCAAAGTGGGCGAACGGGACTCCATTGCGTCCGACAAACCGGCCGCGACGCCGAGATCCTTCGCCATCAGTGCGAGCGAGAAACCGCCTTGGTAGGTGCCTGACAGGATGAAGGGCTTGATCTTGTTTTCGGTGCTGTTGTTGCGCCCGGTGGAGGCGTTGAGAATGTCGACCATCTGCTCGGGGTCGAGTCCGAACTTCTTACCGACTACGATCGCCTCGCACGTGGCTGTCAGGCCGGCAGCCGACACAAAATTGTTCAATGCCTTCATGGCGTGACCTGAACCGAGCGGCCCTGTCTCGAAGATGGATTGGCCCAAAGCTTCCAGGACGGGTCTTACGCGAGCCACATGTGCGGTATCGCCGCCAACCATGATCGCCAAAGAGCCTTCGGCTGCACGTTTAACGCCACCGGAAACCGGGGCGTCGACCATCTGCAACCCGCGCTTGTCGAGTTCCTTGCCGAGTTTACGAGTGTCGGTGGGACTTGATGAAGACATGTCGATCAGCACCGCGCCGTCCAGATGGTCGGCCAGCGAGCCCAGTGCCACCTCGTTCACGATCGCTGAGTTCGGCAGCATCGTAATGACGGCTTGTGCCCCATGCGCTGTCAGCTCCGCCCTTTCGCATGCCCTGCCACCGGTTTCCTCAAGCTTCTTGCGGGCGCCTTCGGATAGGTCGAAACCCTGGACCAGATAGCCTGCCTTGATGAGGCGCGTCGCCATGGGCAGGCCCATCGCGCCCAGTCCGACAAATCCGACGATCGCGGGTGCTGCGATTTTCGGGCTGTCAGTCATTGCTGATCAAGCCCATCTCAACGAGCACCTCGGCGGCGAGACGAAAATGTTCGAGCGATGCCGGCAGACCGACATAGATCGCGCTCTGGAGGAGGATTTCCTTGATCTCGTCCGCGGTCACGCCGTTGTTGATGGCGCCGCGGACGTGGACCTTGAATTCGTGGTGACGGTTCAGCGCCGTAAGCATGGCCAAGTTGACCATGCTGCGTGCCTTGCGATCAATGCCCGGACGCGACCAGATGTCGCCCCAGCAATATTCCGTCGCGAGCTTCTGGATTTCCATGTTGAAGGGTGTCGCGGCGTTAAGCGAATTTTCCACATAGGCATCGCCCAGCACCGCCTTGCGGATTACAAGGCCCTTTTCAAACTGCGGTCCTGCGTCCTTGAACAAATCAATCACTCTTGGATCCTTTCCTTATTGAACGGGCGATCGGGCCCAGGCAGCGAATGCACGAGCGCCTTGCTGAAGCCAGCCCAGCTATGTGGCGCCCGAAGCAACCGCGGCGTGCGGCTGAACGATTGATACCTGAGGCGCAAGGCACCTCACCTGAACGACCTAGGGCTTCGATAGTTGTCCGTCAATCCGCTTGACCGCTAGTTAAGCGTGAATATAGAAGGCGGATGATCGAAGCGGCGGAGGCTAAACCAGCTCTGTCTTGCGCGCCGAGAAGGTCCATAGACTACTCATCAATTCCGCAGCAATTTGCTGCGAACGCCAGAAGGAAAGCAGAGATGGCTCAGTCCAAAGTAGCCCCGAATGAGTCAGCCGCGATCAACCCGGCTACAGGTAAAGTGCTCACCCGCTATCCCCACCAGACCCCCGATGAGGTTCAGATCCTGCTGGACCAGTCGATCGCTGCGTTCAGGATCTGGCGAGACGTGGAGCCGGCGGAACGGGGGAGGCTCTTCGGCAAGCTCGCCGGTGTCCTGCGCAAGCGAACCGACGAATTCGCGATTGCCATGACCCGTGAAATGGGCAAGCCGATCACGCAGGCGAAGGCCGAGATCGAAAAGTGCGCAACGCTGTGTGAGTGGGCGGCCGCCAAAGGCGCTTCGCTGCTCGACGATGAGCCCACCGAGATTGAGGGGCAGGCCGCTTATGTTTCCTATCTGCCGCTCGGTTCGATCCTCGGCATCATGCCGTGGAATTTCCCGTTCTGGCAGGCCATGCGCGGCATTGTTCCGGTCGTTCTTGCGGGCAACGCGTTCATCCTGAAGCACGCGCCGAACTGTATAGCTACCGCCTACAATGTCGCTTCGGTCTTCGAGGGGGCTGGCGTGCCCAAAGGCCTGATCTCGGTCCTGAACGTCGCCCAAGAGGACATCGAAGCGATCATTAACGACGATCGGGTTGCTGCGGTCTCCCTCACCGGCAGCGTGCGCGCGGGTTCCGCGGTTGCGTCGCAGGCAGGTCGCGCGATCAAGAAGACCCTGCTCGAGCTGGGTGGTTCCGATCCGTTCATCGTCCTCGCCGACGCCGACCTCGATCGCGCCGTCCCCGCCGCCGTGCTTGCCCGTTTCCAGAATTCCGGTCAGATCTGCATCGCCGCCAAGCGCATCATCGTGGAAGAGTCGATCGCAGAGGAATTCTCCACGCGCTTCGTCGCCGCTGTGAAAGATCTCAAGGTGGGCAACCCGGAGGAGGAAGATACCTACATCGGCCCGATGGCGCGTATCGACCTGCGGGCGGAGCTCGCAGACCAGGTCAAGCGGACGGTCGAGAAAGGCGCCAAGGTCCTACTTGAGGGCGGACCGCAAGATGGCGCGGATGGCACGGCCTTCTTCAAGCCGGTGATCCTGTCGGGCGTCGAGCCAGGCATGGCGGCGTTTGAGGAGGAGACGTTCGGTCCTGTCGCCTCGATTACCATCGCGGAGGATGCCGAAGACGCGATCCGTCTCGCTAACCAAAGCGAGTTCGGCCTCTCGGGAGCGATCTGGACGGCGAACGTCGCAAAGGCGCGCAAATATGCTCGCCGTATCGAAAGCGGGGGCGTGTTCATCAACGGCTTCGCCGCTTCCGACCCGCGCACTCCAATCGGCGGCGTGAAGAAGAGCGGCTATGGTCGTGAGCTGTCGCACTTCGGCGTTCGCGAATTCACCAACGCGCAGATCGTCTGGATCAACCGGCATTAAGAGCCTGCTGTAGTCGCCCAACCCCCATGAACTCATCGTTGCGATCGCCAATAAGGACGCACGGATCATTTTTGCAGTGTTGCGATCTGGCGATCACTACCGGGCCGCAGCCTGAGGACCCGAACCATTTTGCGAGTGGACGGAGAAATGGACTGGACTGATCGAGCCGACGCGCGACGAATCCGAGTTGCCCCGTCTCCGGCGTCACCCATACGTCAGTAACGTCGTTCACCTTGGACGCAGGATGCAGTGGCCGTCTGTCCGCATCGACCACGCCGGGGCCAAAAATGAAGAAGGCGGGCCAGCGCCCGCCTTCTCTATGTCGTGCCTGCGCACGTCCCGCGCTCGCCGACCGAACGAAGGATTGCGGAGCCCTCCACAGACTTCGCCCCCTTTCCGCCTCCGCTTAGGTCGTAAACTCATAAAATGGCTTGAGGATTGGCCATTTGCATGATTCAGGGGCCTCCAGATTTGGAGGGTTTGATGGCACGGCGGCGGTATGAACTGACAGATCGGGAATGGGCGATTATCGAGCCCTTGCTTCCCAACAAGTCGCGCGGCGTGGCCCGGGTGGATGACCGTCGAGTTATCAACGGGATCATGTGGCGCTTTCGCTCGGGAGCGACGTGGGCCGAAGTGCCCGAGCGCTATGGGCCTTCGACAACCTGCTACAATCGGTTCGTCCGCTGGCGCAAAGCCGGGGTGTGGGACCGGCTGCTGGCAGCGGTTTCTGCCGGATATAATGGCGAACTGGTGATGATCGATTCCACCTGCATGCGCGTCCACCAGAATGGTGCGACGGGCGAAAAGGGGGAGGCTGCGATCGTGGCATGGGACGTTCCCGGGGCGGCCTTACCAGCAAACTCCATGCTCTTGTCGATGCTGACGGACGCCCTGTCAGCCTGAGACTGACAGGCGGGCAGGTCCACGACGCCTGTGAAGCCGAGGCGCTGATCGAGGCCATCCCCGAAGGCGCAACCCTGCTGGGCGACAAGGGATATGACAGCGATGCCATCCGTGAGGCCGCTGCCGCCAGGAACGTTTGGGCCAACATTCCCAATCGATCCAACCGCACGCAACGCTTCGCTTTCTCGCCATGGCTCTACAAACAGCGAAACCTCGTCGAGCGCTTCTTCAATCGCATCAAACAGTACCGCGGCATCGCGACCCGCTACGACAAAGACCCGGCCAACTTCCTCGCCGCCATCAAGCTCATCTGCGTTCGCCTCTGGTGCAACGCGTAATGGGTCTACGCGCTAGTGAGATATTGGTGATCCGCTTCTGGTTCAGCACGTTACGCGCGAGACCGGCAACTACCCATTTTGATTTGGGGCCTGGCACACCGAGGAAAAGGTTGAGTAGTTCATGATCACGGTAGTCAAAATTTACCTGATCCAGATGAAAACCAAGACGGTAGGTAAACAACGCACGGACGAACGGTGTATAGACTCCGATCGGGAAGTGAACTTAAATGGGCAGGCGCGGGACACGCTCCTCGTGGGCGACGCGCCATATGCCATGCTCCGAGTCAGCATCTTCATGTCGACGGCGGCCTATATGGTCGGTACCCATCATGGCGGAAAGTTCAGCGGAAGACTCCCGCTGCGTGTGCCGAACCTGGGGACCTGTGTGTTTTCGGTCGGCAAGGGCAATAATTACAAGCACCCGCGTAGGGAGATCAGCGCCACGCAGAGCCGGCGGGCTGGGATATTCTTTACAAGGGGGACGTCGGCGGCGGGAGGCGCGGCGACAAATCTCTGCCCTAGCGGCTGGTCACCTGCCCATAGCCATCGCTCGCTGCCCGGAAGAGGTCAGAGGGGAGTACCGCCCATCCCTCCGTTCCGGGAAGGCCCAAAAACCGACACCGCCGCGTCAGCAGCGCCCGCACGGGATCGTCATCGACCTTAACGGACCCTGCAGTTCGGGCCATCCCCTCTTTATCCCCGCACCGGCCCCGGCTTGCGCGGCGAGCCAAAACTTTCCATCCTGCCCACGATGACCCGTAAGCGCGGACGGATCTACCCGGTGAATCGCGGGAAACAAGTGGCTGCCCATTTCCAGCAGGAACACCGGTATCGTTATCGCCCAGGCAATCCAGAAGCGCCGGGTCATGTCGATGAGCTCGGCGTTTGGACCAGTCTTCGCAGTGACCATTTCCGGCTCCAGCGCCAGGCCGCAAATCGGACAGGGGCCAAGATGATCCTGCCTCACCTCCGGTTGCATCGGGCAGTCCACATCGCACCCGGAGCGGCGGCGTTGGCGCGGAACTAGCGATTAGGGTCGACAATGAACTTGGTTCGGCAACTTGCGCTGCAGAACTGATAATCCTGCCTTCCGTGAGCCCCCCGATGCGCCGTCGCAGCCGGATCGGCGGCCATGCGATGTGCCTGTGGATGGCAATGACCCACTGCATCGAGACTATCACGAAGTACAGGAATCGGGACTGGCGGACATTCGTAACTGATGAGGCAAGTGGCATTTTCAGCACCTGCCCCCCCCTTAAGCACTCGGCCCTGCTCAGGGCTGATGTCGATTCCGCAGCACTGACTTTAATTCCTTACACTGAGCGGAAAGCGCGCATACGTAACGACAGTTCGATGGATGATCTTTAACGAAGAGTTGAAGTATTGGTACGGTGGGGTAGCCTCGCAGTCCAGTACAGCATGATCAGTCCGGTAGATTGTCAGTGCCTTCATTCTTCAGCCAGCTTACCGTCACATCGCGCAGCAAGTTCTTCTGCACCTTGCCCGTCACGGTCATAGGGAAGGCTTCCATGAAGCGGACGTAGCGCGGAATCTTGTAATGGGCGATCTGGCCGCGACAGGAGGCAATCAGGTCATCCACAGTGATTTGCATGCCAGCACGCAGGCGGACGCAGGCGCATACCTCTTCACCGAAGCGCTCGCTCGGAACGCCTACGACCTGTACATCCTCTATCGCGTCGTGACGGATGAGAAACTCCTCAATCTCTCGCGGATAGATGTTTTCGCCGCCCCTGATGATCATATCCTTCGCGCGGCCTACCACCCGGCCATAGCCTTCATCGTCGATAATGCCCAGATCACCCGTGTGCATCCAACCATCACGGATCGCATCAGCGGTCCGCTCCGGTTCGTCCCAGTAGCCCAGCATCACGGAATAGCCGCGCGTGCATAATTCTCCGGGCGTGCCGCGCGGAAGGATTTTGCCCGTCACGGGATCGATGACTTTGGCTTCCAGATGAGGCTGGACATGGCCGATCGTGGAAACGCGGCGCTCGACCGGATCGGTTACCGATGTCTGGAAGCTGACCGGGCTTGTCTCCGTCATGCCATAGGCGACGCCAACATCGCGCATATGCATTTCCGTCATAACCCGATTAATGATTTCGATAGGGCAAGGTGCGCCTGCCATCAGCCCAGTGCGCAGGGAGCTGAGGTCGAAGCGTGAAAATTGCGGATGCTCCAGTTCCGCAATGAACATGGTTGGCACGCCGTGTAATGCGGTGCAGCGTTCTGCCTCCACCGCTTCCAGAACCGCCAGCGGATCAAAGCCTGCAGAGGGGTAGACGATCGTAGCCCCATGAACGAGGCAGGCAAGGTTGCTCATCACCATGCCAAAGCAATGATAGAGCGGCACCGGCACGCAAAGCCGGTCGCCCGCCGTCAGGCCCATAGCTAGCCCGCAAAAATAGGCATTATTGAGGACATTGTGGTGGGAAAGCGTAGCGCCTTTGGGCAGGCCAGTCGTGCCGCTGGTGAACTGGATATTGATGGGGTCATGTGGGCGCAGCGCGGAGCCGATCGCCTCGATCCGCTCGCGCGGCAACTCGCTGCCGCTCTGCATGACGGTGTCAAAATCAAGCCATCCCGGTCGCGGTCCGCCGCCAATCTTGATGACATGCTCCAGAAGGGGGAGCCGGGATGACGCGATCTTTCCGGTATGCTGACTCAGTTCGGGCACCAGTTCCTCCACCATGGCGAGATAATCGCTGGTTTTAAAACTGTCGGCGCAGATGAGCGCTTTAACGCCCACTTTGTGCAGCGTATATTCCAACTCGCTGAGCCTATAGGCGGGATTGATGTTGACCTGGATGATGCCCACTACCGCCGTGGCGAACTGTGCGATGATCCATTCGGCGCAATTGGGCGCCCACACTCCGACGCGGTCACCTGGCCCCAGCCCCAGCGCGGTCAGTCCCAGCGCGAAATCATGCGCGGCATCCCTCAATGCCGCCCAACTGAAATGGAGGCCCTGATGGCGTGAGATCAAGGCGGTTTCATCAGGCCAACACTCCGCCGCGTGGTCAAGAGCCTGGCCTACAGTCCAGTCCAGGAGCGGACGCTCGCTGGATCCCACGACGTGACTGAAAAGATCCTGCTCCATTATCCTGTCCTGCTTTTCTTGCATCTACATTGTCCTTTGCTGGCCGCAGCATGAGGCCAGCGATCCTGCTCAGGTTCGAGCGACGCACGTATAGTAGACTGCGGTCAGGTCCCGCCGCCGACCCCGTCCCGCACTGCCGTCTCGTCCTTCCAACGCCTTCCGCTTTTGGCACATCCCATTTGCAACCCCCGGCGATGGCGTGGCCCTCCTGGAGCATTGCGGATGTCACCGCCCCTCCGAAATCAGCCAAAAATTCTTTCTTGCAATGGATTGCAAGGTGGACTAATTTGCAAACCATTGCAAGCCCGGATTAGACGGCTGCTGTTGTGGGGAGAATGATCATGAAGGTAAGAATGTCGCTCGTGACGTGCGTATCGTTGTGCGCGCTGAGCGGGCAAGCCTACGGGCAGACGGCATCGCAATCGGGCGACGCGAGCAGCACTGTAGCAGCGCAATCATCGGCCACGCAAAGCTCTGTCCCCGACATCGTCGTGACCGCGTCCAAAACCGGGCCGCAGTCACTGCAAAAAACGCCTCTGGCGATCCAGGCATTCTCAGGCGAAAGCCTCAAGGAAAAGAATGTTCAGGACGTCAACAACCTGATCACTGCCATTCCCGGCGCGTCCATCGCGCAGGAGACTGCTGCCGGTATCAAATCCTATAATATTCGCGGCGTCGGCGTCGGTGGGACCAACGGTGAAACCCCCATCGGCTATTATCTGGACGATGTACCCTTTGTCGTTCCAAATTTCGGTATTGCTCCTCCCATCAAGTTTCTTGATCTGGAACGGGTTGAGGTTCTTCGTGGCCCTCAGGGCACGCTCTACGGGCAAGGTTCGGCAGGCGGCACTATCATCTTCCGCACCCGCGACCCTGATCTATCGGCGGTCCAGGTGCTGGGCGAAGCCTCCGCCTCGTCCACAAGGGATGCGTCCGGCCTGAACTGGGGTGTTGCGGGCGCCCTGTCGGTACCGATTATCGAAGACGTGCTGGCGATAAGAGTGAGTGGCGGCATTTCGCGCCAGCAGGGCTATGCCGACGTTTATTACGGAGCCAATGACGGCACGCCCGATGAAAAGGACGTCAATCACCAAATAAATCGGGACTGGCGGATCGCGGTTTTGTTCAAGCCCTCCGACAGGTTCACGCTCCGCGCGCAAGTCTGGCAGTTCAGGCCAACCCAGGGTTATCAATCCATTTACAGCGGTGTCGATCCATTTACCTACGAGAATACGGCGGGTATCGATAGTTTCACCAGATCCAAATATACGCTTTACAGCCTGACCGGTGACCTCGACCTGGGCGGCGTCGCGATAACGAGTTCTACCAGTTACCTGAAAGGGTCGTTTGGTTACCGCACACCGCTGGGAGTGCTGGGTATTCCTGGAGGGAAATTCGACTCCTTCTTCAATCCGAAAAACTTCAATCAGGAAATTCGAGCGAGATCTACCGGTGCAGGGCCATTCCATTGGGTTGTAGGCGGCGCCTATAGCGCCGGCGAAGGTCCGCAGCGTAACGCTCTGGATTTTGTGGTGGTCCAGCAGGTAGCCGATAACAATGCGGTGACCAGAAATTGGGCCGGTTTTGGCGAAATCAGTTATGATCTGTTCGGTGGAAAGCTCGTGCCGCTTCTTGGTGTCCGCTACTATCATGATCGTCGCAGATATGAGGATGCAACATCCAGCTTGCCCGCGACGCTGAAGAAGACCACTTGGCGCGCAAACCTGTCATATTTCCCGAATGACGATATTTCGGCATTCGCCACTGTATCAACGGGCTTCCGTGTCAACACGATTCAGTCCGCGCTTCAGGTGCAATTGCTGGAGGCCGATGGCTTCCCAGCCAAGATCTTGCTGGATCCCTTGTCGTTGACCAATTACGAACTCGGCACCAGGGTACGGCTCTTCAATCGCACCTTAACTGTGGCGGCCAACCTCTATCACATCAAGTTCGATGGATTGCAGTCGGGCTATACGACAACTGCTGGCATCGGAGGCTTCCTCAACATCGGCAAGGCGCATTCGACCGGCATCGATATCGATGTAAATTGGCGCACGCCCGTGCCCGGTTTGACATTGGGAGGGGTCGCCAACATCAATTCCAGCAAATATGACGAGGTGGACCCGCAGGTTACGGCTCAACTTCCTCGCCTGGCCGAAGGTCGCCGTCTGGTAAATTCCGCAGGCTATAACTTTCGTATTGATGCCAGCTACACTCGCGAGATCAGCAACAATCTTGAGCTTTTCAGCAACGTGAACTTCAGCCAGACGGGATCGCGGCCGACGATCGGCGGTGTCACCGCAAGCCGTTATGATCTGTTGGGAGCGACGCTGGGTATCCGGCGAGGTCCTTACGAAATCGCGCTGTTTGGCGAAAACCTGACAGACGAACGCGGTCCGACGGATTATTTCGTGCCTACCGCTCTCAACGGTCCGGTTCCCCGCACGATCGGCGTCAGGATCCGCAAAGGCTTCTGATTAGCTGCGCTAGCAAAGCGCGGTCACTTGGTTCCCCGACACCGGACGATCCGGTGCCGGGGCTTCCTTTCTGCCGAACATGCGCTGGGCAGGGAAGATGATTTGAACTTAGGCGACATTCAAAGCTGTAAAATGCATCGATCGCGCATTTGTGAATTGGAGTGGGAAGGCATGGACGGTACATGTTCGCGGGGCGGCGGCGACGATAACAGTGCCGTCTCCATGTTCGACCTGAAGGCGGCCCTCTCTTGTCTTGATTTAGACGATAACGGGCACACCAACGCGGCTTTATTGTGCGGCGACCGGCATGCTGCTGATCGGGAACGCGTGGCATTGCGCCATCGCGGGCTTGATGGCGTCACGATGGAATGGACCTTCGCCCGGCTCGCCCACGACAGCGCGCGGCTAGCCACAGCGCTGGCATCGCTGGGCGTAACTAAGGGCGACCGGGTCGCCGGGTTGCTGCCGCGCTCGCCCGAACTCCTGATACTGATCCTCGCCACCTGGCGTCTGGGGGCAGTGTATCAGCCCTTGTTTACCGCCTTTGGATCGAAGGCGATCGAATATCGCCTGACAGAGGCGGACACCCGCGTGATCGTAACGGATCAGGACAATTGTCCCAAGATCGCCGATCTCCCTTCGTCGGTCGAGCAGATCATCGTGGGCGCGGATAAGGACAACGGCCAGCGGGACTTCTGGCTCATGATCGAAAGCGAGGAAGATGCCCATATGGCGGTGCCTTGCGGCCTGGACGATCCGTTGCTCATCATGTTTACGTCTGGCACCACAGGACCCGCCAAGCCGCTGCTGGTGCCGATCAAGGCGATCGCGGCATTCGCTGCCTACATGCGCGATGCTGTGGGCCTGCGCCGTGACGACCATTTCTGGAATTTGGCCGACCCCGGCTGGGCCTATGGCCTATATTATGCGGTAACCGGTCCTCTGGCGCTTGGCATGACGACGACCTTCAACCAGCGCGGGTTCGATGTTGACGACGCCTATGACACGATTGCCGAACTGGGGATCACAAATCTTGCGGGATCGCCGACGGCCTATCGGTTGCTGTTGGCGGGAGGGGCGGAGAAGGCCGCGCGCATCAAAGGCCAGCTTCGCGCCGTCAGTAGCGCAGGCGAGCCACTTAATCCTGAGATCATACGCTGGTTTGACGAGCATTTGAGCGCGCCGATCTACGATCATTACGGGCAGACCGAACTCGGCATGGTGCTGTGCAACCATCATGGGATCGATCATTCTATCCACGTCGGCTCGGCCGGCTTCGCGTCCCCCGGGCATCGCGTAGTTGTCATCTCGCCAGAAGGGGAGGAACTGCCTCAAGGGGAGCCGGGCATACTGGCGCTGGATCGCAAGGCATCGCCGATGATGTGGTTTTCGGGCTATCTGGAGCGGGAAACCAAAGCGTTCGTCGGTGATTATTATTTGAGCGGCGACACGGTCGAGCAGAATAAGGACGGCAGCATTTCTTTCATCGGCCGCGCCGACGACGTCATCACGACGTCGGGCTACCGCGTCGGGCCATTCGACGTCGAAAGCGCACTGCTCGAACATGAAGCCGTGATGGAATCCGCGGTGATCGGAAAACCGGACCCCGAGCGTACCGAGATCATCAAGGCGTTCATCGTACTGAACCAGGGCTATAGTGCGGACCAACCGGATCTGGCATCATCGATCCAGCGCTACGTCAAGACTCGCCTATCCGCTCATGCCTATCCGCGCGAAGTCGCGTTCGTGGAATCACTGCCCAAGACGCCCAGCGGCAAGGTGCAGCGCTTCCTGCTGCGCAACGAGGAAATCGCCAAGCAGCGTTAAGGGGCGCGTAAGGTGTTCCTCACCTGATCGGTAGGTCAATCTCATCGCGTCAATTGCCGGCTCGACCCGACCATGGGGTCGACGAGGCTAAGCCATCACGGTTGCTATCAAATGAATTGAAGGAGCATTTTGATCATGGACATCAACGGCTGCGCTGCCATCGTTACCGGTGGAGCTTCGGGGTTGGGAGGCGCGACCGCGCGCTTGCTAGCGGCATCGGGTGCACGGGTCGCCATCTTTGACCTTAACGCCGATGTCGGCTCTGCCACGGCGAATGAGATCGGCGGCATATTCCTCCCGGTCGATGTGACCGATGACGAGGGCGTGGCGGAGGCCCTTGCGATGGCGGAATCATCCCATGGCACGGCCCGTATCCTAGTCAACTGCGCCGGGATCGCTCCTGCGATGCGTATTGTGGACAGGCTGGGTCAGCCCCACTCATTGTCCACCTACCGCAAGGCCGTAGAGATCAACTTGGTAGGCACCTTCAACATACTGTCGAAGGTCGCCGCGCGCCTGATCGCCGCAGACATAGAAGGGGAGGAGGCAGGCGTAATCGTCAACACAGCCTCCGTCGCAGCCTATGACGGACAGATTGGGCAAGCCGCCTACGCCTCTTCAAAGGGCGGTGTGGTAAAGCTCACCCTTTCCGCTGCTCGCGACCTTGCCCAGCATCGTATCCGGGTGATGAGCATCGCGCCGGGTCTGTTCCTGACCCCTATGCTGATGGGACTGCCGCACCCCGCCCAAGTTTCCCTTGGCGCGCAGGTTCCTCACCCCAGCCGGTTGGGACGCCCCGAGGAATATGCTCAAATGGTCGAAGCAATCGTCCGTAACCCGATGCTCAATGGCGAAGTCATAC
Source organism: Sphingobium chungangianum (assembly GCF_977014255.1). Classification (NCBI taxonomy): domain Bacteria; kingdom Pseudomonadati; phylum Pseudomonadota; class Alphaproteobacteria; order Sphingomonadales; family Sphingobiaceae; genus Sphingobium; species Sphingobium chungangianum. The sequence continues at coordinate 86,248 of NZ_CDRNIV010000005.1, read as the reverse complement.
GCCTTGATGGCGCCATCCGAATGGCACCGCGATAATGGCAGAAAAACGACATCAAGGCGCGCCACGTGGCATGCCCGACATCTTATTCCCCAGTACTGCGCGGCCGCCGGATAACCGCTGACCTCCTTAGATGCGGGACAAAATATCAGGGTTGCCCGAAACGCGCGCGGAGGGTCTTTTTGTCGAGTTTGCCGACACTCGTCTTGGCAAGGGCATCGACCTGAATGACCGCCGGGATCGCCCATTTGGAGATGATCCCCTGGTCACAATAGGGTTGCAGATGGGCCGCTATGGCTTCGGTGGTGATCGCCGATGATGCTTCACTTGCCGCGACGATGAGCGCCAGTGGACGCTCGCCCCAACGGGCGTCAGGAATGCCGATCACTGCGACCTCGCGAACGTCGCAGTGCTGCGAGATCAGGTCTTCTATTTCAAGGGATGACACCCACTCGCCGCCCGACTTGATCACATCCTTCATCCGATCGGTAATCCGCAGCCAGCCGCCGGGGTCGATCATCCCAACATCGCCGGTATGCAGGTAGCCGGTGGCCCATAGCCGTTTCGAGGCGGCGGCGTCGCCAACATAGGCCTGAGTGAGCCAAGGGGCGCGCGCGACGATTTCGCCTGACTGTTCTCCATCATGCGGAAGAGAATTGCAGGACTCGTCGATGATGGCGAGTTCCACGAGCGGAACTGGGCGGCCGGCCTTTGTTCGGGCGACAATCTGCGCCGCTAGCCCCTCCTCGATCATATCGGTCCCCAATTGCGCCAGACTGAGGATCGGGCAGGTCTCACTCATGCCGTAACCGGTGAAGATGTCGATGCCCCGCTCAATTGCCGTGCGCGCAAGTCCTGCCGGAAGAGCGGAACCACCGATGACGATCTTCCATCCGCCAAGGTCCGTTTCGCTGCTGTCCTGACAGGAGAGAAGCATCTGGAGCAGTGTCGGCACGCAGTGCGAGAAAGTAACGCCTTCCTTTCGGCGCAGCATGAGCAGCGTTTCCGCCTCATAGCGGCCGGGATAGACCTGCTTTAGCCCCAACATGGTAGCGACGAAGGGCAAGCCCCAGGCATGGACGTGAAACATCGGCGTGATCGGCATGTAGACGTCGCCGCGGTGAAGCCGTCCCTGATCGGCAGCGGAGCCCAACGCAGTGGCAGCCGCCAGACTATGCAGGACCAGTTGGCGATGGCTGAATGACACGCCCTTGGGCAAACCCGTCGTGCCAGTCGTGTAGAAAGTCGTCGCGCAGGCATCCTCATCGAAGTCCGGGAAGAGGAAGGAGGGAGATGCCGCTGTGATCAGCTCCTCATACTCCCCCGCGGAGGGAAGCGTGGTAACAGGGGACGCCCCGGCATCGGCGAGCAGGATCAAGGTGCCGACGGTCTCCAGCCGATCCCACAGCGACTCGATCAGCGGCAGGAAATCCGCGTGGACGAGCAGCACGTCGTCGCGGGCGTGATTGATCGTGAACAATATCTGTTCGGGCGACAACCTGACGTTCACCATATGGAGCACCGCGCCGATGCCGGGGACGGCGAAATAGCTTTCGAGATAGCGGTGACTGTCCCAGTCAAGCACGCCCACCGTCTGGCCCGGCGTGACGCCCAGATCGGTAAGGACATTCGCCAGTTGCGCGACGCGGCGGTTGAAATCGCGATAGCTGTGCCGGACCGTGTCGCGGTACACGATCTCCTGGTCGGGCGCATGGGCCATGGCGGATTGCAGCAATAGCTTGATCAGCAAGGGACCGCCATGGGCCGACGGAGTCCGCTCGATCCGCCTTACACCGGTAATGAAGGATGCAGGTCTCGCTATATGATCACGGAATTCAGTCATGGTCAGGCCCTTAGTGCATCAGCGTCTAGAGCATATAGCAGGTCCGCACTCGCCGTTGCGGCGGCGCGAAGCCCCATCGCTTCGGGAAGAACCTGTTCGAGGTAGAAGCGGCACACGACCTTCTTCGTCCGCCCGAACGCATCGTCGGCAGCGGCACGCGCTTCCCGCTCCATCAGCCAGCCGCAGACGGCGGTCGACAGCATAGTGAGGTAAGGATAGCTCGCTGCAAGACGGTCGTCATGCCCCAGACCGGCCATCCCTCGACCGATTTCGTCGCAAACCGCAATCAGGTCGCATAGCGGAGCACCTTCCGCATCGCGACGCATATCATTGATCAGGCTGAGAAGAACCCCGCCATTGTCGAGGCCGAGCTTGCGTCCGACCAGGTCGGCCGCCTGGATGCCGTTCGTGCCTTCGTAGATTCGCGCTATTCGCACGTCACGCAAGAACTGGGCGACGCCTGTTTCCTCAACATAGCCGACGCCGCCATGCACCTGCATGCAAAGGGACGCGACCTCGCACCCGATATCGGTCGCATGCGCCTTTGCCAGCGGTGTAAGCAGTTCGAGCCGCATCTGAGCGTCCTGGTCACCGCCAGCCGAACGATCGACCATACTAGCCGCATAATAGACTAGTGCGCGAGCAGCCTGTGTTTGCGCTTTCATGCGCAGCAGCATGCGCCGCACGTCGGGATGCTCGGCGATCGGCACCGGCGCGCGGTTTGCACTCCCCGCGCGAGCAGACTGGATACGCTCAGCGGCAAATGCACTCGCCTTGTCCGTCGCTGCTTCGGCGATCTGGACGCCTTGCAAGCCTATGTTCAGCCGGGCATTGTTCATCACGGTGAACATTGCAGGCATGCCGCCGCCGATTGCGCCGATCAGTTCCCCTACACACTCGCAGTTATCGCCAAAGGAAAGCATGCAGGTGGGTGAGGCATGAAGGCCCATCTTATGCTCGATCGATACAGCGCGCACATCATTGAAGATGCTCGGCGCTCCGCTTTCGTCAAGGCGATATTTCGGCACCAAAAACAGCGAGATGCCGCGCGTTCCCTCCGGCGCATCCGGCGTCCGGGCAAGCACGAGATGGATGATGTTTTCCGTAAGGTCGTGATCTCCGAACGAGATGAATATCTTTTGACCCGTGATGTTCCACCGACCGTCCTGGCGAGGTGTGGCCCTCGTCCGGAGCGCCCCGACATCCGAACCTGCTTGCGGTTCGGTAAGGTTCATCGTGCCAGCCCACTCGCCCGATGTCAGTCGCGGCAAATAGAGTCGCTTCTGCTCCTCGCTGCCGTGATGGATCAGCGCTTCTATCGACCCTGTGGTGAGGATGGGCAGCAAGGCGAAGGCGAAATTCGCCACTCCCAATGTTTCCAGAACCGCCATCTGCAGCGCGAATGGCAAGTTCTGACCGCCAAAACCCTGGGGAGCGGCGATGCCGCCCCATCCGCCCTCCACATAGGCGCGGTAGGCTGCGGCAAAGCCCTCAGGCAAACATACCCCTGCTTCGCTCCACTTTGCACCGATCGTGTCACCGACGCGTCGAAGTGGCGCCCACTCACCTGCGGCAAGCTGGGCGACACCTTCAAGGACCGCGTCGATAACATCTTGTTCGATTTTCAGCCTGTCAATGTCTGCCAAGGTGCGGAGGACAAAGCGTTGCTCAGCGATCAGGCTGGTAAAGGTCATTATGGTTCCCTTGCGGTTTCACGCCCGTCCGGCGATGGGCGTGATGAGAATTTACAGGACTTCTTGAGCGACTCCCTTCTAGGCAAGCGCCCGAAACTCAGGCTGGCGCGACAGCCCTCTGGGTGTCCAGCTCACGAATAAGTTGCCGGTGGCGTTCCCGATCCAGCCGATATGTGAGGATTAACGGGAGCACTATGAGGAAGGCTAGGCCATGGCCAGCTCCCCACAATAGCCCTAGAAACGTTGCGGACTGATCGGCAATTTGCGCAGCGCCTGCGCCGGCATTGGCTTTGAGGCCAACCATCGACAGGACGGAACCGGCGGCGAGGGATCCGATTCCGACTGCCGCCTTGGCCGAGAAGACAAGCGCACTATAATATAGCCCTTCGCACCGCTGGCCGAACCTGGCTTCATGCTCATCGACCGCATCGGCTATCATTGACTGAAATCCGATGAAGAAGAGGGAATTGCAGGCGCCGAACAGCCCGCTCGCTCCCACCAGGACTGCCGTGGCCGCCGGGTTAGGCAAAGGCCCTAGAAACTGATGGGCAATCAGGACGGAAGCGGTCTGGCCGAACGCGATCGTGCAGAGTCCCAGGATCACGACATCGCGCTTTTCCATGTGCTTGAGCAACAGCGCGGTGACGGGAATACCCAGAAGCAGGCCGATCTGGAATCCCATGATGGGAACCTGATTAAGCGAAGCGGGCAGCTTCCAGAAATAGCTGTACGCATAGAGGTTTAAGGCGTTCATGCTGCCACCTATGGCCAGAGCAATCAGGGCCGACGTGAACAGAACGACAAACGACCTGTTGCGCAGAAGATCGCGCAGGTCTTCGACAAAGGACTTGGACGTCGCGGCGGGCGTGAGGTGCTCGACTGGGCTCGCAGCAACCGCCCGACGCACGCCAAGGATGCAGATGAGTCCCATCACCAGGACTACGGCTGACAGCAGCAGCCCCAGCTGCATATAGGCAGTGCGCGACGCATAGGCTTCCTTTGTCGCGAAGATGAGTCCGAAGGCCGGCGCGATGGTGAGGACCGTGCCGATGAACCCGAAAATCATCCGATAAGCAGTGACGCTCGACCGCTCGTCGTAGTCACTCGTCAATTCGGCGGTGAGCGCCGAATAGGGAAGCGCATAGAGCGATGTTCCGACCCGAAGCGAAACGTTGAGAAGGAGGGCGACGCTGATGGCGGCCACCGTGTCTCCCGATACCGCTATGCCGAACAACGCTATCGAAGCGATGCAGATCACCGGCAGTCCGAACACCATGAACGGCAGGCGGCGGCCCCAGCGCGAGTGGGAGCGATCCGACCAGGATCCGATCAGGGGATCCGCGATCGCATCTATGACGAGGGATGCAAAGATGATTGCGCCCGCCACTGCGGGCGAAATTCCAGCTACACTGGTGAGGTAGAACAGGAGGAATGTGTTGGCGACGAATGTGGCCGATACTTCCACGCCCTGACCACACCCGAACAGGAGTTTGGTTCGAATCGGCAACCGTACATTTACGGTGCCGCAAGATGCGCTGGAGCTCATGAAATCCTCTCTCCAGCGGCCTTGCTGGATGTTCTTGCAATCCATTGCATAACAGTGGCTTTGCCGCTATGCAAGGGCCCACAGCCGACAGCACGGTGGTTTAGGAGAGGTCATGAAGAGCGAGAAGGTTGCGAGGATCAGCGGCACGGTGGCGCCAGGTTTCGAACGTTGCCGGGACGCTTTTGCCACTGGACTGCGAGGCGGCGCGGAGGTCGGCGCTGCTTGTTCGATCCGCGTGAAGGGCGAAACCGTCGTTGATCTTTGGGGCGGTGTCGCCGACGCGGATAGTGGCGCTGCATGGAGAGCCGATACTATCGTTCCTGTCTTTTCGGTGTCGAAGGGCGTGGCTGCCGTCTGCGTGCTGCATCTAGTGAGTCAGGGCCTGATCGATCTCGATGCGCCGGTCGCGCGTTACTGGCCGGAATTCGCCCAGGCCGGCAAGGGAGCCCTCACGGTTCGCAACGCATTGGCGCATCGAGCCGGCGTGCCCTTCATCGATGGCGATGTCAGCGCGGAGCAGATCGGCGATGTCGAGCATATGGCCGCCCGACTGGCCGCCCAGCCCCCGATGTTCGAGCCGGGGTCGGTGCATATCTATCATGCGGTCACGGTCGGCTGGTTCACCAGCGAACTTGTCCGAAGGGTGACGGGTCAAACGGTCGGCCAATGGCTCGCCGACAATGTCGCGACCCCGCTCGACCTGTCGCTCTATTTCGGCGTGCCCCGCGCCGACCAGCAGCGCGTCGCGAGGCTCGTTCATCGCGATCCCGCGCAGGCAGCCGCCGTGATAGAGGCTAGCATGGCGCCCGGCTCGCTGCCGTGGCAGGTGATGACGATCAACGGAGCCCTGTCATTCGCGGCGGATTTCGGCAAAGGCAGCCTGAACGACCCGCATGTGCAGTCGATGGAGCTTGCAGGGGCAGCGCTTGTGGCTGATGCCCGGTCGCTGGCGACATTTTACGCGGCCTGCCTCGCCCCGATCGACGGCATCCGCCTTCTGTCCGACGAGGTCATCGCCGATGCGATCCGTCCCGTCTCGACCGGCAAGCAATTCGGTCTGGAAGAAGAAGGCCCGGCATGGGGCGCAGGGCTCATGATCCCCTGGCGCGTGCAGCCCATGCTCGGCGGATCCAGCTTCGGGCACGACGGTATGGGCGGCAGTCTCGCTTTCGCGTCGCCGGAGCGAGAAGTTGGCTTCGCCTATGTTCGCAATGGCATGGCGGCTGGCGGGGTCGAAGATCCTGAAGTCTATGCCGTGGTGAAGGCGCTTGACGATATTCTCGATGAAAGGATCAAGGCATGACATTGGACCCCGTTCTGGCCGAGATATTGAAGGCCATCCCATCGGAAGTGGAACTGCCGATCGACTGGCCCGGCCAACGTGCGAATGCCGCATCACTGCTGCCTCTGATCTTAGGTCCGGCACCCATTACGGAGGTCGCGGGGGTGGACGCGCGGAACATCGACGGACCGGGCGGCCCGGTGCCCCTGCGCATCTATCGCCCGACCAAACCGACGACGATCACCCTGCACTACATCCACGGCGGCGGCTGGACGATCGGCGATCTCGACACGGTGGACCATACGATCCGTTATCTGTGCGAAGCGCTGCCCGCGGTAATCGTGTCGAGCACCTACCGCCTCGCCCCCGAACATCCTTTCCCTGCCGCCTATGAGGACTCGCTTGCCGCCGCGCAGTGGGTTCTCGACAATGTCGATGCCCTTGGCGGCGATGTCCGGCAGGTCGTGATCGCAGGCGATAGCGCGGGGGGCAATCTGGCCGCGACGACGGCCATCGGCTTGCGTGACGCGGCAAGGGAAAGAGGCGAGACAGGTCCCCACCCGCTCAAGGCGCAGCTTTTGCTCTACCCCTCAGTCGACCTGCGTGCCGAAGGTTGGGCATTTCCCTCCCGCGTGGCGAATGCCGACCCCAGCCTGCAGGCCGACACTTTGCGGGCGACGGCGGATGCCTATATCGGCGACAGCGACCCGAACGACTGGCGGCTCTCGCCGCTCGGAGCGCAGGATCTGTCCGGCCTGCCCCCTGCCCTCATCGTCGTCCTGTCGGTCGATCCCCTGCGCGATGAGGCGATCGCATATGCGGAACGGCTGCGTCAGGCGGGAGGCCGCGCCGAAGTGATCGAGTTCTCGAACCTGATCCATGGCTTCACCCATTTAAGGCGCATCATCCCCGCCGCAGCCGTGGCATCAGACGAGGTTTTAGAGCAATTTCGGAGCCTGCTTCACACGACCTGAGGCAAACTGAGTAAGAAAAGCATTGCCATCGTTTGCAAGAAGGGCTTTCTCATCTGGTGCCTCAGACCAAACGTCCATCCGCGAAGATAACTAGCGACACGCCTGCCTCGTCATCCGAAACAGGCGTGCTGCAAGCCCGTACCTTGCAGGAAATGGCGAAGCTGGCGGGCGTATCCGCTGCAACAGTTTCCCGTGCTTTGGCGGACAATAGCCTTATCGCCTTGAAGACGCGCAGGCGCATCCAGGCTTTGGCAAAGGAGGTCGGCTTTTCCGTGAACCCGGCCGCGCGCATGCTGCGCACGCGCCAGTCGCACACGATCGCGCTCGTCCTGCCGCTGGGCCATGAAAAGGGACAGCATTTAAGCGACCCGTTCTTCATGGCGATGCTGGCCTATCTTGCCGACGCGGTGTCGCAGCGGGGCTATGATCTGCTCTTTAAACGCATCGAACCGGAACATGACAACTGGTTGCGCCAGATTATCGACAGCAGCCGGGTCGATGGCGTGCTGGTGGTGGGTCAATCGGATCAGGCCGCCGTGTTGCAGGAGGTCGGCTTGACCTATGAGCCGATGGTGGTGTGGGGCCAATATAGCCCTGAACAAAGTTATTTGTCGGTGGGGGTCGACAATGTGGAGGGTGGCCGCATCGCGGCGGCACGGCTGATGGCACAAGGGCGCCGAAAGCTTGCCTTCCTGGGCAATATCGGCGTTCCTGAATTTGCTGCGCGCTATGAAGGTTTCCTGTCGTCAGCGTCGTCCGATACTCCGCAGCCTCCCGTCCTGATCCCAGCACATCTCACTTCCCAGGACGCGTTTGCCGCTGCGGAAACGCTTTTCCGGGAGCATCCCGATGTGGATGGCGTGTTTGCTGGGTCCGACGTCGTGGCGATGGGCGTGATCCGAGCCGCAGCCGCGCTGGACCGATCCGTCCCGCAAGATCTGTCGGTCATCGGTTTCGACGACGTGCCGATCGCGGCGCAAAGCAACCCGCCGCTGACGACGATCCGCCAGGATCTGGAACGCGGCTCCGCGCTGATGTGCGACTTGTTGTTCAAGCGGATGAAGGGCGAGGCGTGTGAATCGGTGCGCCTCGCTCCTGAATTGATCGTACGCATCTCGGCCTAGGGTCAGGACCTATTAAATCTCTTGCCGAGCGGAAGATTGATTGATTCAATGGCTGCGTGAGGAGACGTTGCCATGAGTGATGTGATTTGGCTGTCGGAGGCGCAGATGCGCCGGATCGAGCCCTATTTCCCTCTTTCTCACGGCGTGCCGCGGGTGGATGATCGTCGGATCATCAGCGGTATCATCTTCGTCATCAGGAACGGCTTGCGATGGCGCGATGCGCCCGCCGACTATGGTCCGCCCAAGACGATCTATAATCGTTTCATCCGGTGGAGTCGGCTCGGTGTGTTCAACAAGATTTTCTCCGCCCTTTCGGCGCAAGGCGGCAAGCCAGACCAGTTGATGATTGATGCGACGCATCTGAAGGCGCACCGGACAGCTGCCAGTCTGCTCAAAAAGGGGCTGTTCCCAGACGTATCGGACGCACCAAAGGCGGCCTGAACTCGAAGCTCCACGCCGTGTGCGACGGCAAGGGCAGGCCACTGGTCATGCTGCTAAGCGAGGGCCAGATGAGCGACTACAAGGGAGCAGCCCTGATGCTCGACGCTTTGCCCCGTGCCAAAGCCCTGCTCGGCGATCGAGGCTATGACGCCGACTGGTTCCGCAAGGCCCTCGCCGAACGCAACATCACGGCCTGCATCCCGTCAAAGCGGAACCGGAAGGTCCCGATCCCGCACGACGCTATGCTATATCGCCAGCGTCACAAGATCGAGAATATGTTCGGCAGGCTCAAGGACTGGCGGCGCATCCATACCCGCTACGATCGCTGCGCTCACACCTTCATGTCAGCCATCTGCATCGCAGCAACCGTCATCTTCTGGATTAATCAATGAGTCCTTCTCTGATTGGGGCCTTTGGGTCAAGCTGCATCCTCAGTATCGTGACCGCTCCCATGGATCACTTGCTTCTCTCCGCGATCGACGCTTGGTCGCCGCATAATGGGGTTAGAAGAACGAGGCGCTTCAATCTGAGCCTCGACCTTCAGACATGCTGAGGTTCTGGACTCACTGCGAAGTCGGCTCGCCCATCGTCCCCATGGGAACGATCGCTTCCCACCCGGCTTGGGCGGAAACTGATTTATCTCCTCACACAGCCGCGACCGCCGACGCTTTACCCCAGCGGAAGTCGGTTTGATCGGTCCACATGCGATGTAAAATGACGGCGAGCTTTCGTGCGACGGCGACGCGTGCCTTTGCCAATCCGCGGCGTTGCGCGATGCGCATGCCCCACGCTTTCAGTGTCGACCATTTCGTGCAGCGCGTCAGCAATGTATGCGCGGCTTCGTAGAGAGCGGTGCGAGCGAGTTCGTCCCCACATCGACTTATGCGGCCCTGAATGTCCGTTTCGCCTGATTGGTAGCGGCGCGGCGTAAGACCGAAATGCGCCCCGACGTCGCGTGACCGCCGGAAGCGTTCAGGCTGATCAACCGTCGCGCGAAAAGTCAGCGCAGTAAGCGGTCCAACTCCAGGTACCGTCATCAGCCGGCGACAGACAGGTTCGACACGAACGGCATCCAGAACCCGCTTTGTCAGACGTGCAAGTTCAATGGCCATCGTCGCTAGGATAGCCAGTAATGGTTCGACAATGTCTGTGATGCCAGCATCCGCCGAGGCGAGCTCTCTGGCGCGCGGTGCGAACATTTTCCGACCAGGCGTGCCGAGCTTTAGCCCTGCCTCGCGTAAGACCGCACGGACCTCGTTCTCAATGTCGCGCTGCTTGTTCAGCACCATCCGCCGAGCACCAAGCAGCGCGCGGGCAGAGCGGCACGGCGGGCTCTTCACATGTACTGCCCGATACCATCCTGTGCGGATGATTTGAGCCAGGCCGCGAGCATCATTACGATCACTCTTATTGGGCATTGCGCCCATTGCGGCCTTAGCCGCGCGAGTTTCGATACACAGCACCGGAAGCCCGGCTCGGGCCATCCCCTGATGCAGCCAGGATGCCAGTGAACAGGCCTCAAGACCAATACGCTCGATCGGTAAGTCGAGTGCGGCGAAGGCATCGATTAAGGCAGCGGGGTCGCTCGACGCGCGAAGTTCGCGTTCGATCTTGCCTACCTCATCGACGATACAGATCGCTGTCTCTTCCAACGAAACATCCAGTCCGGCATAGTAGCGCATGGTTGCTCCTCCTTATGGTTGTGGCCGCTCAACACGGACCACGTCTTACCATTTTGCGAGGAGCAGCCACCCAAGCGATTCAGGGTCGGCCCCAATCACCCCATCTGATCTTAGCTCGCTAGGCTTTTGGGCGACGATTCAGGTTGGGCGCGATCAAGAGCTGCCTTGGCCAATAGCAGCGCGCCTCTCAGTCCGACATCGGCTTCCAGTTGAGGTGGTTGTATGATCTGGCCTACCGTGCCACGCTCAGCGAGATAACCAGCCGCTAAATGTTCGGCATGGACACGGACGCGGTCCAGAAGCCCGGGCGTACCCATCACTCCGCCGCCAAACACGATGCGACCGGGAGAAAGCATTGCCAGCATGGAGGCCACCAGATGGCCGAGATACCACGCCACAATGTCATGCGCGGGGTGATTCTCATCCAGCTGTGACAAGGAGCGGCCCCAACGGGCGATGATGGCGGGACCACTCGCCAATCCTTCCACACAGGCGCCATGATAGGGGCAACAACCCGGGAAATCCGTGTCCATCGGATGACGGGGAGGCACCAAGTGACCCATCTCCGGGTGCCGCAGTCCGTGAAGAGCGCGCCCATCAAACACCGCGCCGCCACCTATGCCCGTTCCCACCGTCACATAGATCAAACCCTGTCCGCAGGCTTCACCCCCTGCCTCGACTTCAGCCAAGGCGGCAGCGTTGACGTCGGTGTCGATTTCGATGGGCACCGCAAATGCCTCGCGCAGAGGCTCGACCAGCGATACTCGGCTCCATCCGGCTTTGGGCGTATCCGTCAAGGAACCCCAGTTGGGCCGTGATTGATCAAGCTCGATCGGACCGAAGCTGGCAACGCCCAAGCTGGCCAGGCGCCCATATTGCTGTTGCGCCTGCCGTAGGAAGTCAACCATGCGCCCGATCGTATCTGCCGGGTGGGTCGTTTCTATGCGCGTACGCGTCAGCCACTGGCCTTCGCCATTCGCCAGCGCGCAAATGAATTTCGTGCCGCCCGCTTCGATGCAGCCGTATAGCGGCTTTGCTCCTACGTCCATCTTCACTCCCATTCGCAGGCGGGCTGCGGTTGCACGACGTCACCGTCGAAGATGAGCGAGAACACCGGCGCGACCGTACCGCCGAACATGGCGCGACGCTCCTTCCGCGCCTGCGGGGGCTCCGTTCCCTTCGCTCCTGGATAGTCGATAAAGCTGATCACGTTTCCTTCGCTCGACACCCACCAACAATAAGCCTGAAGTGGTGAATCGACAGGATTGGCAGCGACCAGGCCGGTCCCGTTCAGTGGACGCCATGGACCAGCGAAACGCTCTGCCACCATGCCGTAAAGGCCAGTAGGAGCCCCCACGTCAGCTGCATGGCGGCGGCCGTGGCTGGACCAGAAGCAATAATATAGTCCGTCGCGGACGATCACATGCGGTCGTTCCATCTCACTGTTCACGCCAACCGCTTCGATCAGCGGCGGCTGCAGAGTCCAGCCGTCCATGGTGCGGGTCGCCAGGCCGATAACGCCATCCAGCCTGTTGTCCGTCCATCCAGCCGAACCGGTGAACAGCAGATACTCAGCCCCATCTGCCGGATCCCGGAAAAAGCATGGATCACGAAAGCCCCAGATGCCATGGGCAGGCGCGACGATCTGGTCGGCAATCTTGTACCAGTGGCCATCGGCCGCGACGGATTGAACCGGCTTAGACCAATTGCGGAAGACAGGCATGTCGCCGTCGAATTCAAATTCGGCATGCGTTTCAAAGAGCCGCTGCTCGAAGCTGTGGGGCCCGTCCCGCTGGCCTGTTGCCGTGAAATACAAAGTGACGGTCCGGCCATCTTCCGCAAGTACTGAGCAACCGGACCATTCCCGACTGCCAGGCGACCATCCATCGGGCAATAACCAGCCGTGATCCCGCCACCCGTCCGTACCACGACTTGTAAAGCGAATGCGGGCGATGTCGTGGCGGTCTTCCGGATCGTCCAGCATCGCAGTTGCCAGAAAGAACCAATATTCGCGTTCATCAGCAATGACAGGGCTGCCATCCGGCCGGGTTAGCTGCCACATGTCCCACAGGTCGAGACCTTCGATCACCCGGGCGGGCGGCATATGTTGTATGAGGGGCAGACGGCTAAATTTCTGGTCGCGGGCGTGAGCGATCCATTCCTTGGAAAGATGGGTCCCCATCGTTTGAGGATGGTTGATGGCATTGCCATTCCCTGACATTCCGATCGGCATCTTCCCTCCTGAGCGCGTCAAAGCTGTAAAGACACACACATGGCCCGCGCTTGCAATCCATTGCAGATGCCGTATGCTGCAATCCATTGCAAGGTGGTTTTGTGTGAAGTTCGTTTATTGACGCGCTAAAATGATCACTTTCGGAGGGGGCAGCGGCTATCAAGTCGATTGCTGGTCCTCAGGACGGGCGTCCCAGGCTGATCTGCACACAGTCTGGGACGTCATGCCACGGCAAATGACGGCTGTTGTCTCAGCGCGCTATCGCCCATTTGATGAAAATCATTATCTGAAGTGTCTGCTTCGAACGCGCGAGAAGGTAATCCGCTGCGTGGATCAGCCGGATTGTTGGGGCCTGCTCGATGCTACCTGCCGTCATTCTCGGCCTGCATTACCGCCACGTCGTAGGTTGGGCGGTCAGCGACAGGATTAAAAAGGATCTGGCGATCCGGGCGCTGGACATGGCGGTGCGGCTGCGTCAGCCGCCCGAGGGCTGCATTTTCCACTCCGATCGGGGCAGCCAAGGCGGATTCAACCGGTCGTCGCAACACCGGCTTCATACTGTGCGACCAGGAACTGGTCGAGGACTTCTGCGGGGGTTCTCCAGCCAAGCGTTTTCCGTGGACGCGTGTTCAGCGCGTGAGCAACGGCGTCGAGATCGCCTATGGAGTGCCGGCTAAGGTCGGTGCCCTTAGGGAAGTACTGTCGTAGCAAGCCGTTGGTATTCTCATTCGATCCGCGTTGCCACGGGCTTTGCGGGTCGCAGAAGTAGATTTCCAAGCCGCTGTCGATCTTGAGCTTTGCGTGCTGGGCCATCTCTGCTCCCTGGTCCCAAGTCAGCGATTGCCGGAGCTTCTCCGGTAGTTCGCGCATGGATTGGACGATGGCTTTGCGGACAGCTTCTGCCCCATGGCCGGCCAGCGGTTGGCGGTTCCTGATGCCTTGTCCATGTTGATATCCGTCCTCTCGCGGCAAATGCAGCAGCATGGTGAATCTGGAACTTCGTTCGACCAGGGTGCCGATCGCCGAGCTATGCAGTCCGAGGATGAGATCGCCTTCCCAATGCCCGGGAACTGCCCGATCCTCGACTTCCGCAGGACGCTCGCTGATCATGATGGCGTCACCGATGAAGGATTTTCCGCGCCCTCGTGCGCGTTCACGCGGCGTTCGTAGAGCCCGACCCGAGCGCAGACATGCCGTCAACTCCTGACGCAAGGCGCCTCGCCCCTGAATATAGAGGGACTGATAGATGGCCTCATGACTGATGCGCATGGCGGGATCCTCAGGGTAATCAATCCGTAGCCGATGAGCGATCTGCTCGGGGCTCCAGGCCACCGACCATCGTCGACTTTGTCGATGTACCGCACGGCGCTTCTTCCATATCACCTGCGGCCCGGCAAAGCCGATACCATCAGCATCCGTGATCTGACCGGTAAGGCGTTCTTCCACGTACATGCGCAATGCCGGATTGCTGGCCAGCTTCCCGGGGCGCGGGCGACGGCCGGCGCGGTGAGCGTGCCACTGTGCGGCGATCGGGCGATATTCCAGATTGCCGCCACGCGTGGCGGCATTGCGCCGCACTTCGCGCGAGATAGTACTGGCTGAACGTCCAAGTTTGCGGGCAATGGCGCGGATCCCGAAACCTCGCGCAAGTTCGAGAGCAATTTCCTCTCGCTCCTGGAAGCTCAGAAATCGACCACTGAGTGCTGGCGCCGATGGCGCCAAATGTGTTGGCGGCATACCTCCCGAACTCCGAAACCAACGTGGCCCCAGCGGTGTCGAAATACCGGCATCCGCAGCAGCATCTTCACTGCTACGCCCTCGAGCGATCGCTTGCCAGAAGCGGAAATGGTGCTCACGCTGCCAGGCAGGTGGGCGCCCCGGGGAGCGCAACCTCTCTCGGGTGCAGCGTTCTGATGCTCGACGGCCTGCCATGTTCACAACCTCCAATTTCTTGGTGTTGCGACGACCGGTTGAATCCGCCCAATATTGCTCCTACGCCTATCAAAAGAAGCTGCAGGCCTACGGCCTGCGTCCATCAATGAGCGGCAAGGGTAATTGCTACGACAACTCTGCGGTCGAGACCTTCTTCAAATCCCTGAAGGCAGAAATGATCTGGCGGCAGAGTTGGCCAACCCGGCGGCAAGCTGAAGCTGCCATCTTCCTGTACATTAACGGCTTCTACAATTCCCGGCGCCGCCATTCATACCTGGGTGGCATCAGCCCGCTCGCCTTTGAGGCCAAGGTGGCATAATGAGATAGGTGACCGGCGCAAAACCGTTACATCTGTGGACGCCCCTTCAGACGCAAGCAGAAAATTGGGTTCGGCGCGTAGTCGGATGCTGCCATCTGTCCGGCCTCATTTTGCAGAATGTACTGCAGGCCTGTATGGGAGTTCGCGGGTCAAATCCAAATCAAGTCCGCGTGCTTTGTGCACATTGTAACGGTCTGGTTTTTTGACCGCGTCTCGCCGACTGTTGTGCCATACCCTCCTTCGACCGACCGCGTCTTCCGACGACCTCTGGTGACTTTGGCGCGCTATACCGCCATTGCCACCGGAGCTTTGTAATCCTCTTCCTTCGTGAGCAGCGCCCATACGATCCGCGCTGTCTTGTTCGCCTGCGCCACTGTCACCAGCATGCGCGGCTTGCGAGCCAGCATTCGAGCAAGCCACGAACCTTCGGCCGCACCGCGCTTGCTGGCCTGACGCACAACAGCACTACTGCCGATGATCAGCAATCGCCGCAGTGTGCGCTCACCCATCTTGGATGTCCGTCCCAGCTTGGTTTTGCCGCCTGTAGATTTCTGCAGCGGCGTAAGGCCAAGCCAGGCGGCAAAGTCACGCCCCCGTTTGAATGTCGCTGCAGCAGGTGCGAGTGCCGTTATCGCTGTCGCTGCTATCGGCCCAACGCCCGGTATGGTCATCAGCCGACGAGCGACTTCATCTTCACGGGCTCGCCGCGCAATTTCCTTGTCGAGTTCCGCTATCCGGTGGTCAAACTCCTCAAGTATGCCGAGCATGACGTGGAACATCTCTCGCGCAGCCGGTGGTAGCGACGCGGTGACCGCATCATCGATCAACTCGCTAAGCTGCGCTACCCAGCTTGGACCTTTCGGTGCAACCCAGCCATATTCAGCCATGTGCCCCCGAATCGCATTAATCGTTTGCGTGCGTTGCCGGACAAGCAGATCGCGGGTCCGGAATACCAGTGCCGAGGCTTGCTGCTCCTCGCTCTTCACCGTCACAAACCGCATGTTCGGACGTTGCGCTGCCTCGCAAATCGCCTCGGCATCAGCGGCATCGTTCTTCTGTCGCTTCACAAACGGCTTCACGTAGGCTGGCGGAATCAACCGAACATCATGTCCCATACGGATCAGCTCCCGCGCCCAATGATGCGCCCCGCCGCAAGCTTCCAGCGCCACAAGGCACCTTGGCTGGGCAGCGAAAAAGGACAGCAATTTACCACGCGTAATCCGTCGGCTGAAAACCTGAAGCCCGTTCGCATCGGCACCGTGAGCATGAAACACATTCTTTGCGATGTCCAAACCGATCGTGCTAATCTCCAACATGGACGCCTCCTCAAGTGGTGTTCAACACCTCCACTATGGCACATCGATGCCGCCGGGGGGCGTCCACCCCATCAAGTCCAGCAGTCGATGTTCGTCAGGCGGACCATGCCTGATAAGGCAGGTTGAGGTCGTCGGCGACCGCCCTGAAGGCGATCTTACCCTTGTATACGTTGAGGCCAGCGGCGAGGTGGTATAGGCATCCATCGCCGCTTCCGCGCCCGGATCGCCAGATCCTTCTTCATCCTGTCGCTGACAGCCCAGCCCACAACGCGGCGGCTGTGTAGGTCGAGGATGACGGCAAGATAGAGCCATCCCTCCTTTGTCCAGACATATGTTCTTTAATTGATCGCTCGCGCTTGGTGATATTGCGGCTGTAGTCGGTCGACTGCAAGGTTCTTTTCGAAGTCTTCTCTGATGAGCGCTTCATCTCGGCAGCCAGGGCTTCGACGTCCCGAGGGTGATATTCGCGATGCACAGGGTGCTCGCACGTAGATCTCACGGGCTGGGTTGACAAGCCGGGACGCCGGGGCCGTCCACGCGAGGTGATCAACGCCGTGCGCTACCTTGTTCGTTCGGGCTGTGGCTGGCGTATGCTGCCGATCCATTTCGGGGCGTGGCAGACAGTCTATGGCTGGTTCCGGGAACTGGCTCGCAGGTTCCTGTTCCAGACAATCCACGACATCGAACTGATGCTCGATCGCGAGCGCCAAGGGCGGGAGGCCAGCCCGAGCGCAGCGGTGATCGACAGTCAGTCGGTCAAGGCACCATCGGCAGAAAAGCGCGGGTTCGACGCAGCCAAGAAGGTTGTCGGGCGCAAACGGCACATCGCCGTCGATACCGATGGCCGGTTGCTGATGGTCAACCTGACCACTGCAGACATTTCGGACAGCGCGGGCGCCCAGGCCATCCTCGATGGCATCCGTAAGCGCTGGCCGTGGGTCAAGCATCTCTTCGCCGATGGCGCTTATGACCGCCTCAAACTCATGGACAGGCCCAGCTATCTGGATTTTGTCGTTGAGGTCATCCGCCGTAGCGATCAGCAACAGGGCTTCAAGGTTCGGCCCCGACGATGGGTCGTCGAGCGGACCTTTGGTTGGATGATCAGATGGTGCCGATTGGTTCGTGACTATGAGAAGCGCATCGACGTCTCCCAGGCCATGATCCTCGTTGCCATGGGCGGCAATCTCCTACGCCGAAACGCTCACCCCTGAATTTCCAAACAGACCTCTCAGAGTGGACACAGGTTACATGGACAGTTGTGGTATTGCTATTAACATAATTCCTATTATCGCGCGTGTTTCAGTGTAAGCGCCGGATAGAAATGACACCCCTCTGCTGAATAGAAATGACACCCTTGGGCGTCCTTAGCAAAGCTTGGTGGCATGGTCCTCCTGGCAGTTCGGGAGGACGCGCTTATGACGGTGGTGGCGATGAGCCATGGTGAGCTTTCGCGGTTTGACACATTGATGCGCGTGGAGCGCGGCGCGCTTCGGGTTGAGGATGCGGCAACGCTGCTAGGATTGAAGCGCCGGCAGATTTTTCGGCTGCTTGAGCGTCTGCGCGCCGAAGGCGCCTCAGGCCTGGTGTCGCGTAAGCGTGGTCGGCCGAGCAACCGGCGTCACAGCGATGCCTTTCGCGCGCAGATTATTTCGCTGGTCCGAGAGCATTATGCGGATTTCGGTCCGACCCTGGCGCGCGAGTATCTGGCGGAGCGCCATGATATCGCGGTGGGCTGCGAGACATTGCGGCAGATGATGATCGAGGCGGGTATATGGCATGATCGCGCCGCACGTCGTTCTCGCCCTTATCAACCGCGCCATCGCAGGGAGTGCCGTGGCGAGTTGATTCAGATCGACGGCTCGGATCATGACTGGTTCGAGGATCGCGGGCCGCGCTGCACGCTGCTTGTCTACATCGATGACGCGACCAGTGAGCTAATGCACCTCAAGATGGTCGAGAGCGAAAGCACCTTTTCCTACATGGAGGCGACACGCGAATATATCGAGCGGCACGGTAAGCCGGTGGCCTTTTACTCCGATAAACACACGGTCTTTCGAAACCCCAAGGCGACGGCGAAGGGCGATGGCATGACGCATTTCGGGCGTGCGCTGGACGCGCTGAACATCGAGATCATCTGTGCCAACTCGCCACAGGCCAAGGGTCGGGTCGAACGGGCGAACGGCACGCTGCAGGATCGGCTCGTCAAGGCGATGCGACTGGAGGGTATCTCCTCAATCGGAGAAGCCAATAGCTTTTTGAGCAGCTACCAGACGACCCATAATGCGCGCTTCGCTCGCCCGGCAGCAAACAGTCGTGATCTGCACCGCCCTCTGGCACCGCGGGATAATCTCCACTCCGTCATGGTCTGGCGCGAACAGAGAACAGTCACGGCTGCGCTGACGCTGCACTATAACAAGGTTCTGTTCCTTCTGGAGCCGAACGCAATCAGCAAGGAGCTGGCGCGCAAGCGCGTGGATGTTTGTGAATATCCTAATGGCACGGTGGAGATCCGGCACGAGGGGCGCTCCCTCCCCTATAGCCTGTTCGACAAGATGCCCCGGATCAATCAACCTGCCATCGTCGACAACAAGCATCTCGATGCGGCGCTGGCTCGGGCAAAGGAGATCCAGGCGATCACGCCGCATCACCGGCAGCGGAACAACAATGCCCCTGCCCGCCGCGACCAGCCCACACATCTGTTCCCCGAGCCAGAGGCGCCAGCGAAAATCGATCGGCGCCGGTTAGGCCGTCCCAAGCTCAAACGCGGCCCACGGCTCAGCCAGGCGGAGTTACGGGCGCGCGGCACGCTCGAGTTCGTGAAGGCACGCTAAAGCGGCGCTGACCGAGCCCGCTGCCTGCGCAGCGGGTCCATGCTCATCCCCTCAACCTCACGCCATCAGCAGGGTCTGCGCTGCGCTAAGCCGAGGGCTCCACGCAGCCCCTGCTGTCATTAATGGTGTCATTTCTATCCGGGACAGATAGTGTCTTTTCTAACCGGTCCGAACATTTCAGTGTAAGAGTGGATTCTATCTCGAAGTGCGAAATCCTTGGTTTTATAAGGGTTGATCACTTTTTCAGGGAGGCACGCCATGAACGACTGCTCTATCTGAATGTCGCCGCCACGTCATGGCCCAAAAATGTCTGTTCTGGCCGGGCGGCTATCAAAGCGGAACTGGCGCAGCAGATCGGGATTCAGGGCCTTGGGCCGGGATCGCTGCCAAATGGCCGGTTGACGATCGCTAAGACCTCCCACGCTGTGAAAATCCGGTTGCGGGCGTAACCGGTTCGTTCTGACAGGATACCTGCCTCAACCAGTTGATCGATTGCGCTAAGGGCTTGCGGTCTCGATATGTCGAGCTTGTTTGCCATCCGCTTCGAGGTGACGACGGGATAGTCAATGAGGAGATCAAGCGCCCGCAGCGCTGCGGACTTTGCCCGAAACTTCCGTCGATTGTGCCATTCCGCCTTCAAGGTGTCGAGCGCGCCACGCGTTGCGAGGAGCTCTTCCACAGTTCCAGTTACAGCGTCGGACAGATACCCTATGAGAGGCGCCCATTCCAGTCGCTGCTGGGCCATTCTCAGCCCTGAATAATAGCCTTCGCGACTTGCAGCGATATAGGGCGCGAGGTAAAGCGGCACCTGTCCTTCCGCCGCCATCATCATCGGCAGCAACAGACGACCGACACGGCCGTTGCCGTCGCGGAACGGGTGAACAGCTTCGAAATGCGCGTGAGCAACCGCCATACGGGTTATGAGGCTTTGCGTCATGGCCTGCATACCCTCGCAACGCATATAAGCGGCTGTCTGTTCGAGACAGGCTCTCACATGGTCCGGCGGAGCTGGATTATAAGTGGATGTCGCTATGTGCCCCGTCCCGCCGATCCAGACGACGATTTCCCGCAGAGCGCCAGGCTCATCGGGATAGTCCGGATCGTGCAACATTGCCGCACGGTGGAGTTCCATGATTGTCTGCACAGTGAAAACATCGATGCCTTCAGCTGCCGCGCGAGGCAGCAGGCGATCAAGACTCAGCGCATAATCCCGCACTTGGTGAACCGCGTCACGAGCGTCGTCATCCTCCTCCTCAATTGCCAGGAGCTCATCGAGGGTGCTGTTCGTTCCTTCGATCGCCGAGCTGTCCACGGCTTCGCGTCGGCTCAGAGTTCGGCTAATCATATAAGGGCTCGGCAAGTGCGTAGCCATCGCTTCCACACGTCCAAGCATGATCAACGCTCTCTCATGTGCGGATTGCGCAGCGCCAAGCGATAACGCCACTTCAGGGGGTGCAAGTGGCACGACGCCATAATGGTTGGCGTGAGGTTCGGGATAGCGAGCCAGACGTTCGCGAACCGCCTGGGCCAGATTATTTCTATTCATCAAACCTTACCAAGCATTGTTGATCCGCAGCCTAGGTAAGTGTTATCGCTAAAACCCTAAACAAGGCAACGATTTTTGCCGTCGTTGGTTGGGGTTGTGCAGACTCGTTCGCTCACCATGTTATGCCCCACGGACGAGCCTTGGGTCGTAGGTCCATCTACGAACCTTCCGGCCGCTGATCCGCCCTGCATCCGGATGCGCTGGATTGATCAGCAGGTTGTTCTCCTCTGGCACGATGACCGAGGGTACGAGCATGAGTGCCGTTCGCAAGGATCGCGCCCATTCTGACCCTAAGGAAGTGCTGACGCGGCCTGCCGGTTCGGCATCCCACCCAACGGCTAAGCTTTCAGTTGTGGCAATCTCCGCCGCGCTAAGCAGGTCGTCGGGTACGATGATCTCGACTAGATAGCGATTGAGGGGGAGTCCGCCGGAATTGAGATGAACAACGGTTTCAAGACAGGCAAGCGCCCGGCTGCCGGCGGCATATAAAAGAGCAACGCCGATGTCATTCCAGCGTCCGCCCGTGATCTTGGCCCCAGATCCCGATAGGTCTTGGGCCTCATAGGCTTTCGTGTCGGTAGCGATCCGCCAGAACGTTGTCACGCAAAGGCGCCGCTCTGAATCTGCGCCAAGGTGCGCGATACCAGGGCTTGGCCTTCCATCGTATCGAGCAGGTCGATGGGGTTCACCCCACCAAGAGAGGGGAGCGGCTGCCGTAGCCAGGACGAGAGCCATTCGGGCGCATTGAAGCCGCTAGCGTCACCGGACTCCTCCACCATGTCCTCAAGTTGGCCGACCAGCTTGGCAAGGCCAAGAACCCGCTCGCTATCTTCGGCAGATAAGGACTGATTGCTCGCCGCCTTCTTGTTGACCGTGGCTGTCTTGAGGTTCAGTGCGTCGAACATCACCTTCTGGTCCACGTGCATCGCAGCAATGAAGCGCTTTAGGTCACGTGCCGCGACGCCCCGTCTGATGAACCCAATGCGATCAACCGGCGAGGCGCGGTACAACGCTTTATACGCGAACGGTGGCACACCCTGCCCCGAAGGCTTTCGACGCTCGATCTCCAGCTCAGCCATGGCAATGCTCCTTCGAGCATTTATATAGCTTGTTTGAGCATCGCTTACAAGGCAGGCCGTGAGAGAAGAAGTCACGCGCTTGGCCTCATGTTTCCTCCCCGTCGCGAGCATTATCCCACATTCAGCCAGCTGCTGAATTTGTGGGATAATGGAGGCATACTAGGGGTGCTCTTCTCATCCGATAAACAAGCCCATCCTGGGCAATCTCCGGCAGCGGCTAACCGCCATTTTTCATCGAGAGAGGTACAAACTGAGCAACGTGACACATTCTGCATTCTGTGCCATGATTGTTCTATCGTGTCTTTCCTTTCGTCCTGGGAAAGGTGAGCAGGAGCAGCGCCATGACGGTACAAGTCAAGATAACGCCTAACGGCCGAATGAGCCTACCGGCCGATATCCGCAAGAGGCTCGGCCTTACTCGTGGCGGCGCCTTGCTGGTCGAGGAAACTGAAGACGGCATCATCCTGCGTACCGTCGCACAATCGATCGCGCACGCGCAGACACTGGCGAAGCAATATACCGGCGACAATCCCGAAGCATCCGTAGATGCGTTCCTCCGCCATCGCCGCGAAGAATCCGGCGAATGAGCGAAGTGGTGCTCGATGCCTCGGCGCTCCTGGCGCTTCTTCGGGCCGAGACCGGCGCGAACATGGTCGCAGAAGCGATTGCCGATGCGCGCATGTTGAGCGTCAACTATGCGGAGGTGATCAGCCACTTCATCCATGCGGGCATGCCTGCCGAGCAGATTGACGCAATGCTGAAGCCCTTGCCCGTGGCCGTCGTCGAGGCCGACCGGGCTCTCGCCACGATCGCTGGGCGCCTGCGCGCAGTGACCTCAAAGGTCGGCCTGTCACTCGGCGACCGTTTCTGCCTCGCCCTTGCGCAGCGCGACGGGTTGCCTGCGCTGACCGCAGATAAGCAATGGCGCACCGTTGCTGACGCAGCGGGCGTTACAGTCCGCGTGATCCGCTGACCTCGTGATGGAGCCTGGGTCCTGGTCGGCACGCCGCGAAGGCTGGACGCCCCAGAGCGAAGATGCCCGCGACGATGGTGACGTTGACTATGCGCGCGTGATCCATTCCGCCTCGTTCCGCCGATTGCAGGGCAAGACCCAGATCCTCAACCTGGGTGACAGCGACTTTTATCGTACGCGCCTCACGCACTCGCTCGAAGTTGCGCAAATCGCAGGCGGCATCGCCCGCCAACTTGAAAAGTCCTACCCCTCTCATCCGGCAACCCCGCTACTGCCTGATCGCGGCACGATCCACTCGATCGGCTGCACGCATGACTTTGGCCACCCGCCCTTCGGACATGGTGGCGAAATAGCGCTTAATTACTGCATGCGGCAGAAGGGTGGTTTCGAAGGCAATGGTCAGACGCTGCGGATCCTCGCTCGTCTCGAAAACTTCTCGGCGCAGGCGGGCGCCAACCTCTCGCGCCGGACCATGTTTGGGGTGCTGAAATACCCTGTCGCTTACAGCCGCGTCGCCCATCCCCAGCTCGTCCCCGCGCTGCTCAGCGGCCCGACCACCATCAAGATCCTGAACGGGCGCCTCAGCAAGCCGCCTAAATGTTATCTCGACAGCGAGCAGGATGTTGTTGACTGGATCCTGGCCCCACTTTCCGTCAGTGACCGGGATATCTTTCAAACCTTCGCGCCGCAGCACGGCAAACATGGCAAGCCGCTCTACAAGGCGCTGGATTGCTCGATCATGGATGCTGCCGACGACATCGCCTATGGCGTGCATGATCTTGAGGACGCGATCGCGCTCGATCTCGTCACCAAGGACGCCTTTGCCGCTGCACTGCACGACAAGTGCACGGCATTTCTCGACGCGCTAAAGGCCAAGTATCCGGGCGAGAGCGCAAACGATGTTTTCGGTCAGCTTGTCGATGGCCTGTTCAGCGGGCCCGCTTCGCGCAAGCGGTTCATTGGCCGCCTCGTCCATCATTTCCTCACAGCAGTGGAGTTTGTCGAAAGGGAACAGTTTGCCGAACCGCTGCTGCGCTGGAGCGTGCGCGTGGCATCGCCCCAACGCGAACTGCTCGATCATCTCCAAAGCTTCGTCGTGCGGGAGGTCATCGCGTCACCAGCGGTCCAGCATCTCGAGTTCAAGGGCCAAGCCATGGTCGTCGCCGTCTTCGAGGCGATGGAGGCGGATCCTGGCCGCCTGCTTCCACGCGAAGAATTTGCAAAGTTCGAAGCGGCGGGTGGCGATCTCCGCGTGATCTGCGACTATGTCGCAGCGATGACCGATACGCATCTTTTGAAAACCTATGAGCGACTGTTCTCGCCACGCATGGGTTCGGTATTCGATCGCCTCTGATAGGACCGTGGACGGCTGCGCTTCTTTTACCATTTGCATAAATCGTGACAGAGCTGCGTCCAAGAACTTTGCTTCCCAGATCAAGAGTGCCGTTACAATTTGATTTGCTATCGCGGGCAGCATCCACCGCTGGGTCAACGAGGAACGATGTTCAACATTTCCTAGCCGCCCCGCCCAAACCATATGAGCTGAACATGGGCAGTTGTCAGTAGAGATATCGACCCTAGCCAAACCAAGTCTCACCGGCAGTCAAAATTCAGGTTGAATTCGCTTCAGCATCAGGCGCCAGAAGCCTTCACGGCCCGTCTCATACATGATGACATTTACTTTCTTATGTCCTGCGTGCAGAAGAGCGCCATCACCACAACAGGCGGGTCAATCCTCATGGCTGACGAGAACAACACCGACATCACTGCGCTTACCGTTCAACTGCTGAGCGCGTTCGTTTCTAAAAATTCGGTTCCAAGCGAGAGCCTCGCTGAGCTGATCAAGACCACGCGCGCCGCTTTGACCGAAGACCTCGCTGCGCCCGCTCGAGACGTTGCGCCGGACCATGTTCCGGCCGTGTCCGTTCGCAAGAGCATCGCATCGCCTGATCACATCATCAGCCTGATTGATGGTAAGCCCTACAAGACGCTAAAGCGGCATCTTGCAACCAATGGCTTGACCCCTGAGCAATATCGCGAGCGCTACAAACTGCCCAAATCCTATCCCCTGGTTGCACCCAATTATTCCGACGCGCGCCGCGCGGTCGCCGAGCGACTGGGCCTGGGCAGGAAGACAGCAGCTGGGCCCGCAACTGCCACAGCCCCCTCCCCCGCCCGTCCAGCACCTGCCGCCAAAGCCATCGTTGCTCCAACTCCTGCTAACGCCGACGCGCCGAAGGCAGCCAAAAGGCCTGCAGCGGCCAAGGCGGAAGCCGCTCCCACTCCAAAGGCAAACGTCAGCGCCAAGAGCAACAAAGCAGAGGTCAAGGCACAACCGCGCAAGCGGCTGTCGATCTTCTCGGCCAAAGAAAAACCAGCGCCCAGCGCAATGAAAGCTGATGCGGACCGCAGCGGCGCTTCCAAGGCCAAGTCGATAAAGGCTGCTGCGCCGAAAGCGGAAGTGGCAAAGCCGAAGGCGGCACCGAAGCCTGCGACAAAATCAAAGGAAGCTAAGTCAATCGACGCTGCTGCGGCGTCGGTGAACGCAGCGCCCGCCGCGCGCTAAGCGCAAGTGTCAGCCCAGTTCCGTCATTGCGGAACTGGGCAATGACCGATCAGCACGGCCTACACACAACTACAGTTCAGCAATCACCAATGCCTCAAGAATTGAGCCTCGCTGTCGTGGGCGCGCTCCATCCAAATAGCGATGGCTCCAACCGTCAGTTCGAGATCCGCATGCTCAATCCTGGCGATCCCATTTCGCTCGTTCTTGAGCCCAACAACAAGGCAGATCCTTCAGCCGTTGCGGTTTTCTCCTTCCGCGGCATACAGCTTGGCCATCTGTCAGCCGAGCGATGCGGATGGATCGGGGCGAAGATCCGGCAAGGACAGGATGTCAGGCCAATCTTCCAGTCGGCCACAGCCGACGGGGCGGTGATCCGGGTGCACCTCGATGGCGGCATCCCGCGTCTCCCCTCCCCTGCGCCAGATAAAGTCCTTACTGGCGAAGAGCGCTATAGGGAGGACGCTGATCCAGACTCAGGCTTCTGGACAGATTATCTGCCCCCTGACGAGTGAGTGATTTTCTGCAGCACGACTAATGCAGGCGTCCCAGCGCGCGCTTGGCGTCCGCTGTAATCGTGTAGACGGCCTCGCGCTGGGCGCCGCGGTTGGCATGATCGACCCGGAAGCCCTTATAGTGCCGCCGGAGCAGGCCCGCGCGCACAAGATCGGAGGCTGCGCGACTGATGCTGGTCCGTCCGGATCGCAGAATGCGTGCCTGGGCTTCTTGCTCGATCAGCATCTGCGCTGCGGCGGGGTCCTCCGGCAGTTTGCCGCTCGCTATCAGGTCGGCGCGCGCAGCATCGATCAACGCGCGACGGCGGCCGTCACGCTGCGCCAGGGGAATGAGGGCGCGGCAAAGCCAATCCCGCACCGGCAGCAGTGCGCCTTCATAGCGCACATAGGGGCCGAGGCTGTCGCCAGCGCCAGCGGCCTTATGGATCAAATTGAGGACCATGAACGCGTAACGCGGCCGCTTTGAGACCTGCGATATGCGGTCGATGAGATCAGGCAAGGATCCAAGACTTGAGACCGGATCGCACTGATCGAAGAGGTCGGGTTGGTGGAACATAAGATGAATCTAGCACAAGCTGACTCGCTGTGAATCCCCCTCCCCCTCTCCCCATGCACAAAAAACGCATGTGTCACTTTACCTAGAGGCCGTTCCGCACGGGGAAACGCATTGCCGCGAGCGCAAAAGCCGATACACAAAGCACTCCATTTCTTGAGAGAGCATCATCATGAACAATAGCGCACTTGCCGAAGCCGTTGCAGCCGAACAGGGCATCACCAAAAATGATGCGCGCAAATATGTTGACGCTGTCTTCACCGCGATCGCCAATGCCGCTGCCAATGGCAATGAGGTCAGCCTCAACGGCTTTGGCAAGTTCAAGGTCAAGGATTCCCCTGCCCGCGAAGGCCGCAATCCGGCAAATGGTCAGACGATCCAGATCGCTGCTTCCAGGAAGCTGACCTTCACCCCTGCAAAGGCGGTCAAAGATCAGCTGAACGGCTAAGCCAAAAGGGGCGTCCACATTGCTGGGCGCCTTCCCCACGGCCATATGTCACTTCATCACCCGGTAAAGTGACACACCTGCCACTGCCAATCGGCTGTTCACGTTAACAACGTCGGTGCCGTTCGGCCAGTCTATGCGAACGCATGCCGAGGGCGCATGCGTG
This sequence comes from Sphingobium chungangianum, assembly GCF_977014255.1. Taxonomy (NCBI): domain Bacteria; kingdom Pseudomonadati; phylum Pseudomonadota; class Alphaproteobacteria; order Sphingomonadales; family Sphingobiaceae; genus Sphingobium; species Sphingobium chungangianum. The sequence continues at coordinate 59,194 of NZ_CDRNIV010000005.1, read as the reverse complement.
TCGCCACCACCATCAGCTGTTAAATAAAAACCCCGCCTTCCAAGAGGAGAAGGCGGGGCGCCCAGATCAGGGAAAGCCTTTATCGGCCTTCAACGCTTCCTTCGCACCTGAAATTGCGGATTACTGCCGACGACATAGGGGGGCAGGACATCGCGCACGTGCCGATGCCTAATGCGGTTTGCCACAGACGGCAGCCGCACTATGATCCCCGCCCAACGACTCTACAGGAGAGCAAGAATGAGAACGTCAAACGACGCCGACTGTTTGTTGCCGCCCGCGAAGCACGACACGCATCATGCATTAAATGATATGATCCGCAGTAGCCATGCTGAAGCGATCTGCGTCAGCGATGAGTTCAATGCCCGCAGTCAGGTCCGTGCTCTGGCAGCGCTGCGCCCTCCCGCGGTGATGCACTAAATTCTTGATTCTTCAGCATCCACTTGTTGTGGCCGCAACGCGAGCATAGCTCAGCGCTAGTCTTCTGTATGAGCGTCGCCTTCATTGGCGAGGCCGTCAGCGATCATCGCAGCCAGTGTCTCTTCTGCACGGCGGCGAACAGCGGCATCCTTCGCTTCCAGATCATGACGCAACCAAAGGGGCGCGCGCTCTATCACGCGCAGAATCGTGGCGTTGGTTTTGGCGTCCATGGCGCCGCCTATGCCGCCGACGCTCTTGCCACGCAATGGCCTGGCCGTCGGCACGATCAATACGGTTGCACAAAACGCATTCGCCTCTCTAGTGGATGCATTTGCGGCCGGGGTCGAGCGATGACAGAGGGGACCTGCCTTTCAGGCATCCTCTCCTAAAACTTAATAGGCCGGTCAATTGACCGGCCATTTTTTTGTTCATGGCGATAGCAGGAAAGCAGCGTGGGTCGCATCGAACGCGGCTTTGGTGAGGTAAGCCAAGCCAAAGCGCCCAGCGCTTCGTCCAAGATTCCCCCGCCTCTAGTCCAGAGGAGCAGCCTTAAGCGCTCGCCTCTCAACAACGGCCCGTTACAACCTTCCGGTGTCAAACGCCTCTCCTTCGCCAACGCCCTTGCCGTTGCGGTGGACACGTGCAAATGCAAAGGCCACATCGAGGTACGCTATGGTTGATCTACTCTATCCCCCGCTAGCTTTGCCTGAGATTGGCGACGGTAGCGCGACCGAAGTAGCTGACGGCGTCTTCTGGTTGCGTATGCCGATGGACGGTAAGATTGAAGCGATCAACCTGTGGGCACTGGCAGATGGCGATGGCTGGACCATCGTCGATACAGGATTACGGAATACCGAAACTGCAGCGGCATGGCGGCGGGCCTTCGCATCAACGTTAGGCAACCGCCCCGTCCACCGGATCATCGTCACTCACCTCCATCCGGACCATAGCGGCATGGCCGGCTGGCTGGCGCAGAAACAGCCTGCGCGCCTCTGGATGACGCGGCTGGAATATCTCACTCTCCGCGTGCTTACCTCTTACACCGGGCAAGAGGCTCCCGAAGAGGCCATTCAATTTTACCAGGCAGTGGGTTGGGATGAGGACGCGCTCGATCATTATCGGGCCCGCTTCGGAGATTTTGGTAAAGCGGTGTACCCGCTGCCTGACAGCTTCCAGGCGCTGGAGGATGCTCAACGGCTGCTGATCGGTAGTCGCGAGTGGATCGTGGTTGTTGGTAGCGGTCATTCACCCGAACATGCTCTGCTTTACTGCCCCGCAGCGAAACTGCTGATCTCGGGCGATCAAGTGCTGCCGGAAATCTCCTCCAATGTTTCGGTGCAGCCTCTGGAACCCGAGGCAGACCCCCTGACCGACTGGCTGACAACGCTCAAGGCGATCCGCGCACGCGTGCCCGACGATGTGCTGGTGCTGCCCTCGCATGGCAAGCCATTTTACGGGCTGCATACACGCATTGACGCTCTCCTCGAAGGGCATGAAACCGGCCTGGAAAAATTGCTTGCCCTCCTCGCGACACCCAAAAGAGCGATCGACGTTTTCCCGGCCCTGTTCAAGCGAGAGATACATAAGGGACTTCTGGGCCTCGCCACAGGGGAGAGCCTGGCCCATCGCGCATGCTTACGAACCCGCAAGCTCGTGACGGAGGAACACGACAGCGCAGGCATTCGGTGGTGGCTAGCTTCGTAAATACGGGATGGGCAGAACCCATCGTAAGAATTCCCAACCGGATTGCCGCCGCGGCCCAAAGGTTTAAGCCGTTTCCTGTTGAGGCAGTGCCTCAAATTCTAACGAGGAAGATACCGGCAGGTCTTTTTTGCCGCTGGCGGCATGCCAAGGCTCTCAAATCATTCTGATGCTCCCCCCGACCCGCAATCACCTGCGAGTTCCAGGTCGGTATGGCGACATCTTGAAGAAGCCCGGTGCGGTCACCCCGATTTCCAAAAACATTGCGGGGATGGGCGCACATCCTAAGCAATCTGGGGGACAACGATATTCCGGACTATCGCTGAGGGCATATGGTGGCGATCTTGCCCGCCCATTACTGACCTGGTTAAGGGCTTTGCCCCCGGGAGCCCGTGTCCAGGCCGACGCGGGCTTTCTGGTTTATATCAGCGGGGCGTTTGTTGCAGGGACCCCCCAACGCCCCAGTCAAACCTTTGGCCTATACCGTCCGCCGGATGTGGCCCGTGTGTGACTGTTATATCATCGGGACATCAGCAGATCTTGAGAGCGAAACACAGGTCATGCCCAGGAAGGTCTCCGTCATCAGCGCCATCGCGCTGCTATCAGCTCCAGCGACCGGACTGGCGAAGGCAGGGGATCCAATCCCTAACAGTTACATATGCACCTTTACGCCTGGACCGATCAGTTCTGGGTCAGAGGCCCGCATATCTGTTGCGGCAGTCGGTGGCCGCATCAAACATGTTTACAGCCGTGCGTTGAACGGCTTTTCTGCTCATATGCCGGCGGCAGCGGTGCAGAAGTTGCTGGCGAAGAATCGGCTGATCAGCGGCTGCACTCAAGATCGTGTCGCGTCCATTCCTCCGACCCTGGTCGGCGAGATCAGCACACGCGGAGGTCCTCCGGGTGGGGGTGCTGCGTCCCAAACCATGCCTTGGGGCGTCAAGCGAGTGGGCGGCGGGGCAAACTCCAGTGGTACCGCCTGGATCATCGACACCGGCATCGATCGCAACCATCCTGATCTCAATGTTTCCGGCACCGGAAACGTCGACTTCATAGCCGGCGGAGCGGTTGCCAATGATCCCAATGGCCACGGCACTCATGTTGCGGGGATTATCGGAGCCATCAATAACAGCTTCGGCGTGGTTGGTGTTGCGGCGGGTGCGCGCCTAGTGTCTGTTCGCGTGCTCGATCAATATGGCAATGGATCTGACAGCGATGTAATCGCGGGTATTGACCATGTCATCACTAACGGCGCACCAGGGGACGTGATAAACCTCAGCCTTATCACGGATCCGCTGGCTACACTTGATCAGGCGGTAGTGAACGCGGCGAAGTCCGGATTTTATATTGCTATTGCCGCGGGCAACAGTTCTGCGAATGCAGGCAACTATTCGCCCGCGCGCGCAGGTTGCGCCGAAGCGGGATGCGAACGCATCTATACCGTCTCGGCTATCGACAGTAAGGGCGTTTTCGCGCGCTACTCCAACTGGGGCAATCCGCCGATCGATTATGCCGAGCCCGGCAGTTCAGTCCTGTCCACCTATAAAAACGGAACTTATGCGACCCTCTCCGGCACATCGATGGCCGCGCCGCATCTCGCGGGAATATTGCTCCTTCATGGTGGGACTCCACCAGCGGCGGGAGGCCAAGCTACTCGGGACCCTGACGGTACCGCCGATCCGATTGGGGTGAACTAATATGTAGCACCTCCCGTCTTGGCCCGGATCAGCCATGTCCCTCGACTGCGAGCCCCGCGAGCATCTCGGCCAACATTTCAATATTATCGACATCGCCTTGAAGTGCATCGTTCAGCGCGCATTCCACCTTGGAAGCCATGAAACGCGAGGGGCCTGCATATGCGAGAGTCCAGGTCAGAAATCGTCGAACCTCATAAGGTCCAGCGGCAAGCGTTCGAACATCCTCGTGACGGGAATCTCGAAGGATGCTTTGTTTAAGTTCGGCGATGGCAGCCGGCGAACCTTCAAGATATTGCGAGAAGCGCTGCCCGGTGAACATAAGCGCCCCTGTCACGCCTAAAGACCGGTTTCGCGGTATCGAGCTGTTAACGATCTCTCGCACATGATCATCGGCCTGCAGGGGCTCTAACCGACTTGTGCTTATATAAAACCATCTGTCGAACATCCTATCGCTATAGGACATCTGTACAAAAGGAGTAAAGGCGAGGCGCGTGGTGGGGACCGTTTAGTACGCCTCGCCTTTCCCGGTGGCCCTCCCTTGGGGGAGGAAAGGACCGATCGAAGAACCCCCTTTTGCCGATTCGTGGTTAACAGGCAATCAGCGCCACCATCGTAAAAATACGACATGGGGCAGCGCCTATTCCTTAGACTTGCAGCCCTAGCGCCCCTCCCAAAATGGGAGGTCTGCCATGTTTGAACAGAAAATCGAGGCGTTCAGGACCGATGGCGACGGCGCGGATCTGCGCCGTCATGCTCGTCGGACTGTGTTCAAATCAGCTTTGCTTTACCCCGTACTTGAAGAAGCCAGCTTGTCGATCACGAATGTCTCGAGCCAAGGCCTGAGCGGCCGGAGCGCACTCACTTTAGGCCTGCGCGACCAGGTGCATGTCAGTTTCAATACATTGGATTACCTCACCGCCGAAGTCCGATGGACGAACGGCAGCCAGTGCGGTTTGCTGATGGAGGAGCCGCTGCTTTGGCTTGGCGGGCATGAAACTCTGATCGATCAACTGGCGCCCGCCGATCAACCAAGAGAGTCTCGTGTCTCGGTGGACATGTCCGCTACGCTTGTTACGTCAGCGCCGGCGATGGTCGGGACGATCCGAAATCTGTCGATTGAAGGGATGATGATAGAGGCCGGTGGCCTCAGGGAAGGTATCAGGCTGCTGGTTAGAGCGGTTTTCGATCAGTTTGGATCATAGCCGCACGAGCTGAAGTAGTTGGCACATTCGGCGGGCTGGAAGATGTCCACGAGCCTGCCGATGAGGCCCCACAGGCCGCTGACGGTGCGCTCACCTGCTTTTCGGAGCATGGCCTTGAGGCGAGAGAAGGCCTTCTCGATCGGGTTGAAGTCGGGGCTGTAGGGCGGCAGGAAGCGCAGCGCTGCCCCTGCCGCCTCGATCCGGTCGCGGACAGCGGGGCGCTTATGGCTCGACAGATTGTCCATGATGACGACGTCGCCAGGCCGCAGCTCCGGTACGAGAACCTGCGCGACATAGGCTTCGAACCAGTCACCGTTGATCGGACCGTCCAGCACCATCGGCGCGACCATGCCACTCATGCGGAGGCCCGCGACGAGCGTGGTGGTCTTGCGATGGCCATGCGGGTATCCCATCCGCAACCGCTCGCCTCTGGCACAACGGCCGTGACTGCGGGCCATGTTGGTGGCGGTCCACGTCTCGTCGATAAACACCAAGCGTTCCGGCTCCAGATCGACCTGGTTCTCGAACCAGTCGTGGCGCTGCCTCAGGACGTCGGGGCGGTCTTGCTCGATGGCATGCCCAGTCTTTTTTTGCGCGTCATGCCTCGTCGGGCGAAGAAGCGGTGCAGCCCGGCAACCGACACCGTCAGGCCCGCTTCGGCCAAGGCAATGCGCAGTTCTTCGAGCGAGATGTCCTTGCGCGCCTCCCACAAGGCCAGGATATCGGCGGCTCGCTCCTCCACTCGGCGGGATCGCATGTCGCCGCCTTGCGGCTTGGGAGCGAAGGCGCCGGTTTCCAGACGCTGCGCCTGCCAGCGAATGGCTGTCGATGGCGCAACCCCAAAGCGCGCCGCCGCTCCTCGGCAACTCAGCCCGCCATCAATCGCCGCCAGAAGCCGCGTGCGCAAATCCATCGACAGAGGGTGACCCAGCCATGCCGGCCTCCTTCACCAGCACAGATTCTGAATCACAAATCAGACCGGAGGGAAATCCCTCATCGATTCAAAACGGTCGAAAACCGCTCTAAAAGCCGCGGTCGGGGCATTCGCATGGGCCGGGTGCAATGGTCGAGCGGCGGCATGGCGGGAATATTCTTTGAAAGCGGGATTTAGAGAATAGGGCTCAATTTTCCCGCAACCAAATCTGCAAAACGGCGTTTAGCGCAAAGGGGGGAGATCAGTCGTTCACAATGAGCGCAAAATGTTCTGTTTTCATCGTCGTGGGCGACGCTGGCATACGCCGTAATCTGGTCGCAATGCTTCGTGCCGAGCAGTATGACGCGACGCCATTTGCGGCCGGTAGCGACTTCCTCGAAGCTCTGACCCACCTTCCTCCTGGCGTCGCAATCGTGGAACTTTTTCTCCCGGACAAAACGGGCATCGAAATCCTCACGCAGCTGGTGTTTGAACGGAAAGATATCGCTGTGATAGCCACATCGGCCCATGCGAATATTCAAATAGCAGTGCAAGTCATCAAGCAGGGCGCGGATGATTTTCTTGAACAGCCTTTTTCTAAGACGCTTCTTCTGGAGACGGTCGAGCAAGCTTCGACCCTTTTGCTCTCTCGATCAGCACTACAGAAGGAGAAAGACCGTGCCGAAGCTTGCCTTCAAAAACTGACCAAGCGAGAACTCGACATTCTTCGCTCCCTTGAACTGAACAAGAGCAATGAAGCCGCAGCCGTTGAACTCAATCTTAGTATCAGAACAATAGAGACATACCGGACACGTATCATGAAAAAATGCGGCGTGACCAGATTTGCTGACGCAATTTCTCTTTTCTCCATGTCTCATCGAGGAAGATCTCTCTGAGCCTAAGCCGCGATCCGTTTTCGCCATTCACAATAGATTTCGTCTGGGTCGAAAGCGGACTGAATTTGATGGGCGGACACCCTTCATATTGCTCTTTGATATCCGGCCATTTTTTGTTCGCCCGAACCACAAGATCAGGCGATTGGGCTGTCTCGATAGCGATCGCCAGAGCTTCCCGCGCATGGCGCAGATCGGCTTCCGTCGGCTGCCGCGACACGCTCCGCGGGATCTGTCCCTTATCCGGACAAATAGTGGACGTGTGGCGACTTGGCCCTATGCTGCACCATGAAGTGCCGGGGCACGAGCTGCTCCTCCAACTAAAAGCCGTCCTGCACCCGTTATCTCACGATGCGGCGCGCTCATCACTTAATGCACCATCCAGGTTGCACAACACGATAGCAGGATGCTCGCAACCATGTTTCCGCTGATTATGATTGATGGCGTCGGCTTCCGCCTCGGCGAATGTAAGCCGATCGGGTCCGGCCCAGAAGAAATGACCCGCTTCACATGCCGCATACCAGGAAGAGGAGTTGATGTAAGCGCGATAGATTGCGGCCTTTTCCGGTGTCGCGAACGACCGATTTGAGATAGGCATCCATACCTCCACGCCCGGCAATTTGTATATTGCCATGGCGAAAGCATGACCGTCGCCACGCATCGAAGTATTGCCTTCGAATCAACTGCTCAGGTAGCCAAACTATACTCACCATCCTTTTCGGCGTGCAAGTCGTCAGTCGAAAATTGATTGAGGAAATTCGGGTGTGCTAACCGAGTCTGCGGTTTTACCCCTTCGGGATAATTGATCCGCTCGTGGTTGATGCACACTTCATATCCGGCGACCCAAACTTGCTTCGTCTCCAACCGGAGAGAGAGGCTTTTGGAGCCGTACTCGCGGTGCCCCAACTTTCCCCGCTGGAGCACCGCGAGATCCGGTGTTGTTATCCGGCCTTGCCTTAAGCGGCCTCCACCCTCATCCCATGCTGTGCTTCAGCGCGCTGGCGCGGTCATGTCCCGCTTTCACCGACTGGTAGGCCCGCTCCACCACTGAGCGGGATAATGGATCAAGATCAGTTTCCTTCAGCGCGGCTTCGAACTTGCCCTTGATGTAATCTTCGCCGCGTTGGACCTCCTGAATGATTGCCTTGTCGTCCTTACCAGTGAAGGCCTGCTTCAAGTCCATGAATGTCCGGTGGGCTGCAGCGAGGAAACTACTGTCGTCTTCCGGGTTGCCGCCGAGCCGCCTCACCTCCGCCTGGAGAGCGGTTGCCACTTCACTGCGCTCGCGCGCGAAGTCCGCAAACATGGCGGAGAATTGGGTGCTTTCAGCGTCCTGCGCCGCGTCCTTGAACCCTTTCATGCTATCCAGCGTCGTCTTGATGAGATTGTTCAACGTGCTGATCGTGCTTTCAGTGCTCATGGCAATCTCCTTGCGTTGGACCCTTCCAACGGCCGCCGCAACGGAAAGGTCCGAAACAGGTTCAGTGCCGGAGAAGTAAGAAGCCCTGATCGCTGAATTTCCCTGTGCGGCGGCAGTCCTGTCACCATCAACTTGGGATCAGATGGGTTATTTCCAGGTCAGCAACGATGGGACGCTGGTCGTGTTCGCTGACGGCCGACAGCTGGAACTTTTAGGAAAGCTATGTGGCGGTGGCCGAGGTGGTGAACACCGAACGGCAGGCCGGTCGCTGATCATAAAGGCGTTGTTTCACGGCCTCGCCACAGGTTGCGCGCGCTTTTCAATACGGCCGCCCAGGGTTGAGGCTGCTAATCGGTATTGGTGTTTAGGTAGTCAGAGACCTGATCAACGCCGTTGCCGACCTTCTTGACCGCCGCTTCCAGTGCGCGCGCGAGACGCTGAATCGGTTGGTCCAATATTGCACTTCGTAATCTTCGCTAAGCGAGATGCGGTTGGCATCCTGCGGACCTTTGCGTGTTTTGTCGTCAGCCATGGTACACCTCCGCTGGTACAACGCCCGATCGTTCGGCGGTTTCCCGCTAGAGCAATGGAAGGGCTGCCGTGTCGCTGCCTGGCCTCCGGAGCCACGGCGTGCTTCTATGCTCAATCGTGGGTCGATCGGCAGGATAAGGCCGGTCGAAGCGATACAGATCCTCTAATGGTGCTGCCACAATCCCGCCACCCATGCCGCAATGGGGGCGCTGCGATCCCGCAACATGCTCGGCTCCGCCAATAGGGTTAGCAGCTGTCGCGGCACTGGAGATGCGCGCCGACCCTATCAGAACGCCAGACTTGTTTGCACGGGTTTGGTGAATATCTCCTCGATCGTGAAGAAATGCGCAGGGGGCGTCAGCAGCATATCAGTTTCAGACACCCTGTCATCCAGCCACCGCATGACCTGCCGGCGCTGGATGATTGCGCCGTGCCGCTCCTGATAGCGCATGACCTCCGGATTCGCGTCCACCGTGATGATGCGGTAGCTGACCGGCCAGTCGCCCATCGCAGGTTCCCAAATGGCCGCGAGATAGAAGAAGTTGCCATCCTCCAGGCGCACGCGAAATTTCTTCTCGCCATTGCGAATATGAAATTCCGACGCCGGCACCAGGCAGCGGTTGGTGGGGAATGTGCGCCCTTCCGAGCGGATGAACTCATAGCGGATGCCATCGCTGAAGCGCGGGTTGGAACCCCAGGCCGCCTCGATCATCTCAATTTCTTGGACGTCATCTGGATTGCGCCGGATGATGGCGCGGCGGCTTCCGAGCGCGTCGGAGTCAAAAGGGGTGGCATTCGAGTCCATAATGAGAACATACAAGGAACATGAGAAAGGGGCAAGCGCTGGCGGGAAGGACGAGCGATGTGCAACGACTATAGACTGGAGGTCGATATCGCCTCGATCGCCGAGGACTTCGAGGATCTGAAGATCAAGATCACAATGCCCGAGGGCAAGCCCAACGTGCCCGCGCGGCAGGACATCAAGATTACCGATGTTGCGCCGATCGTCCGATCCATCGAGGGGGATCGCGGATCAGGCGAGCTGGTCAACCGGCGTTGGAGCTGGCCAGGTCCCAAGGGCAAGCCGGTCTATAATTTCCGCTCGGAAGGACGCGAGTTTACCTCCAACCGCTGCCTCATCCTCGCCGACGGCTTTTACGAGTTCACTGATCCCGTCGAGCCCAGGCAGAAGCGACTCGACAAATGGCTGTTCACCATGGCCAATCACCGCTGGTTCTGCATCGCGGGCATTTGGCGGGAGAGCCCCAAAGGCGAAGCCTTCACCATGCTCACCATGGAGGCAGGCCCTGATGTCGCGCCCTACCATCACCGGCAGATCATCCCCTTGACGCGCGATCGATGGGCCGACTGGCTCGATCCGGCAGTCCCTGCTGCTGACATGCTGCGCTGGCTGCCGCAAGGCAGCCTGCCGGTTACCCAGGTGTACGGCACTCCGCCAGCCCAGGGAGCACTGATCTGATGACCAACGATGCCACCCTCGCCCGCTTCGTCGAGGCCCAGGCGAACAGCTACGCAACCGCTCTGGCCGAGATCCGCGCTGGAGCGAAGCGCTCGCACTGGATGTGGTTTGTCTTCCCGCAGCTGCGTGGTTTAGGGCAAAGCCCGACCGCACATTATTACGGGATTGCTTCGCTTGACGAAGCGCGTGCCTATCTCGATCACGACCTGCTCGGCCCTCGCTATCGCGAATGTGTCGAAGCACTGCAGCAGCTGGCAGGCCAAGGATCCGGTTGCCGTGTTCGGCGGCATCGATGCGATGAAGCTGCGCTCATCCCTCACCCTGTTCGAAGGGGCGGCGCCCGATCCGCTGTTTGCTGACGCGCTTGATCGCTGGTTCAACGGAGAGCGGGATACTGCAACCCAGCACATGCTGGCGCGCTGAGCGGTGCAAGAACAAGGCCCGTAAAAACAGGATTCAACCCGCTTGACGAATCTTGTCGCGCTGGAACATAAAGGGAACATCTGAGTCGATATGATCCCATGGCCTGCCTTGCTTCCTCCTCTGAACCGCGCCGGACCGCGCCACTTGCTGCCCTGCTGGCTGAGCTGGCGCAGGCGCGCGGCGAACGCGGGCCTGCCCTGCCCTTCGGCATAGCCGCGCTTGATGAGCGGCTTGCCGAGGGCGGGCTGGATGGCGCGGCATTGCACGAGGTCGCGGCAGCTTGCCCGACGCTCAATGATGATGCGGCGTCCACGCTGTTCGTCGCTGGCATAGCGGCGCGCTTCGCGTCCAAACAGGGTTTCACCGTCTTCTGGGCCGTCACCAGGTTCGACCTCTATGCACCGGGGCTTCAACAGGTGGGACTTGGTCCAGACAAGCTCCTCTACGCCCAAGGCACAAGCGACAGCGCGGTGCTCGCCATGGCGGAGGATGCGCTGCGCGATGGGTCGCTCGCCTGCGTTGTCGCCGAGGTGAAGTCGGCTGACCAGACAGCGACCCGTCGGCTTCAGCTGGCCGCTTCCGACGGAAAGACGCCGATGCTGCTGTACCGCCGCCACCGCGCCCGCGACCACTGCCCGTTGAGCGGGCTGTCGGCCGCCATGACCCGCTGGCGGATTGGCTGTGTGCCTTCGCCCCCCCTTCCCCACCCCGGAGTCGGACGCGGGCGCTGGTCGGTCGAGCTGGTCCGCCAGCGGAACGGCAATCCCTTTTCCCTCGAACTGGATGCGTGCGATGCCCAGGGTCGCCTCGCTCTACCTGCCCCAGCTCGCGATCGAACGGCTCCGCCGGGTCGAGCGCCTGGCGCAGCTGGAGCGGCCAGTCAGGCGGCCTGAGGCCGCGACGTCGCTGGCTCCTCGCTTTGCCGCGCCCATCGACGACAGTCCTGGAGCCTGCTCGGTGCCCCGCGGCGGCGGGTGGCGGCCGGGTGCGCGCTGGGCACGGGAGGACGGGCAACGGCCAAGCCAAAGCGAGATAGACGCACTGCCTGCCCACCAGCGCCCGACCATGCGCGAGATGGGGCGCCGCAGCGAGGCGGCCGAACATCCATTCAGGGCCATGCCGGCCGATGAAGGCGGCGCCAGCGTTTGCTTGGCGCCAGCGCTCAGCTGGAAGAGCTTGTGGGGTAAGCCGACGATCTTGGCTTCCCGGACGGGACAGCGCGATGTGGTAACCGCCGCCTGCCCGGTGGCGCTAGGATTATGCCTGCGTCCCGGCATGGCGGCCGCTCATGCCCGGGCGCTGGTGACCGACCTCGATGTGCGAGACGCCGATCCCGACGCCGATCGCGCCTGGCTCGACCGGCTCGCGCTCCATGCGGTCAGCCATTGGACGCCAACCGCCTGCCTATCGGGGAGCGATGGCGTTTGGCTGGACCTTACCGGCACCACCCACTTGTTCGGCGGCGAGGCGCGTTTCTGCAAACGTCTGCTGCGCTTCCTTGAGCGGCTGGGCTTTACCGCCAGCATCGCTGTCGCGGGCACGCCGGGCGCTGCCCATGCACTGGCGCGCTATAGCGGCCAAGCCATCACGCGGCTGCCGCCCGGCGCTGAAGCCGAGGCGATTGCGGACCTGCCGCTCGCAGCGCTGCGGCTTGAGCCTGAGGCGTTGGCGTCCGCCGCCCGTTTTGGGCTGGAGCGGATCGCGGATCTCTACCCGATGCCGCGCGCGCCTCTGGCCAAGCGCCTCGGGCTGGCCACCGTCCGCCGCCTCGATCAGGCGCGCGGGTTGGTTGCTGAGCCGATCGTCCCGGTCGTGCCGTTCGAAGCACCGCGGGTGGAGCGGCAGCTGCTTGAACCGATCGGCACGGCTGAAGCCATCACCCAGGTCATCGGCGATCTGGTCGATGATCTTGTAGTCCAGCTTCAGGAGAGAGGTCTCGGGCTGCGAGCCGCCCATCTCACCTGCCAAATCGTTGATGGCAGCGAGCAGCATGTGGCGATCGGTACGTCGCGCGCGACGCGAGAGCCCAAGCATTTAAAGCGCATGCTTGGTATGCGGGTCGAGCGGATTGATCCACGGCTTGGCATAGAAGCGATGAGCCTGACCGCGCCGCGCGTCGAGGCACTTAAAGCGCAGACGCTGGAGGCTGGTCTTGGCACCAGCGACAGGCCGCCGGACATTGCACCTCTGATTGATCAGCTCGCCGGAAGGATTGAGCCCGACGCGCCGTTCCGCCTGTCGTCCCAAGAGAGCGATGTCCCCGAGCGCGCCGTTCAGCGGGTCGAGGCGCTGGCAAAACCTTCAGGCTGGCCGGCATGGAAGCGGCCGGTGCGCATGCTGAAACGGCCGGAACTGCTCTCCCATGTGGTGGCGCTGCTCCCCGATCATCCGCCGCGCCGCTTCACCTGGCGCGGCACCGCCTACCGCGTGGTCGCGGGCGATGGCCCGGAGCGGATCCACGGCGAGTGGTGGCGCAATGACAAGGAGCTCTGGGCCGTGCGGGACTATTTCCGGGTGGAGACGCAAGGTGGTGAGCGCTTCTGGCTGTTTCGCCGCGGCGATGGCGTAAATGAGCAGACCGGCGACTTGAGCTGGTACATGCACGGGATGTTCGGCTGATGGCCCGCTATGTCGAGCTGCAGGTGACCAGCCACTTCTCCTTCCTGCGCGGCGCTTCCTCGCCCGAGCAGCTGTTCTCGGCCGCTGCCTTGCTTGGCCACAAGGCACTTGGCCTTGCTGACTGCGGCAGCGTGGCGGGCGTAGTGCGCGGATGGGAGGCGCAGAAGGCGACCCAGGTCCGGATGATAGCGGGCACGCGCGTAGATCTCACCGACGGCCGCGCCTTGCTGCTCTATCCGACCGACCGGCCCGCCTGGTCGCGCCTGACCCGCCTGCTCTCGCTCGGCAAGGCACGCGGCGGCAAAGGCTGCTGCCTGCTCGACTGGGCTGATGTTGTGAACCATGCCGAGGGTCTGATCGCCATCCTGGTGCTGGACCTGCCTGACAGCCAGACGCTCGCCAACCTCTCCGATTTGGGAAATGTCTTTGGCCGCCGCGCCTATATGGCGCTGTCCTTCCGTCGCCGCCCGGACGATCTTGCCCGTCTCCACGGGCTTGATGCCATGGCGCGTCAGGCGGGCGTGCGCAGTGTCGCTACGGGGGAAATCCTCTATCACACGCCCGAAGCGCGGCCACTGCAGGACGTCATGACTGCGATCCGCGCGGGGACCACGATCGATGAGCTCGGCTTCAGGCGCGAGCGTTACATGGACCGCAACTTGAAATCGCCGGAGGAGATGGAACGGCGCTTCGCCGCCTTTCCTGACGCGATCCAGGCCAGCGCTGACATCGCCGCTGCGTGCCGGTTTGATCTGGGCGAAATCCGGTATCAATATCCCTATGAACAGGTGATGGAAGGCCGCACCGCGCAGGAGGCGCTGGCGGCGCTAACGAGCGAAGCTGCCGCCAAGATGTTTCCCGATGGTCTGCCCGAGGCCTATCGCAAGCAAATCGCGCACGAGCTGCGGCTGATCGATCAGCTGGGCTATGCGCCCTATTTCCTGACCGTCCATGCGATCGTCGCGGAGAGCCGACGGCGCGGCATTCTCTGCCAAGGGCGCGGCTCGGCGGCGAACAGCTGTGTCTGCTTCATGCTCGGCATCACCTCGATCGATCCCATCAAGCATGAGTTGCTGTTCGAGCGTTTCGTCTCAGGCGAACGCAAGGAGCCGCCGGACATCGATGTAGATTTCGAACATGAGCGGCGTGAGGAAATCATCCAGTGGATCTATGAGACCTATGGCCGCACCCGCTCGGCGCTGACCGCGGTGGTCACCCGCTACCGTACGCGGGGCGCGGTGGCCGAGGTCGGCAAGGCACTGGGCCTGCCGCGAGATCTCACCAAGATGCTGACCGGCCTTGTCTGGGGCTGGTCGATGGACGGAATATCCCGGGAGCAGATTGAGAGCCTCAATTTGAATGCCGATGATCATCGGCTGAAGCTCACGCTGGAGCTGTCGCGCCAGCTGATCGGCACGCCGCGCCATCTCTCGCAGCATCCCGGCGGGTTCGTGCTGACCCAGGACCGGCTGGATGACCTGGTGCCGATCGAGCCCGCGCGGATGGAAGACCGGCAGATCATCGAATGGGACAAGGATGATATCGATGCCCTCAAGTTCATGAAGGTCGATGTGCTGGGCCTCGGCATGCTCGGCTGCATGAACCGCGCCTTCAATCTGCTCGACGAGCATAAGGGCATCGGGATCGGCTTGGCCGATCTCCAGGAGGATGATCCCGCCGTCTATGCGATGATCCAGCGTGCTGACACGCTGGGCGTCTTCCAGATCGAGAGCCGCGCGCAGATGTCGATGCTGCCGCGGATCAAACCGAAAGAGTTTTACGATCTGGTCATCGAAGTGGCGATCGTTCGGCCGGGTCCAATTCAGGGTGACATGGTCCATCCCTATCTACGCCGCCGGGAAGGCAAGGAAGTACCGGAATATCCCAAGGAGGAACTGAAAGCCGTGCTCAAGAAGACGCTGGGCGTGCCGCTCTTCCAGGAGCAGGCGATGAAGGTGGCGATCGTCGGCGCGGGGTTCACGCCCGCCGAGGCCGACCAGCTGCGCCGCGCGATGGCGACGTTCAAGCTGACGGGCGGGGTCAGCCATTTTTACGACAAGCTGGTCAATGGCATGGTCTCGCGCGGCTACCCGAAGGACTTTGCCGAACGCACCTTCAAGCAGATTGAGGGTTTTGGCAGCTATGGTTTCCCCGAGAGCCATGCGGCGAGCTTTGCCAAGATCGCCTATGCCTCCTCCTGGATGAAGCATCATCATCCCGATGTCTTCTGCGCCGCGTTGTTGAACGCCCAGCCCATGGGTTTTTACGCCCCGGCGCAGATCGTGCGCGATGCCCGCCAACATAGCGTGGAGGTACGGCCGGTCTCGATCAACCACAGCCACTGGGACTGCACGCTGGAACCAGCGCGTGGCCGCTACAAGGCGGTGCGGCTTGGCTTCCGGCAGGTGCGCGGCCTTGCTAATCTTCATGGCGCGGCGATCGTCGCCGCGCGTGGTCCAGCGCCATTCCAAAGCGTTGAAGAGGTCTGGCGCCGCGCACGTGTGCCGCGCGTCGCGATCGAACGCCTTGCCGAAGCAGATGCCTTTGCCTGCATCGCGCAGGACCGGCGGCAAGGTCTGTGGAAGGTCAAGGGCCTTGGCGAAGCCCCCCTCCCCCTCTTTGCGGCGGCTGACGAGCGGGAGGGGAAATTCTCGGCCGAAGGTTTTGAGGCTCACGTAGCGCTGCGGCCGATGACCGAAGGGCGCGAGGTGGTGGAGGATTATCGCTCGCTCCAGCTATCGCTGCGCGCGCACCCACTGAGCTGTCTACGGTCGCAGCTTCACGCCATGAACATCGTGCGGTGCGCTGATCTTCGGTCGATCCGCGACGGGCGCAATGTCGAGGTTGCGGGTGTCATCCTGGTGCGGCAACGTCCAGGGTCGGCCAAGGGCGTGCTCTTTGTCACGATCGAAGATGAAAGCGGTGTGGCGCAGGGCATTCTCTGGCCGAGCAAGTTCGACATCTACCGGCGGCAGGTGATGTCAGCGTCGATGATCGCCATGCGGGGCAAGCTGCAAAAAGAGGGTGAGGTCGTCCACATCATCTGCGACCGGATCACCGATCATGACGCGATGCTCCGCTCGGTCGGGCGCACGGACTTCAGCGTAGTCCCAGGGCGCGGCGATGGCGCCAGCCATGGCGGCGGACCTGATCCTCGCGATCCTGAATTTCCCAGCGGTCGCACTTTGTCGTCACCGCCGTTCATGGCTGCTGTCGAGCCAGAGCAAATCCTCCCCATCCGCAGCCATGATTTTCACTGACTCTCGATGAAACAATTACCGTCAAGACACAGATGTTTATCGTGAGGAATAGATGTTTGATATTACAAATTCAGCCCACCAACCGCTGAATCTTTCAATCGTTTTCCGAAGGGCAGTCCGGATCAACCAATAGGAGAAACGGCTTTATGTTGAGCCCTTCTGCTATTCTCTCAAGGTTGTCGATCGAGACATTCCGCTCGCCGCGCTCAACCGCGCCGAAATAGGACCTGTCCATTTCGATGTCGTAGGCAAAATCCTGCTGGCTCGTACCGATATCCTTTCGGAACCGGCGAACATTGGCCGCGACAATGTCACGGAGCCGTCCAGGGTGGTTGCGTTTCACACTTCACAATTCACCTGATAGATGATTATAAGGCGACGGGTTTTAAGCATCAATTCACCCGGCCCGGCTATTAAGAGTCTACCAAGCGAAGTGAGATTTGCGCATGAACAGCCACCTGCCTGTCGGCCGACTGGCCGCATATCTCGAAGCCCTGTCACGAGAGCAGGTGTGGTTTGCGATTCTGGCTGCGACCTCACTTGTTGCATGGCTTGATTTCAGGTTGCCATCCGCTGGTTTCGCAACCGCCTACATCCCGGTGATCTGTGGCGCCTGCTGGGGTCTTGGCGTTCGAGAAGGCTATTTGGTTGCCGCGACCTCTGCGCTCCTCAGCGTCAGCTCATCGCTCATTCCTCCGACAGAATTAAGCGCTCTCGCCCTGGCGGTTGTTATCCGGGTTGCGGCATTCCTATTCCTTGCCGCCACCATCAATAGCTTCCGACGCTCCTACGACCGAGAACTGTTTCACGCCCATCATGATCCGATGACGCGAACACTCAATAAGGAGGTCTTCCACAGCCGCGCGCGCAAAGTAATCCGGGATGCGGCGCACACTCGCCAAATTCTGCTCCTCATCGTCCTCGACCTGGACGATTTCCGGTCCGTTAATAGCATGGGTGGACACCGAGCGGGCGATGAGGTGATACGGAATTTTGCCGAAGGCATTTCGGCTCTTATGCGCCGCGAAGATCTTGTAGGGCGCATCGGAGGGGATGAATTTTCTCTGTTGGTGCGAGTGCCAACGATCGCCGAAGGATCGCATTTCGCCTACAGCGTTCACGATCGCCTCTCTGCAGTGCTTTGCCGCGGGCGATACTCGGTGACCTGTACTATGGGAGCGTTGCTGATCCCTTCAAATGTCCCGCGGAACTGCAGCGAATTGATGCATGCTGCCGACCAGGCGCTGTATCGGGCTAAGGCAGCTGGCAAAAATGCTGTCGAAATCGTCACGGCCGGGGATCAGCCAACCGACGCCATAGCGACGCAGCGCGCGATCTCTGCTCTGACGGGTGATCTATGACGGACACACAGGCCCTCGCCCAGCGCGCGATTAAGCTTATGAACGAAGCAATCATTCTCTTGGATGCAGCTGGAGAGGACATTGCCGCCGCCCGATTGCAGGCGGCAATTGACACGATCAGGCATCCGCCAACGAGCCCTACGGATCCAATGCCGGAAACTTAGGCTAAGAGCATTACCGATTTTCGGTTCAACCTGCGCCGCTACCAATCTCCGCCGGTGCGCAGGTCGTGCCTGATCCTGCTACGGCCACCTCTACATCCCAAGCCCCTGCGAGCGGCCGGATCAGTTGCCCGACTTGTCAGTAGGTCGATCGACAAGCGCCACCTGAACGGGAGCTAAATCGGCCATTCAGGAAACGGCCAAGGTGAACAGGCCAAAGCCCCATAACAATCAGGGAGACTGTCATGGGGTTCAAAAAATTCACGCTGGCCCTTTCCTTCGCGGCGACGCTGTTTGGGGCGATCCCATCAGTCGCGATGGCGGATAACGGACGGCATCGCGGGTGGCACAAGCACCATGACCGCGACGGCTATTACGATCGCCGCTACTATCGCGATGACCGGCCGCGCTATGTGCGCCGCGATTGCAAGACCAGCGGCACCACTGGCCTGCTGGTTGGGGCGGCCGCCGGCGCGTTACTTGGCCGGGCGGTAGCTACGCGCGGCGACCGCTTACCCGGCACCATCATCGGTGGTGGCGCGGGCGCGCTGATCGGCAAGGAGATTGACAGCAAGCGCCGCTGCTGACCCGTTTACTGGACACAGCCACAGCGGGCAGAGCGTGCATAAGCGCTAAGGTCAGCACGCCTGCCCGCGTCGGCGTCTAAATATTGGTCAATGATCGCGGCGACGGCCGACGGATAGGCAGAGGCCCAATGTCCGAGCCCGTGCAGCGCTGCTTCCTGACAAGCAATGTTGGCCTGGCTAAGGATGCGTTTCCTTGAGCGGTAGTCGCCTGCGGAATGACAAATCTTCCGAGACAATTGGTCAACCTTCTCAGATTGTCAGCCCGCGTCGCCTCGGATAAGGCCTCTGGCCAAGAAATTAGCCATGCCGCAAGCCAGTCGTATCCCCTCCCTCCAGGACCTAACGGTCCATTCGCCCCTATCTAAAGCGGGAGGGACGGCCACGTCTGTCGCAGTGGCGCCCAACTTCCCGAGGCGCCTCTCTGTCTGCCTAGTTAAAGCTGCGTTGATGCCAGCCTGCTGGTCCCTTGTCGTGGCTGGGGTGTAGTGGCACCCTCCGAACCGGAGGGCATCGCCTTCCTCCCTCCGCGCGACCCCCCGACCGGTCAGCGTTACCGCCTGTCCCTCAACAAGGTTGGTCAGGAACTGGAAAATTATCTGCCTTCGGCTCGCGCGGAGGCGGCAGGCCGAATCGACAAGCTCATGAAGCAAGGCGCTCCAGAGAGCCAGATAACATATGCACGGGCGGAACTGACTTACCTGGAACACAGCCGCGGCCCGGTCTATCAGACGCAGTTGCTCAGGCAGCTGGGGCAACGCGACGTCGACGCCGTTATTACAGCGCAGCAGACGCCGCTCGAGCGCGTGCGCGAAATTGGAGCCGCCTTGAGCACGCGTCTTAAAAGCCAGCAACCTGCGCTGGTTCAGCGCGGCATTCGGGCGTTGGAACAGGGCATGTCCGAGAGCTCAGGCCCTGAAACCGGCTCTCCAATCGGCAAAGGGGTGGAAAGCGGTGCCGTTTCGCGCAAGACGCAGAACCCTGCGCCTGCACCACGGGATAAAGGTCGCAGTCGGTAACGGTGGGGCTGTTGTTCGCCGACGTCATCTATACTCGACCCGAACAGCCGTCGCGCGGAAGCTGCGCTCGCGTGACGGCCAATTGGCGCATGGCATCAAAGTCCTGAGCCCATAGACCCCGCCGTTGGCGCGCTGCTTCCTGCATCAGCTTGACATAGGCTCCCCCTGAATAGCGGCGATAATCCACCGCATAACCCTGCGCCACCATGGTCGCCGCGACGCTCGCCTTGTTCGCCCTGAAACGGCAGGAGAGATTCAGTCTTCCGAAACTGGTCGCCCGACCGCCGCAACTTCCCCCCTGCACCACGGTGAAATCATAGAGGCTGCGGGCACATTCCAAACCACTATCTCGCGCAACCAGGGCTTTGAGGGCGAGCGTTGATACGGCTTTGAGCGCGGGTCGATCTTCATCCGGGGCATCGACCCCGACTATCCTCACCCGGGATCCGCTCACATCGAGCGTATCGCCGTCAACCACTCTGGGCTTTGGGTCGATGAGCCGCAATGACGCGATCTGTTCAACCCGGTCCTTCTGCGCTGCCAGCGCATAGACCGAGACGGCTCCGAACATGATGGCGATCATCACACGCTGATGCTGCGGAAATGTGGCCAGCAATTTCATCGCTCCCTAATCTCCCGAAGAAGATCGTTCCAGTCGCCGTCATGGGGCGGCAGCTTGACGAGCAACTCACGGCCATTGGCCGTCAAATGTGGCGTGGCGCGTGCAACGGCCCGTTCCGCCTCTGCCCCGTGCTGGCTGTAGATGATGATTTGGTGGACGCTCTCGGCTATGGACAGAGTCTGGTAACGCTCGATGCCGAGCACTGGCCAAACGAACGTGCCTGGCTCCAGCATGTTCATCACGCTCGCGGCATCTTCGACCCCTTCCGCTAACCGCAGCACACCATCGCTAGGGATGCCACCCCACCGCACGGCGCCGCCACCAGGATGCCCGAGCAAGCGTTTAGGCTTCGAGATCGCGGCTTTACCGCTTCCATCTGCCGTCAAAAATGTCCGATGGATCGCCACAACACCGGCATCCTCCTCGACAGGAACCAGCAGCGCCGGCGCGAAGCGCTTTTCCTTGCCGGCTCCATATTGGCATTGCGGATCGTAGCGCGCCGTAATTCCATCAGGTAAAATGGACCGCCCGCGCAGATAGTGCTCGGCAAGACTGCCGGCAAAAGGATCGGCATATCGCCACAGGGACATGGCGAGCTTGTTGAAGTCGCCCTTCCCTTGGCTGCTCCGGCGCCCTGGATCGTGATGGCGGCCAGCGAAGGCGGGGATCGTGCGCAAAGCGTCGATAATCGCGTCGGACGTGCAGCCTGCAAAGCAATGGAACAGCACCGCTCTTGTCCCCACGCGGACCGAAAGACTGGGATCGCCATCAGCATGCGCGGGACAGCGGCACATGGCATAATCGCCCTGCCACTTGCCTCCAAGCTGCCGAACAACGCGGTCGGCATCGCGCGTGAGAGCGTCAGATTTGAGTCCGCTCACTGGACCTCCTTCCAGTTGCCCCCTACCCTACACCAACGACGAAGATACAAAAGCAGCGAAATAAGTATAAATCACTTCAGGGAAGAAATGGAACTTGAACTCATCCTCGAACGAGAACTGACCTCCCTGCGCCCCGTGGCAGGTGTGCTTACCGACGTTCAGCTGCATCAAAGGGACAGCGACGGCAAGTGGTACATCAACGTTCGGGCGAGCTGGCGCGGCGCAGCCGCTTACCATGTCGGTCACTATGATAAAAAGAAATTGCGTTTATATTCAAAGGTTTCATCTGCCATTAGGCATATCATTCTTTCCTATGACCATCATGCCCTAATCTCGGTCAACCCATCGCCGCTGTGGAACGATCCGTCGCGTTTTTGAGAGCGAATCTCAATAAACCCATGACTTTGGTCCAAACTGGTCCGGAAACTGGGCTAGGCAGCCAAGTGATTGCGATCTAAGCTCATTTTCACTTTATAGGTGAAATCATGCGAAATCGCTTGTTCGATTCCGTAGCTGCGCTGATGATGGTTGCAGCTATCGGCCACGTCACGCCTGCAAAAGCTGCCGATAGCAGTTGGGCCTGCCAGGTACTTCTATGCGCCAGCAATCCCAGCGGCTTGATGCAATATTCTGAATGCGTGCCGCCAATCCGCAAGCTGGTACGCTCGCTTGCTTTCGGCGGCGGGTTCCCGACCTGTAGTGCCGCAGGGGTGAAGGCCGCCAGATACATCAAGCCAGATAATGGTCGGCCGGGCAGGGTCATCATGACCATGACCAATGGCAGCCGCACAACCTACGCCATTCCCAGCGAGGCTGAAGTCGCGCAGGCTGAGGCCGCAGCGCCCTTGGGGCATGCGCAGTGATGCAATTTACGACCGCTGCCATTTTGGGGATTGCTGCACAATGCGCCCCCGGCGTTGCTCCCTCCACGATCGCCGCGGTGGTTCACACCGAGAGCAAGGGTTATCAGTTCGCGCTCAATGTGAATGGCGTGGCGCGCCAGCCTGTGCGCCCAACCAGCGCGGAAGCGGCCGCCAAAGTCGCTCGCGCTTATATTGCCCGCGGCTATTCGGTCGATCTTGGTCTTGGCCAAATCAATTCGCGGAACATGGCAGCGCTCGGCCTTTCCTGGGCAAGCGTTTTCGATCCATGCACCAACATCAATGCGGCCGGCAAAGTCTTGGCAGGTAACTACCACCGCGTGAGCAGCGGAAGATTGCCGCAAGAGGCCCTGCGCGTAGCGCTCTCGATGTACAATACTGGGTCGCAGACCCGTGGATTTCGCAATGGCTATGTCGGCCGCGTGCTGAACAACGCTGGCATATCCAGCGGTGTGGCCGCTGTGAGCTATAGTCCTGAACCGCCATTGTCCGCCAGGCCTGAAGCGGCTGTGCTGCCGCGGAAGATGCTGGCCGATCTCGCCGCCGAGAATATCGGCAAGACTGAGGAGGCGGCAGCAACCCATGCGCCGCCCCCCACATGGGATATCTTTGCGCGCGCCGCTTATGAAAGCCGGCCCGCTTTTTAGAAACAGGAGGAGTTAATGCACCTTGTGGCAACCTTGCGCTCATCATCGCAGTCCCTGCGCGCGAGCGTCCAGCATCGTCTCGCAGCGATGTCGCCTGAACACCAGAAGATAGCGGCGATCGCGGCGGGTTTGGCGGTCGCGGGCGTTGTGGCATTGGTCACCCCTGATCCCGCCTTTGCCCAATCCGCCAATCTGGAGGGCTTCGCTAACAATGTCCTAGGGCTGCTCAGCAGCGGTCTGCTGCGGGCGCTTGCCATTATCGCAGTGATCATTGCTGGCGCGGGTTGGCTTATGGGACGGGTGAACACGGGCGGCTTGGTTACCGTGATCATCGGCATCGCCATCATCTTTTCGGCGCCCTGGATCGTCGACCAGATTGCAGGTTCTGCCTGACACTGAGCCCGCCCGGCCAGTCGCCGGCTGGTCATGACATGCAAGATGGAGGATTCGTTGGTAGAGGAACGGGAAGAGATCGCACGCGACACGCTGTTCCTCGGCCTCACTCGGCCCGCCCTCTGGGCAGGCATCCCGATCGAGGCAGCCGTGCCCATCCTCCTTATGTCAGCGATCGTCCTGATCGGGACCAACAATCCCGTTTATGCGCTGGTGATGGCGACCGTCAGCTATGGGCTCGCCCGATTGGTCGTCCGGCAGGACGTCAATGCCTTTCGGCTGATGTTCCTGTTTTTCCGAACCAAGGCTGCCAATCGCAATCGCGTCTTCTGGGGCGGGTCGAGCTACACGCCCCTGCCGCTGAAGGGCATCGCTCGAAAGGGCTTTGGTCGTCATGAATAAGCCGGTCCGCCTTTCTGCACAGGTACCGATGAAGGTGGCCCTCAAAGAGGTGCTGCCCACAAAATTTTTGCCTTATGCCCGGCATGTCAATGACGAGATGGTCATGCTCGATTCCGGCGCCATGATGCTGAGCTTCGAGCTTCAAGGCCGCGCCTTCGAAACCGCTGACGTCCGCGACCTGAATGACTGGCATGGCAAGCTCAATGGCATGCTGCGCAACCTGGCGGATGACCGGCTTTCGATCTGGACCCATTTGGTGCGCGCGCGGGTGGAGCAATATCCCGGCGGCAATTTTCGCTCGAAATTCGCGCAGGATCTCGATGCTGCCTATTTCGCGCGGATCAATCGCGAGCGGATGTTCATCAACCGCTTCTTCGTGACCCTGCTGGTCCGGCCCGCAGCGCACGGCGCGGACAAGCTGATCCAGCTTTTCCGGTCGAAGGCGGCAGCAAATGCGGATGCCGATGCGATGGATCAGGATCTTGTCGAGTTCCTGGAGGACAAGGCCCATGATTTTGAGAAGCTGATGGCCCGATGTGAGCCGCGCAGGCTTGCAATTTATGGGCATCGTGGCCTCAAATTCTCCGAACCGCTGGAGGTTGCCGAGATGGTAATGACTGGCCGCCATCGCCGCGTGCCTATCATTCGCGGCCATCTGGGGAGTGCGCTCTATCGCCAGCGTGTCATCTTCGGCGGCGAGACCGTTGAAGTGCGTGATGCCGATCGCAGTTCCTTCGGCGGCATTTTCGGTATCCGAGAATATCCCGCCTACACGACGCCCCGCCAGTTCGAGGCACTACTCGCGGTTGATTTCGGCTTTGTCCTCACCCAGTCCTTCACCTTCCTGGGGCGCGCGACTGCGGCCGAGCGGTTCCGCCTGCGCCAGCGGCAGATGGAGAATGCCGACGATCGAGCGATCAGCCAGATGCACGATCTGGTCGATGCGGCAGACGATCTCATGTCCAATCGCTTCGTGCTGGGCGACCATCATTTCACGCTGGCCGTTTATGGCGATAGCCTCAAGGCGCTGCGCGACCATATGTCGATCGCCCGCGCCGCTCTTGCTGACACCGGCATGGTCGCCGCCCGCGAAGGCGCGGCGCTGGAAGCGGCCTATTGGAGCCAGCTCGTCGGCAATTTCGCCTGGCGCGCGCGGCCAGCGCCAATCACCTCACTCAATTTCGCTGCCTTCGCCCCCTTCCACACCTATCCGGCGGGGCGCGCGGAGAATAACCACTGGGGCGACGCGATTGCGCTGCTCAAGACCAGCGCGCGCAGCCCCTATTTCTTCAGCTTCCACAAGCGCGATGTCGGTCACACGATGGTGATTGGGCCGACCGGCGGCGGCAAGACCGTGCTGGTCAATTTCCTCATGGCACAGGCCGAGAAAACGGGCGCACGCCAGATCTTCATCGACAAGGATCGGGGTGCGCAGATTTTCGTGGCGGCGAGCGGCGGCACCTATCTGACGCTCGCCAACGGCATGCCGACCGGCTTTTCCCCCTTGAAGGCGCTTGCCGACACGTCAGAGGATCGCGCCTGGCTGTCGCTATGGATCCGGCAACTGGTGCGCGTTGATGGGCGCCCAATCTCTGTCGCCGAGGAACGGCGGATCGACGAGGGCATCGCCGCCGTCATGAAGCTTCCGCCCGCCGCGCGTTCGCTCGATGCGCTGCGAACAATGCTAGGCATGGCCGACGATAGCGGCGTCGGAGCCCGGCTGGAGAAATGGACCTCACGCGGTTCCCTGGGCTGGGTCTTCGACAATGACGAGGATGAAATGCGGCTCGACGCCCGATTCATCGGCTTCGACATGACCGATTTCCTCGAAAACGGCGACATTCGCACGCCACTGATGCTCTATCTCTTCCATCGCATCGACAAGATGCTGACCGGCGATCGCACGATCATCGTGATCGATGAATTCTGGAAGGCGCTGGGCGACGGTGCCTTCCGCAGCTTCGCACAGGACGGGCTTAAAACATACCGTAAGCGCAACGCACTCATGGTGTTTGCCACCCAGTCGCCAGCCGACGCGCTCAAAAGCGACATCAGCCATTCCATATTGGAACAGGTGGCCACCAAAATCATGCTGCCCAACCCCAACGGACAGCGCCGTGACTATATTGATGGCTTCTCCATGACGGAGGCGGAGTTTGCCCTGATCCGTGAGGAACTGTCGCCTGAATCGCGCAAATTCCTGGTGAAGCAGGGCCATGACTCGGTTGTCGTCGAGCTGGACCTTTCTGGCCTGGATAATGAGCTGGCGGTGCTGTCTGGCCGGGCGGAGACCACCGCTCTCGCATGCGAGGTCATTGCCGAACATGGTCCTCAGCCATCTGCATGGCTTCCGATCTTCCACCAGCGCCGGCGCGCAAGCTGAAGGAGAGTTTTATGGCGTCTTACAGGTTGAGGCATCTATTGGCTGGGGCATCGCTCCTCGCCTTTGCAGGCACTGCGCAGGCGCAGGGCATTCCAGTCACGGACACGCGCAGCCTCTTCCAGCAACTGGAGCAGGTTCGGCAAGGCGTCTCGATGTTGAAGCAGGGCGCAGCCCAGCTTCGCCAAGCGCAAGACCTGTATCGCGACATCAACAAGGCAACCGACATCGGGAGCGTTGCAGGTAGCCTTAGGACCGACGCAATGCGCGAACTCAACGTGTCGTCATCGAGCCTCGACGGATATGCCAGCGGCGACCTCAATGTGATCGGGCGGCTGCGCGGTCGGTCCGACAGCGTGTTTCAGGGATTGATGGACCAGCTATCGCCGGACGCGTCATCTGACATACGGGCAAACTATGAAACGGGTGCGCGGCGAGCGGCCGTAACCGCAGGCCTGGCAGGGTCGGTCGGGGACTCAGTTACGAGCCGGCGCGAGGGGCTGGAAGAACTCCGTTCCCGGCTCGGCAGCGCCACTTCCGCCGCAGAGCGCGCGGACATGAGCGCAAGGCTTCAGCTGGAACAGGCGCAAATGACCAACGACATGATGGCCCTTCAAGCTGTGGACCTGCAACGTCGTGCCAAGGCTGAAGCTGACTACCAAAGCTATACAGCACAACGGCAAAAGCAACTTGCGAACCTCAAATCCCAGGCAGGCATAGACTGATGCGATACACCAATGCTTTGACAGTTTTATCGGTGACGACGTTGCTGGCTTGTACGCCGTCTGAAAAGCAGCAGACTGGAGACGATCTCAGGTCAGACCTGCCACTTCGCTCAATTAAATACCTTGCCGAAAATCCCAAGGAAGCTGGGGAGGTGGAAGCAATGTGCGAAAAATGGAAATCTTCCCAACGGCCAGTTTCGAGCTGGCCTCCCGTTGTCGCAGAAAACTGTAACAATGCCAACGCAGCGCGATACCGCAATCTTCAGACAAAGCAGCGGGAAAACATGAAGAAGCAGATCGGCATTTAACGCAAACGGATTTTGAGAGATGAATTTCCCAATCTTTGAAAACATGATGGACGCAGTAAACGGAGCCCTGACTGGGATCATCGGACTGTATTCGTCTGTGATTGGGATAATTTCCGGTCCTCTCAGGGTTGGCATTACCATCTACATCATTCTGCTGGGTGGCGCGATCCTTCGCGGAGCTGTGCAATATCCAGCCCGTGAGTTCGTCTACCGTGCGCTGAAATTGGCGGCTCTCAGCTGGGCTGTAAGTTCTCTTTACGGAGCCTCGATCGGTCTGTTCACTATGAACGGCCTTCCAGGACAATTTGCCAATGCTCTCGGCGGCGCTGACGTAAATGGGTTGGGGGGATATTTCGACACACTTCTGCAAGGAGCATTCCGAGCGATTACAAAAATAGAAGAAATCGTTCAGGCCCACACTGACGCAGCAGGTGTCAATCTGGTCGGGTTACCCAACAACTTCGTTGAGATCATCTTAGCCGCTTTCGCAAATTTGACGATCCTCCTCGTTGCTCTCCTGTCATGTGCGCTCGGCTTCACGATCTGCGCGTTCGCTCTTTTTGCCCTTGCCCTCCTCGCAGTTGTGGGGCCGCTCTTTGTTGCTGCACTGCTATTCGATTCCACGCGCGGTTGGTTCTTCTCGTGGCTCGGCTCCGCGATCAGCTACGTCATGCTGGTGGTTTTCGCCCTGCTGGTGACCCTCTTCATCTCGCAGACGACCGATACGTTCATAAATTCGATATCCGACGGAGACGAAGTTCTGATTGCAGCAATGAAGGCCCTGTCCTTCTACGTGCTCGGCTTTTTCTTCTTCCTGCAAATCCCAGGCCTGGCGTCCGGCTTGGGCGGCGGCGGACCGGCATTGGCAGCGCAGTTTGCCAACGCGGTCACCGCTAACTTCGTCCCCGCCGCTGGTCGCACCATGGCGAGCATTCCCATGCAGGGTATGCGCATGACCGGCGACAGTGCCCGCCGGCTTGGCGGCAGCGGCAATGGTGGCCGGGGCGGAACGCTCACCCGGACGCGATAGGAGAACCACGCCATGCACATCAGAAAAACTATCGCCCTTGCCGCGCTATTCTCCCTCTCTTGCCCGACGGTCGCTTTCGCGGCGAAGGAAGCCAAGGTTCCGCGCTGCAACGGACAGGCAAAGCGCCCTGCCAATCCCTATGGAACTGTCCTCCCTACCCTCCCATCGCGCGCAGCGGGAGGCGCTGCATCCACGGCCAAGCCGACACAACTGTTCCCGTCATCGTTATCGCCGAGCGCCAGCGGATCGACGACCGACGACAGCAATGTCCCGCCGATCAGCGCCGCGTCCCCCACCCCTGTTCACGATGGGCGGCCACAGCCCGTCTATGCGAGTTGCTGACCATGGCCATCGGAGTCAAAGATAGCGCCGAGGATCTCAAATCCTATTTCGCTGAAGCGCAAAGCTGGGACCGTGAGCGGTTCGTTGCCGCAAACCGGTCCAGGCGCTTGGCATGGATCGTCGCCGGTGCCGCAAGCGTGATCGCGCTGGTGGGGATCGGTTCGGTCGCAATGCTATCACCCCTCAAAACGGTCGTGCCTTATGTGGTCACGGTCGATCGCTCGACGGGGGCGACCGAGGTGACACAGCAGCTTCGCGGCGACAAGTCGATCACCTATGATGAAGCGGTCCGCAAATATTTCCTCGCAAACTATGTGCGAGCACGCGAAGGCTGGATACCGCAGGCTCGGCAGGAATATTTCAATCAGGTTCTGGCGCTATCCGCGC
Organism: Sphingobium chungangianum; assembly: GCF_977014255.1. Taxonomy (NCBI): domain Bacteria; kingdom Pseudomonadati; phylum Pseudomonadota; class Alphaproteobacteria; order Sphingomonadales; family Sphingobiaceae; genus Sphingobium; species Sphingobium chungangianum. The sequence goes on along the minus strand of NZ_CDRNIV010000005.1, from coordinate 30,515 downwards.
CTGAAGAACAGCATCGCTGGATCGCCTTCTACAAGAAAGACAATCCGGATTCACCGCAAAACCAGCTGACGGCCGGCGACACCGTCTTCGTGTCGGTGAGGGCGGTATCCTTCATTTCGCCCAGCGTCGCGCAGGTCCGTTTCACCAAGCGCCTCGAAGGTGATGCACAGGCGACCGAAACGCCTGCGATAGCAACCATCACCTTCGATGTGATGTCCAAGCCGGAATCCGAGGCTGGCCGTTATGCCAATCCGCTGGGTTTCCAGGTCAAATCCTATCGCGCAGATGTGGAGGTGAGCGGAAAATGAAACCCAGCATCCTGCTCGCCGCAGCCATTCTGGTCACGCCCTGCACGGCCAGCGCGGAAAGCACGCCGCGCCCAGTTCTCGCCGACCATCGCGTGCGCGAGGTCAATTATAGCGATCAGAACGTGATCGCCATTCGCAGTGCCTTCCGCATCGCGACCCAGATCGAGTTTGCGCAAGGCGAAACCATCAAGTTCGTCGCTATGGGCGATACTGTGTCCTGGGAGGTTGCTCCGGCCGAAAACTCGCTCTTCATCAAGCCGCGTGAGAGGGCTGGTGGCACCAACCTCATCGTCGTCACTGATTATGCCGGACAGAAGCGCAACTATACTTTTGCGCTCTCGGCGGTCGCGAACGCACGGGGCGCGCAAACCTTTTTCAAGGTCCGCATGCGCTATCCAGAACAGGAAGCCGCAGCCCGCCGCGAAGCCGTGGCACGCCAAAAATTGGCGCAGGTACTGGCCCAGCAAAATGGTGCGATCAAGACCGCTCTTGATCTTGGTGTGCTAGAGGGCAAGCGGAACCTTGCCTACACCGTGCAAGGATCATCTGAGATTCAACCGTCGGAAGTGACGGACAATGGTCAGTTCACCGTGCTGCGCTTTCCCAACCAGCGCGAGATCCCCGCGATCTTCACAATCAACCCCGACGGCAGCGAAGCGACCGCCTCCTTCGATGTGCGCGACGAGTTCGTCGTCATCCATGGGGTGTTCCGTCAGTTGCGGCTGCGCCGGGGTAAGGTGGTGCTCTGCATCTATAACGACAATCCCAGCTTCTACGGCCGCGATCCCAAGACGGACACCGCGTCTGAAGTGATCCAGCGCAGGACGGAGGACGAGAAGTGAACGACAAGCGGTTCGACGTCGATGCGACGCCCGACATCAATGAGATCGATCGAGAGGCCCCTGCGGTCGACCGCCCCAATCGTATCCCGTCCCTCAAAAGCGTGCAGTGGGACACGAAGAAGATGATCGTCGTAGGTGCCTTGGGGGGATCGCTCCTTTTCGCTGCCCTCACCGTCGCAGCGGGCATCGGCGGCAATGACAAGATGCCGCAGATCAAGGCCAAACCGCCTGCTCCCGACGTGGCTTATGATCCAGAAACGGTGATCGCCCCTACCCTTCAGAACGCTCCCAATGATCCCAACGCGCCCGTACACCTCACCGGCGAGCAGGTGCCTGCCATCGCCGGCGCCGGAATGGGCGGCAGCAACCCGCAAGGCTCAACGATGACCGCGGCCCAGCGCCGCGCAGCAGAAGCCCAGGAACTGCGGGACTCTGCCCGCCGTTCAACGCTAATCGCCTATAATGGCACTTCGGGTCAGCAGCTTGGCCGCAGTTTCGGCATGCCTCCCGATGAGATGCCCCAGCAAGGCGAATTACAAAGCGCAGCCAACAGCGCGACGCCGCTCGATGCCCTAAAGCGCACCTCGGCAGTGGGGCGAACCAGCGCCCGCATGATCGGCGATCGCAATTATCTTGTCACCGCCGGCAGCATCATCCCCTGCACGCTGCAGACCGCCATGGATAGCAGTGTTCCAGGCTATGCCACCTGCATCGTTCCCCGCGACATTTACTCGGATAATGGCCGCGTCGTGCTGATGGAGAAAGGCACGCGCGTGTTGGGCGAATATCAGGGCGGCCTCAATCGCGGGCAATATCGTCTGTTTGCCATGTGGAGCCGTGCCGTCACGCCGCGCGGCGTCTCCATCGACATCGCCTCGCCTGCCTCCGACAGTCTTGGCCGGGCCGGCGTCGGCGGCAAGGTCGATCGCTTCTTCTGGGACCGGTTCGGCTCGGCCTTGCTGTTCAGCATCTTGGATGATGCGTCCACGGTTGCATCGACCGCAGTAGGTCGTTCGGGTAGCAATGTGACCCAGCTACCCTCGGATTCCGCCTCGACGATCCTTCAGGACACGCAGCAGATCAAGCCGGTGCTGCGGGTTCCTCAGGGTACGGACCTGTCCATCACCGTGGCGCAGGATTTCGACTTCTCGCAAGTCTATGGACTAGCGCTGCGATGAGCATCGCCCCCTTCCGAAACACCGCCATCCTTGATGATGCGATCGCGCCCTTACGCAAATATCTCGACGATGACGAGGTGACAGAGGTCGTCATCAACCAGCCGCTGGAGGTGGCGGTTGAGCGCCGGGGTGGATGGACTTGGGGCTTTGAGGAGGAACTCACCCTTCCCCGCCTCAACATATTGGCGACAGCCGCTGCCGCCTTCACCTCGCAGGATGTGACTCGCGAGACCCCGATCTGCTCGACTGTCTTTCCGACCGGTGAGCGTGTTCAGATCGTCGCTCCGCCGGTCGCCCCGGACGGAACGGTGTCGATCACCATCCGCAAACCCTCCACCAAGACGCTGAGCTTGGCCGACTTCGAGGCCGACGGCCTTTTCACCGACACCAAAGTCGCGGCGAAAGGCAGGAGCGAAACGGAGGATCGCCTGCTCGCGCTGCTGCAAGACGAACAGCACAGCGCATTTTTCGAACTGGCCGTGCGCAGTCGGCTCAACATCCTCATTTCCGGGGCAACCGGTTCGGGCAAAACCACCTTTGCCAAAGGGCTGATCCAGCTCATTCCCGAAGAGGAGCGGCTGCTGACAATCGAGGACACCCGCGAGTTGGTCGTGCCTCACCGCAATGTGGTCCATATGACCTATAGCAAGGATGGCCAGGGCACGGCCAAGGTCACCGCCAAGGAGCTGCTGGAAAGCGCCTTGCGAATGCGGCCCGATCGCATTCTTCTGCAGGAACTGCGGGACGGGACCGCTTTCTTCTACCTGCGCAATGTGAACAGCGGCCATCCTGGATCCATCACGACCATCCACGCCGCCTCTGCCGAACTGGCGTTCGATCAGCTGACCCTGTTGGTGAAAGAGAGCGAAGGCGGCGCCGATCTCGCGCGCGACGATATTCGCTCGCTGCTGAAGATCCTGGTCGATGTGGTGGTTCAGATGAAGAAGGTACAAGGCACGTTTCGTGTGACGGAGATCTATTATGACCCCGCCGGGCGGCACGCAGCCTAATCGCGGCTTGGCGCTGGCGATCGGCACGCCGATCGCTCTGCTCCTGCTGCTGCTCACTGGGTCCATCGTCGCCTGGTTCATATTGGGCCTGCCGGCAACAGCCTATGATCCGCTGCAGATGCCACGCTTCTTCTGGTATTATCGCGGCGATCCCGTCGTTCGGCAAGCTTTGCTCGGCGGGCTGGCGGCCGGGTCACTGCTGGCCGGCCTGCTCCTCACCTGGTTCGTCACCCGCAAGCCGCCGCTGCATGGCGCAGCACGTTTTGCCAGGGAAAGCGAAATCCGCCGTCATGGCTTCCGCGGCGATGAGGGTATTGTGCTGGGCAAGAAGGCCGGCCGCTATCTGATCTTTAAGGGCAATGAGCATTGCATCGTGGAGGCACCGACCCGGTCGGGCAAAGGCGTCGGCATCGTCATCCCCAATCTGTTGAGCTGGCCCGGCTCGGTCGTCGTCCTCGACGTGAAGCGTGAGAATTTCGAGGCGACGGCCGGTTTCCGCACGAAACATGGGCAGACGGTCTACCTCTTCAACCCGACCGACCCGGAAGGTCGGACCGCACGCTATAATCCGCTATCCTATATCGACAGGGTCGATCCCGACCAGGTGATCATCGAGCTGCAGAAGATTGCCACAATGCTGTTTGTTCCGCCCGAGCGCGGCGAGCCCTTCTGGACCGATTCCGCGCGCACGGCCTTTGTCGGGGTCGGTGCCTATCTGGCGCAGTCCGACAAGCCCTTTACCATCGGGGCCATTTATCGCCTGATGACGACCGGGGATACGCGCGGTTATTTCCGTAGCGCGCTTGAGGATCCCGCGCTGCGGCTATCGACCGGATGCCGCAATGCGCTTGCCGATTTCACCTCAGGCGCCGAAAACACCTTCGCCGGCATCGTCCAGACCGTAACGTCCAAGCTCAGTCTTTGGCTCAACCCTCGCGTCGATGCCGCCACTGAAACAAGCGAATTTGACCTTCGCGCACTGCGGATGGACCCCATGTCGATCTATCTTGGTGTCTCCCCTGACGAGCTGGACAGGGTGGCGCCGCTTTACAACCTGCTGTTCCAGCAGCTGATCGATCTTAACGTGCGCGACCTTCCCGACGCGCAAACCCCAATCCAGGTGCTGGTGCTGCTCGACGAATTTGCCCGCCTTGGCCGGGCGCAAGTGATCGCGAACGCCTTTTCCTATGTTGCCGGCTATGGAATCCGCTTGTTGCCGGTGATTCAGTCGCGCTCGCAGCTTCGTGCTGTGTACGGCGAGCATGTGGCCGACGAGATTGTGGCGAACTGCGGCGTGGAGGTCGCTTTCACGCCCAAGGAGCTCAGGGTCGCCAATGAGCTGTCAGAGCGCATCGGCTATGTTGGTCAGGAATCCGTTACCCGATCGCTGACCATCCATGGCATTCTTGCCAATCGGTCCAAATCCATGTCGGACCATCGTCGTGCGCTCCTGCTGCCCCAGGAGCTGATGCAATTCCCTGCCGACGAACTGCTTTTGCTCCGCGGAGGTATGCCGCCCATTCGCGGGGACAAGATCCGCTACTTTTCTGACGCGCGCTTCACGCGGCGTCTCGTGCCGGCACCCTTGGTCGAGCCGCTCGTCAGGCCTGTTCAGGATGACGAGGAGCTGCCGCCCTGCGTTCTGCCCGACACCGGTCAGCTGGCCAACCCCGACCCTCACACCTTCGCAATGGACTGCGTCATCATATCGGATTTCCCCGACATGCTGATCGACGTCGAAACAGACCAACGCGGCCACGGTACCGTGGGCATAATTGAACAGGAGCGATGAAATGGCTGATGACCCAACGACCGCCCAGAACCAAAAGCCCGTTTCCGTCAAACGCCGGGAAATGGAGATGCCGCAGGAACTGGAGAGTCGGTTTCTGCGGGTGGGCGACAAGCTCTACCGGAGCGCGCATGACCGAAATCCGATCGCAACCGTGACGCCGGATCGGATAAAGGCCCGCGATTCCTCGGCCCTCCCCGATCTGGTCCGTCTTGCCAAGGCCAATGGATGGACCTCCATCAAGATCAATGGCGACGCGGATTTCAAGCGGGCGGCCTATCTGGCCGCCGCGGCGCAGGGGCTGGAGATCGAGGGCTACAAGCCGGACGCCAAAACGCGGGCGGCCGCCGCGCGGGATATTGCGCGGCAGGCTGGAACGGTGGTCATCAGCCCTCAGGCGGCTGATGCGCGGAAGCCGCCGTCGCAGCGAACCGGAAGCCAGGTGCGGGATAGCAAAGAAAAGCCGGATCAGCGGCTCGACCTGGCCGAACGGTTTCGTCGGCAATCGCACGCGGAAAACGCCAAGGATCCCGCGCTTCGACGCGCGCAAAGCCATGTTGCCCATGCCCTGGTCATCGCGGCAGGCAGATTTCCGCAAGATGAGGGCCGGCAACGCGGGTTCGTTGACCGGCGCAAGGAAGAGGTTGCGGCACGGATCGAACGCGGGGAGCGGATTGCTGGGGTGCAGGTGCTGCAGCAACAGAATGAGCGCCTTCGCTCGATGGAGCAGAACCATATCCTTCAGCGCAATCGTTCGCCGAGCCGTTGATTGAGCGAACAAAGGTGAACCACCAGTCTCACATGAGGATGGGGCGTAGGGGGCAGGTGGTGCAACAGCTTGTTGCACAATTGCTTCCGAGGCCCCGTCATCAAGTTTGTAGAACGGGTAAAACCTACCGATCCGCGTTCCGGTATGTCCGACAGAGCATCGAGGGTGGCCTGATCCGCAACATCCTTACAAAACGTATCCAGGACAATTTGTACGCACGCCAAGGCAGGATACTCAAAAATTTCGCCCGTGCCCTCCCCGCTCCGCAATGGGATCTCGCGCAAGCCCTCAGGGGCGCGATATGTTCGATTTTTTCCTGCCCTCGGGCCTCGAAAATCGTTATTCCCAGCCCTAGCCTAAGCGCAGGCAGTTCGCTATCTTAGCGGGGTCTGCTGTAAGAGGTTTGGATTGATAGGGTCATGACAACGACGACGGTTAAAGTCCGGCGCCAAGCGCGCGCACGCAGGGTGAAGTTTGGTGACGTTGTCATCACTGCGCCCGCACCGCAGCGCGATCTGATCAAGGCTAACATCGCTCAAAGCACTGCAGCACTGGCCCGTGCCGCGCGGCGTCTTTCTAAACCAGGTGTTGTCATTCGCGCCAAAAAGGGCGTGCCGCTATTTTCGCTTGATAGTGAGAATCCCGATGTCGTTATCAGGACTCTCGATGGCAAGACTGAACGTGGTCAATTGGTAGACGGCATATTCCACGCGATCGCTTAACTTCCCCTGTTGAGGCGCTCCAGGAAATTCGGGAAGCGCAGGAAGCCACTCAGAAGCCCCTTGCGATCGTGCTTGCTGGCCATAATGGGTCCGGCAAGTCGACGCTTTGGCGGCGCAGCCTTGCAGACGTGCTACGAATTCCGCTCGTTAATGCCGACCGGATGATGCTTTCCATCCTGCCGGAAGCCAACTCCGACGGCATACTGCCTGAATGGGCAATCTCGCTCCGCGATTCGGAGAAAGCTGGATGCGTGTCGCCCAGCAAGGCGTCCAAGCCTTTGTCGGTCATGCAATGAATGCGAATGTACCGTTCGCTATGGAAACGGTCTTTTCACATTGGCATGTCGCCGCAGATGGAACCGTCGATTCCAAAATATCACTTATCAAGGATATGCAAGCAGCCGGCTATTTCGTCCTTCTCATCTTTGTCGGCCTGACCAGCGAAAATCTCTCAATTCTTCGCGTTCAAACTCGCGTCGCCGAGCATGGTCACGCCGTCGATGAAGCCAAGCTGAGAAGCCGTTTTCCCCGCACGCAAAAGGCAATCGCTGAAGCGCTGAAACATGCCGATGCCTCACTTCTCACCGACAACAGCCGAACCGCAGATTTGGCGTTCACGGTCTGCCGCGTAGAGATAGCTGGTGAGGTCACTTTTGATTGTCGCCGCGGTGAGGGGCACGCGCCCCCAAAAGCGATTACGGGTTGGCTGGATGTGATTAGCCCACGGTTATTAGATACATAGAAATAGATTGCGACGCATCGCAGTTCGTGGGTGAGATAGCAGTACCTTCTTGCGTCGCCGTTTATCCTCCGGTGGTCCTTCCAAGATAACCGCCGGGACATTTTTTTGTTCGCCTTAGATTTTGCCGACGTACATGGGCCGCCGATCGCAAACTTTTCGCTTTTTCCGACCCTTTGTCGCCGTTCAGGCGCCAATTTTCGATCCCCGGGTCCGGAAGGGCAGCTATCCGATCCACGCACCTCCAACCTGGGCCAATTGCAGACTGATTGGTTTCAGATGAAGGACGGGAAGAGCAGCCATTGTACTGTGTTTCGGGACATCGTTCAGGACGCAGTGGGTGTCGATTGCGTCCGCCCCCCTTCAGGGCAGTCTCGCCAGCGTCACCATGCGAACGAGTTGCGATAGGGTCTTCGCCTGCATCTTCATCATCACATTGGCCCGATAGACCTCGACCGTCCTGGCGCTGATCTCGAGCTCGAAGGCGATCGCCTTGTTGGCGTGCCCCGCAACCAGGCCGTCCATCACCTCCAGCTCGCGGGGGCTGAGGCTGGCGATGCGGTCGAGAATCGACCGCTTCTCCGCCTGCGCCTGATCGTCCCCGGCCTGCCGGGCAAGCGCCTTGCGGATCGACGACAGCATGACTTCATCATCGAAAGGCTTTTCTATGAAGTCAGCCACTCCTGCGTGCATCGCCTGTATGGCGAGCGGTACATCGGCATGGCCGGTGATGACGATGACCGGCACATTTGCGCCCCGCCGCCTTAGCTCCTCCACCAGTTCGATGCCGTTGCGGCCGGGCATCCGGACGTCCGTGACGATGCAGGCGCCCGACAGCGGCGGTGACGAGGCGAGGAAGGCGTCGGCGGACGAAAAGGAGCGCACCCGTATCCCCGCGCAGTCGAGCAGGAACTCCAGCGAATGACGCGCCCCGTCATCATCGTCGATGACGTAAACGATCGCTTCACTCACCGTCATACAGATCCTCCTCACTCACGCGCGGCAGGGTGACGCAAAACAGCGCGCCGCCGCCCTCCCGCGGTTCCGCCCAGATCCGCCCGCCATGTGCCTCGACAATGGTGCGCGAAATGGAAAGGCCGACGCCCATGCCGGTTCGCTTGGTCGTTATGAAAGGCTGAAACAGGCGGTCGGCTACCTCGGGATCGATCCCGGGGCCTGTGTCCGCCACCGTAACCTGCGCCATATTGTCGCCTGCGGGCTCAATCCCGATCAGCAATTCGCGACGGGGCAGGGTAATATCGGTCATCGCATCGACCGCATTGCGGATGAGGTTCAGCACCACCTGCTGAATCTGGACCTTGTCCGCCAGGACCAGATCGACCTCGGGACTGAACGCATACTGCACCCGGATGCCATGTTCCTTGGCTCCCACCAGGGCGAGGGCGCTGGCTTCCTCAACCATCTTGGGCAGGCTTTCGACCGACCGCTCTGTCTCCCCGCGCGCGACAAAGTCCCGCAGGCGGCGGATGATGTCGCCCGCCCGCAGCGCTTCCGCCCCTGCCCGTTCCAGCGCTTCGCCCACGCGATCCAGCGGCACCTCTTCGCGCGTCAGCAGCATGCGGCTGCCTTTAAGGTAATTAGCGATCGCAGAAAGGGGCTGGTTCAATTCATGCGCCAATGCAGACGCCATTTCGCCAAGCGCGGTCAGCCGGGACACATGAACCAGCTCGTTCTGCAATTCCTGAAGCCGGGCCTCAGCCTGCTGCCGCTCGGTAAGATCGCGGATGAAGCCGGTGAAATGCCGGTGGCCGCCCACCCGCATCTCTCCGACAGCCAGTTCGAGGGGAAAGGTCGACCCGTCCCTGCGCTGCCCCACCACCACCCGGCCTTTGCCGATGATCCGCTTCTCGTCCGTCTTGTAATAGCGGGCCAGATAGTCGTCGTGGGCAGACCGATAGGGGTCAGGCATCAGAATGCTGACGTTGCGTCCGCGTACCTCCTCCATGCTCCACCCGAACATCCGTTCCGCTGCCGGGCTGAAATCCCGTATCAACCCGCCTTCGTCGATCACGATGATGGCGTCCGGCACGGTGTCGAGCAACGAACGCAGATGCGCCTCCCGCCGCGCCAGCGCCGCCGTCCCACGTTCGGCCTCTGCCCGCGCCCGCTGGAACCATTCGCCGCCAAGCGCCACGGCAAGGCCGATGATCACGAACGCCGCCGCCGCGATGAGGCTTCCGGCTTCTAGAGGAGCAATCGCCCGGTCGCACAGCAGCCCCGCTGCGGCACCGGCGATACAGGCGACGATCCCGCCGCGCAGACCTGACAAGGCGCTCGCCACCACCACGGCCGGAACGAAGAAGATATAGGTGGCACGCTGGCCAAGCTCCGCGGCGAAGGCAATGCGCACCCCCGCGCCGATCGCCACAGCGATGGCGGCAAGCGTCAGCGTCACCAGGAATGGCGGGGCGGGCAGGCTCATGTGCCGGAAAGGAAATGCCGCTTTGTTCACATCCTCCTCATCGGTCGGTGCCTTCGCTTCCACCTCCGGTAAAGCCCTTAGGGGACTTGCGGTAGGGACAACATCCGAATTTCTCCTCGTCGTTCAGCGGCATAGATGAGCGTCATAGCAAACAGGCTCGCATCTGGAGATAATTTCATGACCGCACCGTTCATCGATCTTGCCGTCCATCACAAGCCCGAAGGGCTGTCGGACCGGGTCGCCTTTGGCTTTACCAAGACGCTGCGCTGGTGCGCGGACACCTTCTTCGCCGCCCGCTACGGCCATCGCGCCGTGGTTCTGGAAACGGTGGCGGCGGTCCCCGGCATGGTCGGTGCGACTATCACCCATCTCGCATGCCTGCGGCGCATCTGCGATGACAAGGGGTGGATCAAGACGCTCATGGACGAAGCGGAAAATGAGCGCATGCACCTCATGACCTTCATCGAAATTTCGAAGCCGACCTGGTTCGAGCGCGCAGTGATCATGGGCGTGCAGTGGGTCTTCTACCTGTTCTTCTTCGCCCTCTATCTGGTGAGCGCCAAGACGGCCCACCGTGTCGTGGGCTATTTCGAAGAAGAGGCGGTGATCAGCTACACCCACTATCTGGCCGAAATCGACGAAGGCCGCAGCCCCAATGTGCCCGCGCCGGAAATCGCCAAGCGCTATTGGAATTTGCCGGACGGCGCGACGCTCCGCGACGTGGTGCTGGTTGTCCGGGCGGACGAGGCGCATCACCGCGACGTCAACCATGGCTTTGCCAATGAGCTTGGCGGCCTGCCCGTCGGCGCGATCGCCCAATGCCCGCCCCACGTCCCACTGGAGCCCATCTGGAAGAAGGCGGCCTGATCCAGCCTGAACGGGAGAGGAGAGCGAAAATGACCAGCGACAATCCGGTCCTGCTGTTCATCGATGATGCGGCGCTCCTCTCCTCGATTGAATTCGGCCTGTCAGTGGTGGGGATCAAGGCGGCGGCGGGGTCGGAACTATCCGATCCGGCCGCTGCCGCTGCGCTTGTGGTGGACCGGGATTGCACGCAGGCGCTCGAACGACTTGCCGACCTCCGGCGGAAATGCGCCACCCCGGCCATCCTGCTGGCGACAAATCCGACCCGTGCGCTTCGCGCTTCGACGGCAGAGCTGAACGCCATTCTCATTGAAAAGCCACTGCTGGAGGACGAACTCATGCGAACCCTGAACCTGATCCTGCAAAGCCAGAAGGCAGCGTCATGACGACTGAAATCACGGAAGAAGATATCGCGCGCCTCGTCCCGGCCTTTTATGATCGGGTCCGGCAAGATCCTGTCCAGGGACCGATTTTCAATGGCGCGATAGATGATTGGCCCCATCATCTCGGCAAGCTTCAGGACTTCTGGTCCTCGGTCATGCTGACGACGGGGCGATACAAGGGGCAACCGATGGTCGCGCATGTTCGGCACGCCCAGCACATGACCGCCGACAACTTCGCCCGATGGCTGGCGCTGTGGCGGGAGGTCAGCGGCGAGCTGCTCTCACCCGCCGCTGCAACGGCTTTCCAGCAGAAGGCGGATCGGATCGCGGAAAGCCTGCAACTTGGCGTCCAATTCTACCGCGAAAGGAATGAAGCATGATCGATCACCTTCCTGAGGGGGTCACGTCTTATAAGCGCACGCCGACCTTTACCGAGGAAACCATACCGGCAGGTTTGCTGAACGATCATCAGACAAAGGAAGGCACCTGGGGTCTGATCCGTGTGGAGGAAGGCGAGCTGCGCTATAGCGTGACTGATCCACGCAGGACCCCGTCGGAACTTATATTGTCCAGCGGGACGCCTCCTGGCGTGGTGGAACCCACCATCTTACACCACGTCGAACCGATGGGGGCCGTGCACTTCCATGTCGAATTTTACAGACCGAATTCCTGATTTAAACGCAGCCAATCTTTCTCTGGTTCGACGAGGCCGCAGGCTTATATGAGGCATGCCCTTCAGGCGGGTTCGAAATCCTGAACTAGGCCTCGGCTGATTTGCCCTATTGGGGCACGCTGGGGAACGACTGCAAAAGTCCCAACCCGGACCTTGAATTGAATGACCGCTTCCGCGCGAAGGGAAATGGCAATTGGACGGCATAAAGTGCCGCGTGGCGGACACGCCGTTGGTTCTGGCTCCTCGCCGACGCGAGGAGCCAGCCGAATTCAGATTTCCGTGCCTTCCGCCAGGGTCAGGGCGTCCTCTACATCGACTCCGAGATATCTGACGGTGCTTTCGATCTTCGTATGCCCAAGCAGGATCTGGACCGCGCGCAGATTCCCGGTGGCTTTGTAGATGATCGACGCCTTCGTCCTCCTTAGCGAGTGCGTGCCATAATCCTCGCTTGGCAAGCCGATGCCTGTGACCCACTCATCCACTAGGCGGGCATACTGGCGGGTGCTCATATGGGTCGCGTGATCGGTGCGACTCGGGAAGGCATAGTCCTCCAGGGAGCCGCCCCGCAGCTCCAACCACCGGAGCAGGCTGGCGCGAGCATCGTCCATCAGCTCGAACTGAACGGGCCGCCCGGTTTTTTGCTGGACGACGATCGCTCGTGTCCGGATTTTCCGGTCACAAACAATATCGCTGATCTTGATCTTCACCAGGTCACAGCCGCGAAGTTTGCTGTCGATCGCGAGATCAAAGAGCGCACGATCCCGGGTCCGTCCATGCTGATCAAGAAAGAAGCGGATCGCCCAGATCTGGCGGGGCTTGAGCGCGCGCTTTGCGCCGACTTTGCGTCCCGCGTTCCATGACACCCGCTCGCGAGCGGCGGGATCAAATTCTGATAATCCCATGACACATCTCCAGTGGCCATGATGGCCAAGGAGATGAACGTCCAACCAAGCAGGATGCGGCATATCCAGGGTCCGCCGCAATGTGCATCAAAGTTAGGGAAATCCGATGAACTCACCTAACTTCCTTATAGATCGCCTCTGACGGCGACCCTTTGTCGCCGATCAGTCACCGGTTTCTGAAGCCCGGGTCCGGTCGGTCCGCTTCCTCATTTTCAAAGTCGGAGCTGGCCGATCGCGAAACGTCCAGTTACGAGCAAGAAAGTCAGTAAAGATGCCGCCCGATCCGCCGCCTTGAGGTCGATCTAAGCTCACTCGGCCCATGCGGGAATGCCGCTCCCGGCAGCCGAGCCGACAATCCCAAACGCTAAACGAACAATCAACCGAAACGGCCCGTCACATAATCGCGGGTCTGCGCCAACTGCGGATTCATGAAAAGACCATTGGTTGGGCCGAACTCCACCATTCGGCCAAGATACATAAAACCTGTATAGTCGGCGATACGCGCCGCCTGCTGAAGATTGTGGGTCACGATGACGATCGTGAATTCCTTCTTCAGTTCCAGCAGCGTCGCTTCCAGCTTGGCAGTCGACACTGGATCGAGCGCCGATGCGGGTTCGTCCAGCAGCAGGATCTCCGGCTCGACCGCAATGCCGCGCGCGACGCAAAGCCGCTGCTGCTGACCGCCCGACAGGCCAAGGCCGGGGCTGTGCAGCTTGTCCTTCACCTCGTCCCACAGGGCGGCGCGGCGGAGCGCCTTCTCCACGATAACGTCCATCTCCGCCTTGGTCTTACGGTGATAGATACGCACGCCAAAAGCGATATTGTCATAGATCGACATCGGGAAGGGCGTCGGTTTCTGGAACACCATGCCCACCCGTGCGCGCAGCCGGGCAAGGTCGGTGCCGGCCCGCAAAGCCTGGTCGTGCTCGATAGGATCGGGGCCGGTCTGCGTCTCCACCGCCAGCGACACGCGTTTGCGCAACCAGCGCAGGCGCTTCTGTTCGTGCAGCACATCCTCGCCATTGAGAACCACGCGCCCGGTGCAATGCTGGCCCGGATAAAGGGCATAAATACGGTTGAGCACGCGCAGCAGGGTCGACTTGCCGCAACCTGAAGGGCCGATCAGCGCGGTGATCGCGTTGCGCTGGACGGGCAGGTTGACCGAGAAGAGCGTCTGATGCTTCCCGTAGAAGAAGTTGAGGTTGCGCGCCTCCATGACCAGCGAGGTCGAAGGCGGTTCCTGCATGATGCATTCAAGGGCGTCGGCATCGACGGAGGCGGTGGTCATGGCTTGAACTTCTCCCGGGTCATGAAGCGCCCGATGATGCTGATGGACAGAACGACGACGGCAATGATGAGCGACCCTGCCCAGGCGAGCCTGCGCCAGTCATCATAGGCGCTGAGCGCATACTGGAATATGACGGCGGGCAGACTGGCGGTGGGATGCCCCATGCTGAGGCTGAAGAACTGGTTGTTGAGGGCGGTGAACAGCAGCGGCGCCGTCTCACCACTGATCCGGGCAAAACCCAGCAGGCCACCTGTCACCAGGCCCGCTGTCGCTGTCCGCCACAGGATATGGCGGATGACCCGCCATTGCGGCGTGCCGAGCGCAATGCCCGCCTCGCGCAAGGCATGGGGCTGGAGGTTCAATATGTCCTCTGTCGTGCGTGTCACGATGGGCGTCGCCAGAAAGGCAAGCGCAACCGCTCCCGCATAGCCCGAAAAGCCATGAAAGGGCCGTACCAGCAATTCGTAGATGAAGAGGCCCACCAGGATCGACGGCGCGGACAGAAGCACATCGTTCATGAAGCGGACCACCGCGCCATAAGGCGTATGGCCGCCATATTCGGCGAGCCATGTGCCCGCCAATATGCCGACGACGAGCGCGATAATCATCGCCAACGTGCACATCATCAGCGATCCGACGATGGCGTTGAGCAGACCACCCTGCGATCCTGGCGCGGGTGTGCTTTGGGTAAAAACATGAAGGTCGAGAGCGCCGAACCCCTGGATCACCAGCGACCAGAGAATGAAAACCAGCGCCATCAGCGCGAGCGCAGTTGCGCCGAAGCACGCAACAGTGAACAGCCGGTTGGCCATCTTGCGGCGCAGGTCGTGGAATTGCATCGCGGACCTCAGACTTTCTTCGTGCTGAGCAGCGCGCGTGCGAGCGCCAGCACCGAAAAGGTTATCATGAACAGGACGAGACCCAGCGCAATCAACGCGGACGTGTGCAATTCCCCCGTCGCTTCGGTGAATTCATTGGCGATGGTGGAGGCGAGTGTCGATCCGGATGCGAACAGCGATTTCGGGAAACCATGGGCATTGCCGATCACGAACGTGACGGCCATGGTTTCGCCCAGTGCGCGGCCCAGACCCAGCATCACGACGCCCACCAGCTCGCGCCGGACATAGGGCACGATGACGGAAGTCACCACTTCGAAGGGGGTGCAACCCAGGCCATAGGCGGCTTCACGCACTTGCGGCGGCACGGTCAGCAGCAATTCGCGCAGCACGGTCGCCATATAGGGCAGGATCATGATCGCCAGTATGATCGAGGCGGTCACGATATTGGCGCCGTTGGGGATGCCCGCGAACAGCTTTTCCGCCAGCGATCCCGGCGCCGCGTGCATGACGAGCGGCATCTGGACATATTTGGCGAACAGCGGCGCGAAGACGAACAGGCCCCACATGCCGTAGACGATGGAGGGGATGCCCGCGAGCAACTCGACCGCGATGGCCACCGGCCGGGCCAGGATGCGAGGGCAGAATTCGACGAGATAGACGGCAATGCCGATGGCGAGCGGCAGGGCGATGGCCAGCGCCACGAAGGCGGTCAGGATCGTGCCGACGATCGGCCCTGCCGCGCCATAGACGTCCTCCACCGGATTCCAGGTGGTCGATGTGAAGAAATTCAGGCCGAAATGCGACAGCGCCGGCCAGCCGCCGATGGCGAGCGAAATCACCAGGCCGCCAAGGCTGGCGAGCAGCAATGTCGCCGCCCCGAAGCACAGTCCCTCGAAGACCGGATCGAACCAGGCGCCCTTCGCATGCGGAATGGCGACCGGTCCTCCCTGATGAACAGTGGGCGGAGGCATGATGCCCCCGCCCGTCGTTTCGCTCACATCGAGCATTATTACTGGCTCACATAGATGGGCTTGCCGCCCGAGGTGATGTTGGCGGCCCACTGCTTGCGCACCAGCGCCTTGACGCCCGCCGGCAGCGGCACATAGTCCAGCGCGTTGGCGGCGGCGTCGCCATTCTTATAGGCCCAGTCGAAGAAGCTCAGCACGCTTTTGCCGGTTTGGGCATTCTGCTGATCTTTGTAGAGCAGGATGAAGGTCGCGCCGCTGATCGGCCAGGTCTTAGCGCCCGGCTGGTCGAGCAACAGGACATAGTTGCCCGGCGCCTTCGCCCAGGGCGCGCTGGCCGCAGCCGAACCAAAGGCGGCTGCGTTCGGGGCCGGATACTGGCCGCCCTTATTCTGGATCAGGACGTAGGGCATCTTGTTCTGCTTGGCATAGGCATATTCGACATAGCCGATGGCGCCCACGGTCTGCTTCACGAAAGCCGATACGCCGTCATTGCCCTTGCCGCCCAGACCGGTCGGCCATTCGACCGAATCGCTGCCGCCGACCTGCTTGGCCCAGGTCGGGTTCTTCATCGACAGATAAGTGGTGAAGAGGAAGGAAGTGCCCGAACCGTCCGAACGATGAACGACCGTGATCGGCAGGTTGGGCAGCCTCACGCGCGGATTGGCGGCGTGGATGCGCTGATCGTTCCAATTCTTGATGTTGCCCAGGAAAATGTCGCCCAGCAGCGCACCGGTCAGGCGCAACTGGCCGGAATGCAGCCCCGGAATGTTGGTGACGGGCACGACGCCGCCGATGACGGTGGGGAACTGGTAGAGGCCCGCGCTGTTCAGCTCTTCTGGCTTCAGCGGCTTGTCCGACGCGCCGAAATCGACGGTCTTGGCCTTGATCTGCTTGATGCCGCCGCCCGATCCGATGGCCTGATAGTTCAGCTGGTTGTTCGTGGCGGCCTTATAGGCTTCCGCCCATTTGGCGTAGACCGGCGCCGGAAAAGTAGCGCCTGCCCCCGCCAGATCCGCTGCAGCGGCCAGTCCCGTCGCCAGGACTGCCGCACCCATCGCGATTGTAAGTTTTTTGAACATGGGAATCTCCGATCGCCGGCATGAACGCCTGGCAGGAGCCCGCTAGTAATATTCTGTTACACTCTTGTGACCGCCTCACATTGACCGATATCACCTCCCTCTTTCACCCCTTCGCGACTAGCAGCTTTATGGAAGACGTCGGCACAACCCATTACTTAAAATTGCTTTTTCTCTGTGGCGATGGCAAGGACGGTCAAGACTTTGCATTTAAATGCCGTTTTTTCAAATACTTATCTGAAACGTTCCGATGGCGGCAATGCGCCTGAAATACATCAAAGTGTCATAAACATTTTCTAACAGCCGCGCCGGGCCGCATGTGCGGCTGCGAAAAGGGGTTAGACATGAAATATTCAAGCATTCTGGCAGCCACTGTGGCGGCAGGTGCACTGGTCGGCGTCGCCATGCCCGCGCAGGCGCGCACCGTAAAGCACCACGCCGCAAAAGCCGCCTCTTCGGAATCTGAAGAAATCCGGGAACTGAGGGCGGAAGTCCAGGCACTCAAGTCGCGTCTGGATGCACAGGAAGCCGCACAAACCCAGACCGCGGCTACCGTCCAGCAGGCGCAGACCGAAAACAGCGCCGCGATCACTGCGGTTAAGACGAGCGCCGAACAGGCCCAGGCCTCCGCCGCCGCCGCGCAGGAAGCCGCGCAGAAGAGCAGCAAGGACGAAGGCGATCTTAGCAAGGTACTCGCTTGGGCGAAGGATACGCAGGTCAGCGGCCGGATGTATTTCAACGCCAGCCACATCACCCATAAAGCCAATGGCGTGAAGGACGGCAATGCCGACAATGGCGGCGGCTTCGCGATCAAGCGCTTTTATCTGGGTGTCGATCACAAGTTCAACGACACTTTCTCGGCCAACCTGACCACCGATGTCAGCGCGATCAGCGGCGTGGGCATGTCGCTCTATATCAAGAAAGCCTATCTGCAGGCGAAGGTCAGCCCTGCCCTCGTCATCCGCGCCGGTTCGGCTGACATGCCCTGGATCCCCTATGCGGAGGGCGTTTACGGCTATCGCCATATCGAACAGACGGTCAGCGACCGCACCAAATTCGGCACCTCGGCCGACTGGGGCGTCCATGTGATGGGCGATCTTGCCGGCGGCCTCATCAGCTATCAGATCTCGGCTGTCGACGGCGGCGGCTACCGCAACCCGCAGTTTACCAAGACCGTGGACCTTGAAGGCCGCATTTCGGCCAAATATAAGGGCTTTGAGGCAGCGGTGGGCGGTTATACCGGCGAACTGGGCGTGGATGTACAGCAGCCTGTGGGCACCCCGGCGCCGTCGCTGCGTAACTACAACCGCTTCAATGCGCTTCTCGCTTACAAGGGCAAGATCGACAAGATGCCCTTCACCGTCGGCGGTGAATATTTCTATGCCGAAGGGAAGGTGTTCAATTCGACAAAGCCCCAGCTGGATTCGGCGCCCAAGGACAAGTCGGACGGCTATTCGGCCTTTGCCTCGCTGGGCTTCATGCCCAAATGGAGCGTCTTTGGCCGCTATGACTCAGTCAAGCCCGCCGAGGTCAGCGATTACGGTCTGAAGGACGACTATTACAATCTCGGCCTTCAGTGGAGCCCGGCAAAGATCGTCGATCTGGCGCTTGTGTACAAGCATGAGCAGGCGCGCAACGGCGCGTTCCAGACCGGCAGCCTGCAGAGCGGCTTCATCGGGTGCGCGCTGGCAGCGTCCGAGACGTGCGTCGGCAAGGGAACTTACGACGAAATCGGCATCTTCGGCCAGTTCCGTTTCTAAGCGAAAGGATACCGGCAGCCGGGAAAACGGTTGCCGGTACCAACCCGCAGCAGGAGAGGAGAACCCCTGTCGGTGCAAGACAAGGTCCTGGTAATCGATACCGTCGAACATCGGCTTCGCGAGACGGTGACCGTAATGCAGTCGCGCGGCTTTCTCGCCAACGGCACGGCATCGGCGGACGAAGCGGTCGGCGTCATCGCCCACGACCAGCCCAATTGCATCGTGCTGGGCAATTTGCCTGCACAATGGAGCAGGCGCAGCTATTGCGAATTGCTGCGCCGCCTCTTGTCAGATCCCCACGCCCTGATTTTCACGGTCGACGAGGCCGATAGCGAAAATGCGGGCGAACGATGGTTTCAACCGCTGTTCGACGATGTGCTGCCCTGCACGTCCAGCGGCTACTGCCTCGGCGAGATTGCCGTCACCTTGCTAATCGCGTGCAAACGGCACGAGGCGCTTCTGTCCCATGGCGGCTTTTCGCTGAACGTCGAAACCATGCGGCTCAGCGGCTTTGGCGGGTCGATCAATATCAATCCGCAAATCGCCGCGATCATGACATTGCTGATCCGGGCGCCCGACATCATCCACAGCCGGGAGGAAATCCGGCAGACGATCGCAAAAAAGCGACCGGTCCAGGTGCGATCCGTCGATGTTTATATCAAGCGGCTACGCAACAACGCGAAGTTGGGCGGCCTGCCTAACCCTGTCGAAACGATACATGGTCGCGGCTACCGGTTGCCCTATTATGGCATGGCCCTGGGCTAGACCCGGTTGGGGAATTCAAATAGGTGCTGGTGGCGTCATGTCGGAACCGCCCGCCCCTCCCTCTCTTGCGCGCCACCCGCCCTTCACTTCCCTGCGGGCGGTGGAAGCGGCCGTACGGAATGGCAGTTACAGCGCGGCGGCCAGGGAATTGCAGATATCCCATGCGGCTATCAGCCAATCGATCAAGCGGCTGGAAACGGAATTCGGCCTGAAGCTGTTCGAACGCAATGGCCAGGCAATGGAACCGTCCGAAGTCGCGATCCGCATGGCGGAGGCCTATTCGGAAGCCCGCAGTACCATTTACCGGTCCTTGGGCGACATCATCGAACGTCCGGCGCCGTCGCGGGCAGTCGTTGCGATGCCGTCCGATTTGGGCCGCTTCTGGTTTGCGCCGCGCATCAATGCACTTTCCAGGGATATTGCGGGTCTGACCATCGAGATTCAGACTGCGCCCGCTGACCATGCGGACACCAGCGGTTCCGACATCTGCCTTGGCCGCGAACCCGTTGCGCTGCCCGGATGGCAATCGGAACTGGTCGCCGACATCATTCTGTTTCCGGTGTGCAGCCCCGACTTCCATAAGCGGCAGGGTATCCAAACCGCGCGGGACCTGACCGAACTGCCTCTGCTGGCGGAGAAGCGCTGGCCCTGGTCCCTGTGGTTTGAGGCGGCCGGGCAAAAGCGGGCGCGAATACACCATCATCTCATGTTCGACGATGCCAATGTCACGCTGGATGCCGCAGTGCGGGGCCATGGTGTCGCGTTAGGGCATATTTTCAATGTCGAGGAGCATTTGCGCAAAGGGTTGCTTGTGGCGCCCCTGCGCGACACCGTCACGACCGCCGATCGACTGTATCTCAGCTGGTGCGGCGCGAACAATTCCCGCATCGAAAAGCTGACCGCCTGGCTCAGCCGAGCGCTCAAGACCAGCGCCGAAATGACCATGCGCGTCCTGCCCCGGCGCTGAATAAGCTAGGGCCGATCGACATTCAGGAGATGGCGAGCCGAAAATGGTGGTTTTCCGTGACCCTTGAAGCGAGTCACGCGCCTCGCTTCAACGCAGCGTACTCAAAGTACGTGAGCACCGGCAGCGCGGAGAGCCGCCATTTGCAGGCCGCCAGAACTGAATGTCGATCGGCCCTAATTGACCGTCATCGTCGGCGCTACCGCTACGATATGCGTAGACGGACCCGCCACGGCCGCGGACGGTAGCGCCTGCATCGGCGCAATCAGTTCATAGGACAAGTCGTCGCCCAAAAAGGAGACGTAGCACCTCCCACCCAGATGACCGGCGATGGCATCCACGATCTTCATCGTTGGAATGGTGCGCGGAAGGGCTGCGGCGCCATCCCGACATTCCTTGATCCGCAGACCCAGGTGCAATTTTCCATCCCATAGTCGGAAATTGAGGTCGAATTCGGCATGGGCCGCGCCTTGGAAACTGGGCAGCGCATGATGCACCCATTCCGCCATGATGATTGCCATAAGCGCGGCACGATCGGACGGAATGGGCAGATTATCCCCCGCCGTCCGGATGGTGGCCCCGGACGCACCGGCAGCCCGCGCCATGTTTTCCAGCAGCTGCTTTGCAAAATGCAGGAAATCGCTTTCCACGCCCTCGGCATCCAACTGACTGCGATGCAGTGACGACAGGGTGAAGGCATGGCGCGACGCCTCGTCGATCAGCGTCATGTCGGGACTGGCTGTCCCTTTGGTGCTGCTTTCAAGGATGACGGACAACAGATTCAGATAATTTGCGGTTCGTTCATTATAATCATGAAAGAGCGCCGCATGGCCTTCTGCCAATATCTCGAACCTCTGGCGCTCGGCCTTGTACATTACGACCGCACGTTTCATCGCCGTGATGACATAAATGTCGACTGCCGAAGTCAGGAAGAAGAAGGCCATACTGATCAGCTCTACCAAGCCGCCATTTCCGGAAAAGACCGGGGGAACGAAGGCCCAATAGGCGATTCCTGCGGACAGAATGCAGGCGAAAATGGCTTCAGCAACGCCCAGAAAATAGCTGGAGATTACGACGGCCATGTAAAAGCTGGAAAAGGTGAACCGATTGGGCGGATCCCATTGCCCGAGCCACAGCCGGAAACCAAAGCTGGCGAGAACCAGCAGAAGAGCAATGAGAAAGCGGGAAAACGGGAATCCCCGCATCAGCCGAGGCATAAGGTCGACCTTATCTTATTTTCCCTTGCGCCATCGCCATGCTCCAGCTCCTGCCAGAATGCAAGACGGTGAGGACCGGGTTGGCTGAAGCCGTGATTGGTCAGCTCCACCGCGCCAAATGGACCACATGCCGCAACGGGAACGTAATTGAGTGACTGCCTACACATCATGTTTCTGCCCAACCGATCCGGCGGGCTGTGGGCTGCTGTCAGCGCCATGCGTCGCGACAAGCTGCAATCTCCCGCTTTCCAGCCTTGCGCCAAGGAACGCTTGCGCGCAGTTCCTTCATCGTCTTGAATGACAACTGCTGTAGGGCGTTTTGGGAACAATGCGGCGAAACTGGAAAGCGCTTATCAAGTCATTCGTGATCAGGCAGAGGCTGCGCCTTCGTGAAAGCGAGGCAGCTTTCATCCTGCTCGCCGCCGCAGCCGGGGCCGCGGCGGGACTGATGACCAATGTGCAGCAAGGGCTGGCGCACGCTTTACAGCACATATTTTACGGAGTGAGGATCAACCGGTTGAGCGCGCTGGAAACGATTCATCATCCCTTGCGCTTGCTGGCGCTTCCGCTGGGCGGAATGATGTTGATGTCTTTCGCGCTCCTGCTGAAGGGACGCAAGCGGGAGCCGATTGACGTCGTCGAGGCGAATGCCCTCCATGGAGGACGTATTCCAGCGACCGACAATCTTGTTATCGCAACACAAACCGTGATCTCCAACGGAATGGGCGCTTCAGTGGGGCTGGAGGCGGCCTTCGCCCAGATGGGCGGCGGCGTCGCTTCGCTGCTGGGGCAGTGGCTGAAACTGCGGCGTAACGATCTGCGTACGTTAGTCGGGGCAGGTGCTGGCGCAGCGATCGGGGCGGCTTTCGGCGCTCCGCTGACTGGTGCCTTCTACGCTTTCGAGATCGTGATCGGCCATTATACTCCCTCGGCAATTGCGCCCGTCATCGCGGCCGCTCTGGCGGGTGCTTCTGTGTCGCGAGCGCTGGGCGTGGAACCTTGGCTGATCGCAACGACTGCCAACAGGGTTATTACTACAGAGGATTATCTGCTGTTTGCCCTGCTGGGCATATTATGCGCCTTGTTGGGCATCATGATCATGCGGCTCGTCACTTTCGCAGAGGTGCGGGTCCAAGGCTGGGTTAGGCTGGGGCGATGGAAGCCGCTGATCGGCGGACTGCTGCTGATGCCTCTCGCTCTGGCGTCTCCTCAAACCCTGTCGGCGGGGCATGGGGCATTGCACCTCGACCTCATCCTAAAGCCTGCCGTCGGACTCCTGCTGCTTATATTGAGCCTCAAAATCGCCGCATCTGTGATTTCCCTGAGCTTCGGCTTCCGGGGCGGTCTGTTCTTCGCCTCGCTGTTCCTGGGGGCTTTGGCGGGGCAGATTTTCGCTGGCATTGTCAACGCGTCAGGAACCGGACTCTCGCTCAACCCTGTAGATGCGGCCCTTGTCGGCATGGCGGGTCTGAGCGTATCGATCGTCGGCGGACCGATGACCTTGGCCCTGCTGATGCTGGAAACAACCCATGATTTCGGACTGATGGCTGTCGTGCTGACCGCTTCCTTGCTGTCGAGCGCCGTGACAAGAGAGATGTTTGGCTATTCCTTCTCGACGTGGCGGCTTCATCTCCGTGGATCAAGCATTCGCAGTCCGCGCGACATCGGCTGGGTGCTAAATCTGACGGCCGCGCGCATGATGCGCCGGGACTGGGTATCGCTGGACGAGAATTGCACCGTGGCCGAGTTTCGAAAAAGAGTGCCGCTAGGGTCGACGAGTAAGGCTGTCATCACCGATGCGATCGGCCATTATCGCGGGATTGTATCGACGCCGGCAGTATATGCGCCAGAGCTCGAGAGGGATGCGCTAGTGGCCGAGCTTGCGACGCTGCGCGACGCGACGCTCCGTTCAGATGCCAATATCCAGACCATCCTGCCACTGTTCGACCGATGGGAGGCCGACGAACTGGCGATAGTTGATGATTCTGGCCGAATGTTAGGTCTACTAACCGAAAAGCACGCCAGACGCAGATATTTTGAGGAAATCGAGTCGTCGCAACGGGCGCTGTTTGGTGAGGGCTGAGATTGAGATTTCGGCCGATCGGTCGGAATGGCGGCAATTTGGGTGGTCGACATGATGCGCTTCACAGTCATACATCTCTTGGGGAACGCGCCTGCCGACATCGCCACTTGCTCCGGCGACACGTTGTTCATGCCGGATTATGGCATGTCGCGAGCCTATTTCCCTAGCGGCGATGCTCGCCTTCTAACGCTCCCTCCGACGGCTGCTGAGCCTAGTTGATGAAACCCGCTTGTTTCTGTGTCACGACTATAAGGCTCCGGGCT
Source organism: Sphingobium chungangianum (assembly GCF_977014255.1). Taxonomy (NCBI): domain Bacteria; kingdom Pseudomonadati; phylum Pseudomonadota; class Alphaproteobacteria; order Sphingomonadales; family Sphingobiaceae; genus Sphingobium; species Sphingobium chungangianum. Next base: position 6,670 of record NZ_CDRNIV010000005.1, on the reverse strand, counting down.
GCGATGACTATCGTTGGGAAACGACCGTAGGCGGAGAGCGGCGGACAAGCATCCATATCCGTGATGGCGTGGATGAAGACAGTTTTATCGCGATGCGCGAAGCCCGTGATGCGACACTGCCAGTGCTTCGGCTGCTGTTGCCCTCGATCCAGGTCAATATACGCGCGGGTCATTTTCATGAAGCCTAAAGCAATGGCGTTCGCTATCTCAAAATCCCGGTGAAGGCGAAGACGGTTTGACTGCGGCTTATACTTATCGCGATCCGGTACGATGGGATTAGAGTGTCCGGTTTCGGGGAAGCGCTCAGCCGCTCGAATGACCAATTTTGGCGCGTTGGAGAAATTGAGCGTCAGCCTGGGAATGACAGTTATTGCCAGTTGGCTGCTCCGAAGCGGACCGAGCAGAAGGTCCCCCTGCCTGCCGAAAACCTGACCGGCATGAAAAGATCGCAGCCTCGGAACCGCCCGATGTCATCGGCTTCGGTCAGGGGGTAAGTTAGTTGCAGGCCGAGATGGCATTTCCTCGTCACGCTTTCGATCAGCAGCAATGCGCACTCGCTCGACCGCATCCTTCAACGCACGATCAGGCACGGTTTCAATGGATGGTCGATCTTTCAGGAACGATCGAAGCTCCCGCGCAAGATCCTTGTCGCGGCGATCTTCCGAACCATCCAGGCGGGCGGCAGCCCCTTCATATTGTTCTCTGATGCTGGCCCAACGCTGCTTTGCCTGAGCAACAAATGGCGGCGGTGTTGCCTTGCCGGTAGCGATAGCCAGGGCTTCCCGAGCCTGTCGCAAGTCGGCTTCGGTCGGCTGCCTCGACACACCACGCCGGATTTTCTCCCGCATTTGCGCAAGCGCCATGCTGGTGCCAGCCCTCCCCTGCCCTCGTGTCCACCGTGGCGTCGCTTCACATTCAACACCGCGGCTGCGCAGGGCTTCGGCAAACGCCTCCCGAAATTTGAATAGATCCTCCCGGCGGGGATCGAACCGCTTGCCGTCCATCCCCTCGGCCTCAACCGTCATATGCACGTGCGGACGCGGCGTGTCGGTGTGGAGCGCCATCAGATAATCATGGTTGTCGCCCAACATCCGCTCCGCGGTTTCGCGCACCGACTGCTTGACCGTCTCGGGATCGGTGCCCTCCGGCATCGAAAAAACCATGGACACCGCGGACACCGTCGCGCGCTGGCGCCAATATATGGGTTCGGACCATTCCTCTGCGAGCTGCTGGACATCCGCTTTATCCGTGAGCACTTCGCCGTCGCGGGTTTCCAGCGCGATCTCACCCTTACGTCCAATATAGGCGAGGTGAGCACCAAGATGGTCCGCTCCCTTTTGCGGCCCGTCACCTTCACCAGCACCTCGGGCGCTTTTCGAACGACGCGGGCCAGCACGGAACGGGCGTCTGTACGGGGCACCACCACCTGTCCTACATCCTTGCCGAACCCCTTCTGGTTCAGCAGGCGCTCGGCATATTTGAGATTGGGATCGCCAAACACACGCGGCTTGAAGACCGGCTTCAGCACGCCCCACAGTTCGTCCTCGCGCTCGCCGAACAACATCAGTCAGCCACCTTCCAATAGCTGAGGTCGCCGCGCAGGGCTTCACCCAGGGCGGCGATCTGGTCGTTGACCTCCTGACGCATCTCGATGATGCGTCGAAGCTCGCCCTCAATCTGCAGCCCATTATCGGCCAGCGCTACCGCATTGCCAGCGCGCGTGGCCTGATTGAGATTGCGGCCGATCCGCTGCAACTGCTTGCGCACCAGGCCGAGGTTCTCACGAAAACCCGCGTCGATACTGCCCTTCAGGCCTAGATGGCGGCGGGTCAGGGCCTTGACCCACCCTGCGCGATCCGTTCCGCGATCCGCCGCCCGTGTTTCCAACACCGCCATCTCTGCATCAGTCAGGCTGATGGTGACCCGGTTGGTGCTGCGCTCCGCTTGGGGTTGCACAAGTGGCGCATAGCCTGCCTGCCGAAGAACCTGCGACAGGACAGATCGAAGCAGGGCGCTGCGCCCTCCCCTGCCCGCGGCCAGCGCGTCGAATGCGTCGAGCGTGGCCCGGTCCAGCCGAATGGTGAGGTGCGCTTTGCCATCCTGAGATGTGTTTGCAGTTGTCATCCTCGTCCCTTGCGGTGATGCCACTGTGTTACAACTGCGACTCTAACCCCTATCCTGCCATCAAAGCAACCCCTTATAAAATCATGCGAATCTGTGGCGCGGGCCACAGTCCTCTACCATGGCCGGAACGCTTAAGGACGCGGAAAAGAAGGGGAGCTGGGATTTAACGATCGAAGCGGACGAGGCGCGGCTGGTCTTCGCCCTCGAAGTGGATCAGCGCCTCAACCAGGCGGCCACTCTTGCCGCCGACCACAATAGCGCGTGCTCCATCGGGGCACTCCGCTCCCGGGCCGGACCGCTTCGGCTCGGTCTGCATTTGCGGTGTTGCGAGCTCGGGGCGGGCGTCCTGGGAGATTTGCTGTACCGGTGCGACGGTGCCAGCTTCAAGATCACCAGGCGGCACGAGCGCAGGGCGTGACAGGCTTTCGCAGCCAGCTACCGTGACAAAGCCTGGAGGCGTGGCATCGAGAAACGCCATCACGGTTTCGGGATCGTTGGCGGCGGCTTTCATCAATGCGATGGCGCCGCGGACCGGAATATCATCCAGGCGGGCAGCTATGTAATCAGGTGCCGATGCCAGGCTATGCAGACGGGAGAGCCGCGCCCGGTCCCGACCTGTGGCGCGGGCGAGATCAACGACGCTCGTGCCCGACGCTACCTGATCGGCAACGAAGGCGATCATGTCCTGTACGGACAGCTGTTCGCGCTGGTCGTTCTCGATGAACTGATCGATCCTGATCTGGCCAGCATCCAGAACTTCGCGGATGATGGCGCGGACGGGTTGGCAGAGCTGGAGGCACGCACGCCAGCGCCGCTCGCCAAACTGAATCATGTAGCGCCCATCATCATCCGCCGGCGCGACGATGATGGGCTGCAACTGCCCTCTGGCTCGGATGGTTTCGGCAAGTGCGTCAATGTCTTCCGATCGGATCGCGCGCCGCACATTATGGGGATCGGGATAGACCTGCCGCGGTTCGAGCAGCAGCACCCTCTGCTGTTGGGCAACTTCGTCCTTGGCAGCGAATATGTCGAAGTTGCCGAAATCCATCAGGCGCCAATCCTCTGCAATGCCTCGTCCAGGAACGCCTGCATCGGCGGCAGGGACGATCGTACATCCTTATCGAACCGCCAGACCGGGACACCGGCCTGTACGGCCTGGCTGTAATGGGCGCGGTCGGGAAGATGCGTGGAAAACAGGTTACGACCGATCTTCGCCTTCAGTTCAGCCAGCATCGCCTGCTGATTGCGATCATTGGCCTTGACCCGGTTCGCGACCAATCCCGCGATCCGGATCGGCGTTTGGCGACCGCGCTGATTGACGGTCTGAATGGAATTAGAAAGCTGCTTGGTGGAATCGGGTCCAAACGGTCCCAGCTCAACCGGCACGATCAAATCGTCACAGACCATCAGTGCTGCAAAATTGATCCAGCTCCACGCTGGCGGCGTATCGATCACGCAATAATCATAGGCCGCCCTCAGCGCCGGGAAATTTGCGCGGAAGCAAGCCAGCGCCTTGCTGTAGTCGGCATCATATTCTCCAGCCATCCGGTTGGAGAATATGGCCCGCTGCAATCCCTCTGGCGCGACATAACCCGGCTCAAACAACGGCTTGCACGAGCCAAGCTGCTCGAAATCGCGCAGAGCGGTCGAGGCGTTGCACTGCCGGTCAAGGTCCAGCACCAGAACACGGTGCCCAGCATCGGCAAGGTGCCAGGCGAGATGGCAGGCGATCGTGGTCTTGCCCGCGCCGCCCTTCTCGATGTTAACCGCGATCGTTTTCATCGGCGGTCATTCCACCATGACTGGCGGGCATGCCACCAGGTCTCGGCATCCTCATCGCGGATCCGAGGGCCTCTGCTCTTGCTACCCGCACCAAGAAACATGACGACGTACAGCAAGAAAAAGAAAAGGCCAGCTTGCGCTACACCGCTCATGTCCTTCGACCTCCTCAAGATTGCCCGGCGGCGGCGCGGCCTCGTCGCGCCGCCGCCCATGGACGAGCAATCAGCCGACGATGAGCCGCACTGGCGCATAGAATAAGCTCATGGCGAAGATAACTCAACGAATGCGGCATAGGATTCAAAGGCTTAAAGGATGGCCTCGTTTGTCCGGGCAAGCCGTTGGGGGCCGCCAAAGCGGCCCCGATCCTTTACCGGTCGTGATTTTCGCTGGCCTTTGCGAGGACCGCCAGACCGTCAGCGATCAGTTCAACCGTGTAGCGTTTGCCGTCGGTCGTGTCGTAGGAGTTCTGCCGAACTCGCCCGGTGACGTGGATCAGGTCTCCCTTGTCGATCTTGGTCGCGCGCTCGATCAGTCGGCCGAAGATCGTCACTTCATTCCAGTGGGTGTCGGTGACCCACTCGCCATCTTCCTGGCGGTTGTAATTGGCGGCGACCGAAATCTTCGCCACCTTGTTATGCTCTGTAACCTTGTTGACGCGGCCAATGATGCGAAATTCAGCGATGTTCTGCATGGGACATTCCTCTTGCTCGATCAGGCCAATTCCTGATGGGGTCTTGAAGGGAGCAAGGCTGACGCGATCCAGAAAATAAACGGAGGCTCCGCCCCGCGGAAACCGTAGCCCTATAGGGCGGTTATTTTCTTGATCGTAGAAGGCGGCCTGCGACCATGTCCCCATCGCAAACAGGAATTGTGCGGTTGAGCAAGGGCGATCGACACAGAATATCGTTCAAAAGCATCAGTGTAGCTCAAGGCTGGGGCGGAAGCGGACCAAGGTGTTGTCCGGCGGCGCCTGACCACCATCTGGAACACTGGGTGCGCGTCACGACCAATGTGAATGTGGCAGTCATGCGAAATGAGCGCTTACGCAATCCGACCGGGCACAGATCCGGCTCTGGCATAATGCCAGCATCTCGAGCGCAGGCTGGAACAAAGAGAACGGACAAATTGCCGTGTGGCGCCTGCCAGTCAAAGGCCATGGACTTGCCGGGCTCGATGCCCGGCCGGTCCAATCGGCGCGAAAAACGGAAACGAGAGAGCGTCGCCGCCGTCCCGCTGCATCAGTAGCTGTCGGCCAGTTTGCGCAGGTACGGAATGAACGATCCGGCCTCTGATGCAGGACATCCGCTCTCCATAATCGCCTTCGCCGATCGCCGTGAAACCGCCGTCCTCATCACGGATGATATGTTGCGGATAAAAACTGCTGAGCGCCCTGGTCGCGGCGTGGACGAAAGCCGCGATAAGGTGGGCTGTGCGGTGAAAATGGCGGGATGGTTGATGGTCATATGTGCCTCCTCATCTCGACCCTTTTTGAGGAGCGCCGCGCATGCGGCTCGTGTCTGGGTCAACGACGGCACTGCCGCCGAAGCGGGGAGCGCAGGAGCCGATTTTTTCGCGGCCGGAACGAAGCAAGGCGGAGTGGAGGCCGCGAAAAAATGGGAGGTGCCGCTCATCGTTTGCCCAATCCCGGTGCGCATGACATAATGGGCAGTCTGCAAGACACTTCTTTGCTGATCGGTCCTGCGAGGCGTAGCGGCGTGCGGACCGAAGGGTCTGCGCGGCACGCGAGCGAGCCGGCCAGGGCGATCAGATTTCAGCGCGAACACCGGAGGGGAGCCGCCCCGCCAGGGACGGCTCCAGTGCTGGTTCACTCGGCGGCTAGGGCGATGTCCGGCAAGGCATCGGCGGCATTGAGGCTTTCCTCGGCATACTCTTCGCCGTCACGAGTTTCGTCTTGGCTTTCGCCCCCCTCGATCTCGACAGCAGCATCTACTGCCTCGATTTCGGGTTCGTCCGGCGTAATAAGGACCGGCGGCAGCCATCCGCGACCGGGGATGCGCTCCGCACAGCTTTGGGCCAGAGTGTCACGCTTCATCTTCGCGCAATTTTCCGCTGTGTCCGCACCACATGCCTCGGTCAGCGCCGACAGCAGCGCCTTCTTGCTGATCCGGCCGAAAAATTCGACGCCGCCTTCCCAATGTTTGCGCATGTCGAGCTTCGCCGCGCGTGCGATCCGGTTGGCGCTTTCGAGCCGTTCACGGGAGCTATATTTACTCTGAGTGGCGTTGAGCAGCGCCCCGGAGCATGCCGCGAGCATGCGCTGCACGTCCTTTTCGCTGAGCGACATGATCCACGCGAAACGATGGGCAGGATGCTTGGGGGCCGCTCCGATCAAATCCGCCACGCCGTCAAAGGCCGACGCCATTTCCATGCTGTTATAATCGAAATGCTGGCATGGCTCCTGAAGGTCCGTCCCAACTCGAAGCTCCACCGCATGTTCGGCAGCAAAGCGTTCCGTCACGATCGGCAGAAGCGCGTCGAGCAGCACGGCAAAGGCGAGCGGCTGATTGCTGGCAACCTCGCTTTGGAGAGCCATGGTTCGCATCCGGGTCAGTTCTTCCGTCATACGGGCATCATAGAGCGGACGAGGCGCAGGCAAGCCGTTGGTGTCATGTGCCACGGCGCGCTGCGCCTTGATGCTATAGTGGCTGATGTTGATCTGCCCCTGATGGCCCAGCACCATGAGGATCCGACCCGATGCTTTCGCCTCGTCAGAGAAATGATGCTCGACGGTACCGATCTGCTC
>NZ_CDRNIV010000004.1:0-170248 GCF_977014255.1 Sphingobium chungangianum | reverse complement strand
TATTCCGCGATCATCTGAACCTTGAGGGCGCCGACATAGACAGGGCGCAGCGTGCGCTGGCGCATCTCATATCCGTCCGCGACGCTGTTGGAGTACATCGCCTGGACGAGACCGATTGCCGCCTCCTGCGGGCTCGGTGTGGCCGTAGCGGTCGGCGCATCGGCCTCCTTCTGTGCGGCGATCGCAGGGTTGGAGATGAAGACCTGCTGCGCCTGGTCACCGGAAACACGGCACACGAGCTTGTAGACGTAGCCGCGTTTCGACGTCGCGAAGAAGGACAGATCCGGCTTCGAGTAACCTTCAGGGACCGAAAGATAGATATCTCCGCGGACCGGCTCGTTCACGACGCTGAAGTCCTCGCTCGGATTGCCGGTGGAGATCTTCGAAACACTCGCAAACTCGTCCTCGACGAGACTGATGCGCGTGAGGTCGGAAGCCGAAGCGTGGCAGTCGACCTGACTGCTGTCGGATGCGAGGATGGTCTCGTCAGCCCATGCAGGGGTAACGAGCGCGAGGCAGGATATGGCGGCGATGGTCGCTCCGCACATGCGGCTCAAGATGCAATCGATCCGCGACGCGAGCACGGTCCCGACCGCGGCGCCGCCTAGTGCCAGGACGGTCATCATTGATCCTTTCCCTTGTCTTTGGTGACCATCCCGAAGCCGATTAGCTGCAGAGACACGCCGGAATATCTCCAGGTGAAGCGGAAGGTCTTGCGCTGCCGATTGACGACTTTGCTGCCCACGATCGTATTGAGCTCGCCGGTCACCTCGGACGTCAGATTTTCGGTATCCAGCTCCATCGACTGGATCGCGAAATATTGCGCGATCGAGGATCCTCGCTGTTCATCGACGATCTTGAGCAGTTCGGCTTTGAGCTCGCCCTGCGCGCCCGGCGCAGTGATCGCGAGGACCGAATCCATCCAATATTCGAGGTTCTGCGGCGAGCGATCGAGCGTGAGTACCGCGACGTCTCGAGTGACCATCTCGAGATAGTCGCGCGAGACGCCCGAGCTACTGATCGTGAGCGGCGAGCGCAGGATCGGCTGCAACACGACTTCGCGATCGCGCGATGCGGCGGTGAAGAGGAGGATCACGCTCACCCCGGCAAGCCCGGCGGCGATGAACGCCAGCAAGTTGCGCTGCCTCAGGGTGCGCTGGCTCTGCGCGTGCTGGTGCCGGAGCTCCATGTCACCCAGCCATCAGTCTGAGATATGAGGGTGGTGTCGCCTTCAGGCCGAGGAAGCCGGCCGGAAGGTGCCAATAGGCGATGTGCATCAGCCAGGATGAAGCCCGCCCTGACTTAGCGCGTTTCAATCCCCACCAGCAGAATCCGGCAACGCCGATACCGATAAGAATATGCTGAGACAGGATGCCCCATGCGAACGGGATAACCATCGCGAGGAACTCATCCAGCGTCCACAGCCCGATCAGTTCTGGATCGTCGAGATGAGCCGGGACCACATACTTGTCCGATGCCATGACACCACCCCCATTAGGGCCGGACCGACGCTGCTAAGCCGGGTCGGGCCCTGAGCACGTCAGATGGTCGCAGTGACCGTCGAAGTTACGATCGGGATACCGGTCCCGGCGCCGACGCCGACGCCGACGGGAATCGCGACCTGGCCGAGCGAGAAACGGCCCGAGGCGAGGCCGACGATCCCGCCGGCGAGTGAGAGGACCGTGATGATCTTGCCGCCCGAACCTTCGAGGAAATCGGTGAACTTGGAGAGCGCCGTGTCGAAGGTCGTGTCCGCGCCTGCATGGGCCACACCGGAGAAGTAGAGGAACGCAAATGTCAGCACCGCCAGCGCGAAAATGGCGAGCTCGAGATCGCGCCCCTGAACCGTCGTTTTGGTCATGGGGTTTTCCTTTCGAAAAGGGCGCGGCTCATCCGCGTCCGATTGAAAGGTTCCTCGACTCCGACCACCCATCAACGAGCGATCCGCACCGCGACCGCGTCGGACCGGATAAACTTCAATTTTCCGATCGGTTGGTCCGAATCGCCCACCGCTGTGGCACAAATCTCGCACCGCCTTGGGTCCGCAGACGCGCCGTGCTGGTCCAGATATTGAGCCGGGCTGGCGCGAAATCCGCCCTACTCGCCGAATCGGGCAACGAAATGACGGTTAATTGGAATTGAACCCTGTTGGCGGTAGATTCAGATTTCTGCTGCAAGCCAGAAGCCGGCGCCTGACGTCCGAAGCACACGCGACCAGTCGGCCGCCCTGCTTCGGAGGTCGGCGCCTCGTCTCAAGATCGACGGGAATTGATGGAATGAGTGGGGAGTGTCGCGACCAACAATATACGTTGGGAATTTCCGAGCCCTTGTTCCGGCTCGCGACACAGAGTGTGCATCTCTATTCGAACGACACTGGCCGACTGCACACGCTCGAGACCCTCGTCAGCGATCGCGCCCTGTTCATTGAATCGCTCGACCACAATCTCGAGACGATCCGAATGCACCTCGAAGCTGTAGCGAGCGAAGGCGATGTTCGAATTGACCTTGCGGTAAGCCCACACACCGCTGCGCGCCTGGAAGATGCCAAGCAAGCCCTGAAGACGCTGATCGGCACCGATGTGACGCTGGCAGATACACTATCAGTAATGCTCTTCGATTACATGGTCGAACAAAAGGCCAATAAGGTTCGCGCAAAGCTCGGCATCGGTAATCGGAGCCAGCAGGACGATCCCTCGAGCTTCGGATCAGGTGAGGACGACAAAGTGATACGACTAAAATAGCTGCCCTGGCCTTTTTGAGCACGATTCTCGGACTCTAGCGTGCTTGAAATGCCCTACCCCGTGTGTTTGTTTTCAGAAGTCTGAGCACAAAACGGGGGGGGCCTACTTGTCATCCGTTGCCAGATCCATGGCAAATTCGGTTCCGGCTGAAGCCGGGAATCCGGTTTCGAGCGGGTGCACCCAGCTCAGCGATTACTCCGCGTTTCTATCGGATGCGATCGCCGCAAACTCGCTCAGCCTGCGAAAACTGGCGCTCAAGACCGGGATAGATCGCAGGCGCCTCTCGGACATTCTACGCCCGAGAACCAGCGCAAGGTCCGGGATGACCTTGTCTGAGTTTCAGATAATCCTCCGGGCGCTCGACATCGAAATCGTCGACGCCGTGCTGGCGGTGGAAGTTCTCGCAGGTCACGGCATTCTCGAGGACCACCGGTTCGCCTCGATGGTCCAGATGATCGGCGAGATGTTCACAGGCCTGCCCTGCCTTCTCGCCGACGCGCTCAATGAGATTGACGAACTCGACGGGTCCGAGATTCGAAAAGACTGGGCGACGCCTATAAGGCGTGGAATCGTCGAAAAGGTGGTCAAGGAAGTCACTGCAAAGATCCAGCGACGCACGCCGACGGACTTCATTTTCTAGGACGAAATGGCGCTGCCGGAGAGCGGCTGTCGATCAGAAGACCGAGACCGATACGGCTCGTCCGCTCTGCGCGATCATCACCTTCGGGGTCTTGCCGCGGACTGTCGTCTCGGCCGACTGGATCGATGCCGAACGAGAACCGAAGGCCAACCGTCGCCAGTTGGAGAGTACGACGTCGACATAGGCGCGCGTCTCGGCGAATGGTGGAACGCGCCCATTTTTCACGTTTCCGGGCCCTGCATTGTATGCGGCCAAGGCCAGATGGAACTGACCGAACCGGTCGAGCTGCTGGCGCAGATACCGGGCTCCGCCCAACAGATTTTCTGCTGAGTTGTAGCGATCCACGCCCAAACCGAGGGCTGTGTCAGGCATGAGCTGAGTCAGGCCGAACGCGTTCTTCGGCGACACGGCACCGGCATTGTAGCGACTTTCCTGGATGATCATCGCATCGAACAGTCCTACCGGGATTCCATTCGCGCAAGCGGCATCGCTCATCATCCCGTAATAGGTTGCCCGTCGGGCCTCCGCCCCGGACGCGAGGAATCCGGTCGGTTGGTACGGCACACGGTGGCATTCGCGCCCCGCCGGCGCGGGGGCGGAGTTGTAGGCTCCGCCGCGCATCCATGCAGGAATCGACAGGTCGGCGAGAGCATCTCGTCCGGCGGCCGATGCGGCGACAGCAGGAGCATCGGGCCCCCTCTGTTGACCACCCGCGGCCGAGAAACTGTTCGCCATCTGAAACTCGACCCAGTGCCGCTGCAGGTCGTGCACCGCGAACGCGTCCGCTGCGACGGGCTCGCCCCCGACGGTGTCTTCCCCGGCGTTTCCGGCCGCCGCGTCAGACGGTGTCAACTGACCGGGTGCGCCGCTCATCGAGATAAGTTGAACGCTACGGACGGCTCCGCGAACCTGGGCGACTGCTGGAGCTGAAGTCGCAAATATCGAACACCAAGCGATGATGCCGGCCAGAAACGCTTTCATCGGACCCTCCCTGCTCAATGATTTTGAAAGTGGAGCGCATCCGCTTTTCGGTTGTCAATCCTGCGGGGCTCGCACAGCATCGACACGTTTCGGGCACAAAAGGTCGACCATGTGGCTCATCGATCGACATACTGACGGACAGCAACAGGGCCGTATTCCCCTACCGCCGGTCGTGCGGTCGGCGCTCGTTCGCTGGTACGTTGGCGAGGGCTCGCGCGCGGATGAAGAGACCGGGATCACGCTCGTTCAGCAGGCCCGGATCGGTGAGAAGTGGATCGCCTGCGACTGCTTGCCGCCGGAAGCTGCTCCGCCGGTCCTGACGCCGGCGTTCCTCTCGGAGGCCGAAACCTATTATCTGCGGCGCCTTACCGGGGCCAAGCGCCCGGAGCATCTTCCGGATTGTCCATTCTTCCGGGACCAGGCGACCAACCGACTATCGGAAATTCGTTCGCCGAAAATGCCGACGGACCCACCTACCGGCTTCTTCGAGGTGCTTCGCCCTGCCCCAGAAGCCCTCGCGCAAAAGCCCGAGAATGATTCCAGCGATGATCGCACCCGCCATGCGTCCGTTCCGCGGCTAGCGCGCCTCCTGTGGCGCCTGATCAACGCGTCGGGGATCAACAATACGCCGCCCATCAGCGCAGAAGCTCGGGATCACTCAATCAGGGACGAATTCTATGCGATCGCCTCGGCGGCCGCCAAACTCGAGATGGCGCCGGGCATTGAACTTGGGCGGGCGCTGTGGACGCACGCGAGCGCATATCACTCGAACCGAGCCTATGCGGGGATCCGCGAACTTTCACGGCGCTGGCCTGCCGGGCATGCTCCGCAAGGCTTCCTCGTTCTCTTCGCCAAGGCCTTCAAGGGCAACGTCATCTATCCGGCCGACGGTGAACCGATCTCGATCGCCAATCGCGTTCAATCGCCGTCAATCCGGGGAAACCTCGTCAAGGGCCCCTATCTCATTCTCGTCGTCGTCGGCGAGTACCCCGAAGCCAGAGGCTATGCGCCGCTGCGTGCTTACGCTCAGCCAATCTACTCGGGTCAACGTTTCGTACCGGTCGACTCCGAGTTCGAACGGCAGGTCTTTCGTGGGCTCCTTCAAGCCCGTAGCTCCCTCCACAGACAGAGCATCGACATCGCCATCGAAAAGCCCGTGTTCGACATCCTCACCGACCGCGGCTCATGCAGGCCGGATTTTCTTCTGGAAGCTCGATCGAGGGCGACAGGCGAGATCAGGCAACTCGTTGTGGAGGCCATGGGCGCGTCAACCGACGAGTATCTGGCGTCGAAGGCGATCACCCACCCGCGAATGGAACGCATCGCACCCATCCTGTCGGTGGCACCTGCGGATGTCGCCGAGAAGTTTGTGGCAAGCAAGGTCGCCGCCGCACTCAAAATATAGCCTCGCCCGGAACGCCGGGGCCAAAATCGAAGGACAACAGCGAACCGCCCCGGAGAGGAATGTCCTTTGGCTGGCGCAGTCAGTGTAACCGAATTCGGGCGACCATCGGGATGAATAATCATCGACTGTGGGCCGCTTTTCGCTAACAACGATGGCGTCGCAAGGCACATGCCGGTTGCTAGGCCGACTGGCGATACGGCTCTCGAATGAGAAATTCGATCAACGAAGGAGTGTGGAAGTGAGCGGTGACTCAGCGCAGAACGAGACCCTTATTACGCTGACCTCTGACATCGTTGCCGCCCATGTGAGCAATAACCAGGTGATTGTGTCCGATATTTCGCGGCTGATCGGCACCGTCTACGAAGCCCTCGAAGGCCTCGGCAAACCAAAAGCCGACGATACAGCTGCCTTAGTTCCGGCCGTGTCGATCCGCTCTTCGGTTAAGCCTGACTACATCGTCTGCCTCGAGGACGGTAAGAAGCTGAAGATGCTCAAGCGTCATCTGGCTACCTCATATGGCATGTCGCCTGCCGAATATCGTGCGAAGTGGGGGCTCCCCGCAGACTATCCGATGGTGGCGCCCAATTATGCCGAAATGCGGCGCGAAATGGCCAAGACCATCGGCCTGGGCCGCAAGCCCAAAGGTAAGCGACGGACGCCCAAGAAGCCGCCAGTGGCCGGATGACCGTCGGCGCTGCGCGGCGCGGTGCTCACGATCACCATCTCTCGGCACAGCGTAGAATCTTCTGGCGACCTCAATGCGAACCTGACCGACGATGGCCGACCTCACATATTTCATGCTCAGTTTTGCGCTGGATCCGATTGAGGCAGCCTACAAGGCGGGAAGCGAATATCTGAAGCAGCAGTTCGCCGAAGCCGAGAGAGACTACGAGAGTCTATTGCGGTCGGCCAAGGCGGAGGGGCGTGATCTCTACGAGATTGACGAAGAAACCGGTCAGGGTTTCGACGTCGGCGAACACACCTACTATCGTCAAGTCGTCATCGAAAATGCGCTCCAGGCGCATCGACAAGCCTTCGCCACCATGATCCACCATGCGTGGGAAAAGCACGTTTGCTTCGTTCTTGGCGTCCCGGAGTACCGGTTCAAGAATGCCTACGCAGAGATGGCGAGGAAGGTTGGCGCATCAATCGATCGAGACCGGTTGGAGCGGCTGAGGAAAGCCGCGAACTGCGTCAAACACGAGAGTGCCGAGCTCTACGACACTCATCCGGAGATGTTTGACGGGCAAGAGCTTCATCTGATGGACGCCGGCCTCACGCCGAGCGAGCGAAAGGCCGACAAACGAGCCAGCAAGACGGGTGAGCGCGGCGATTGGTTGGACGCGTTGCGCCTAAGCGATGATGACATCGCGGATTTCATCAATGCGGTTCGAACCTCAGCTCTACCGAGTGACAAGTTTCGAAATCGGTGGAGGCAGCCAACCGACGAAGGCGATGCCGCCCCGCCAGGATCATTCGCCTCGGAGTAAACGCGATCTTCAATTCGGAGGCGGCTAGAGACTGCGATAACCGAACACGGTTGGCGCGGTCGTGCGGCCGACAAGGCCTCAATGTAACTTTGACGCCCGGCAGTCCGAGAAACCGGAAATGGAACTGCTCCCTCAGATCGGCGACAGAATCGTCGACAAATCAGCGCCGCCTGACGACCGCGCGGTGCGCGACTGGATCGGACCGGACACTTTCGAGCACTGGACCGAGCTACACGGCTGGATCGAGGCCTTCTATCCCGGCGTCTTTGCGCATGAGTGGATTTATGGCGGCAAGATCGGTGGTTGGTCGCTGCGCTACATAAAGACGACGGCCTTCTGCACCCTCATCCCTGAATACAGGAGGCTGTCGGTCGTGGTCGTCCTTGGAGGAGCGGAACGGGACAGGTTTGTGGAGCGGCGTCACCTCTGGCGACCGCATCTGATCGAGCTTTATGATGATGCCCAAACCTTCCACGACGGGAAGTTTCTGCGGATCGCGATCGCGACGACCGAGGATCGCCGCGACGTGACGGAGCTATTGACGATGAAGTGCCCACCGTCGCTCGGGTGACCGTGCCCACATTGCTCGAGACGAGCGTCCCAAGGATCCGAGAGCCAGCAGGTCCTTGAGACGAGCCGCGGCCAGCTTAGTCGCGACTGTATCGACCTTCGAAGGTTGAACCTCGGTTGGGATCAACGAACCTGATCCCGACGGCCTCGCCGTCTGGACCGGCGATCCAGGTTAGGTCATAGCTGGTGTATTCAGACGGTGGCCAGAACGACTGGAACCGCCCGTCTTCGTCCACTTTCCACTCCCCCGGCGAAGGCCTCCCTCTCTCAGTGTAAACGGTGCGCCCATCCGACGTGAAGACCTGCGTCGCGCCGTCAGCGTAGGTAAATGGTGCGCGTGTGAGCGCGCTGGGGATGTCGGTTGCATCGATGCGGTCGCCATCCTTGATCGCGGATTCCTCGAATGTGGACATGTCCTGCTCCCTTCGACTGGTGTGCCTGCGCGGCGCCTGCACGCATTGTTAGCGACGACACGCCGAGGTGGCCTGGCGCCGCGTCCTCTAGCGACTCGCCTCCTCCAATGCTCGGTGCGATCGGGTTGCCGGTTACACGATGCGGTCGCATCCCGACGCACTCATGGGGATGCATGGCAGTTGATCCTGCGCTCAGGGACGGCGGCGTCCGTTAAATCCGGTCGAGCACGGCGCCCAACGGCGGTGTCGCCGCGACAACTGGCGAAGAATGTGCACTGTGCTCATCGGTGGCAATAACGCTATGAAGACGAGATGAAGTTCATCCACTCCGCCGACTGGCAGCTCGGCAAACCATTTGGCCGCTTTGACTCCGATGTCCGAGGCGCGTTGACGGACGCGCGCTTCGACGCCGTCGACGCACTGGGTCGCGCTGCCGCGGAGCATGACGCACGGCACGTCATCGTGGCCGGCGACATTTTCGACACCGAGGGTCCGGAAGATCGCACGATCGTGCAGGCGATCTCACGCATGGATCGGCACGCCTGCCGCTGGTGGCTCCTGCCGGGAAACCACGACTTCGCGCGCAATGGCGGCTTGTGGGACCGGGTCCGGCAGCGCGCCGGCGACAAGATCGTCATCCTCTCGGAGCCTGAGCCGCGGGAGATCGAAGACAAGATATGGCTGCTACCGGCGCCGCTCCTCCACCGGCATAACCTGGAGGATCCGACAACCCTGTTCGACACAATGGACACCCCAGGTGCCCGGCTGCGGATCGGCGTTGCGCACGGGTCGATCAGGGACTTCGGATCTCGCGGAGAGACCAAGAACCAGATTGCGCCGGATCGCGCCAGGTTATCGAATCTCGACTATCTCGCGCTCGGCGATTGGCACGGTGCTCTCAATGTCGATGCTCGGACATGGTATTCCGGGACACCGGAGACAGACGGCTTCCGGCGCGACGAGCCGGGCCACGCCCTGGTTGTCGACCTCCACTCCGACCTTGCGCCGACGGTGACGCCGATCCGGACCGGTCGTTTCCAGTGGTTGACGCGCGATTGGACGGTCAACGACAAGGCGGCTTTCGATGCCGAATGCGATCAACTCCTTGCGGGGATCGACGCTCCGAACACGCTTCTCCAGCTGACGCTTGCGGGCATCACGAGCCTTGGTGACCGGATCGCGATGCTCGGGCGGCTCGAGAACGACCTCGGTCATCGCCTGCGGCATCTCGCGGTCCGGGCGGACGACCTGGTCGGCCGCCCACGAGAAGAGGATTTGGCGACACTCGCCGTAGAGGGCATGCTGGGGACGGCAGCACTCAAGCTCAATGCAAAGATTGACGCCGGCGGCCTGGACGGCCCCATCGCCAAGCGAGCGCTCGAGCGATTGTTCATCGAGTATAGCCGGGAGGAGCAGGTATGAGCCTCGTCATCCGGCAAATTTCGCTCGACGGCTTCCGGAAGTTCCGGACGCCCTTCGCAATCGACGATCTCTCGGAGGGGCTGAACATTATCATCGAGCCGAACGAAACGGGCAAGTCCACGTTGCTCGAGGCGCTCCGCGCGGCTTTCTTCGTCCGCCACAACACCCGCAATCAGCTCGCCCAGTCCTATGCACCGTACGGCGAGGCAGTTGGCCCCGAGATCAAGGTGACCTTTGACGTCGATGGCTCTCCATGGTCGCTGACGAAGCGCTTCCTCAGGAGCCCCTCGCTTGAGATCTCCAGTCCACAAGGCCGCGCCCAGGGCGACGACGCGGAGGCTCGGCTTAACGCCCTTCTCGGTTCGGTTCGTGACACCAGTCGCGGCGGAGATGTCACGACCTACGGAGCATTGGGGCTGTTGTGGGTCGCTCAGACCGAGGCCCTGACCGTGTCGGGGCCTGGCCAGATCGTTCGCGACACCATCGCGTCCACTCTGGAAGCCGAGGTCGGATCGATCATGGGCGGAGAGGCCTATCGGCGCGTGCGCCAACGGATCGACGCGCAATATGAGCTTTACTGGTCTCCCAGCGGCCAAAAGCGAGGCCGACAGAATGACGCGCGTGCAAGGGCGGACGCAGCCGAGGCGGCCGCGCGCGAGGCTACCGAACGGCTTGCCGCGCTGGAGAGAAGCTTCTCCGAGCTGGACGCGGCACGCGGCCGGCTCAAGATCGTCCATCGGGAAATCGCAGACGAGACCGATGCGCAGGCACGCAAAGATTTGATCGGCTCCCTCGAAATCGCCCGGGCCGCGGCGCAAATCCTCTCGACCCGGAATGCCGAACAGGAGGCGGCCGCCGCGAAGCTGAAGGGACTGGAAGACCTGAAGTCTCGGCACGCGGCTGCGGCGATATCTCGCGACAAGGCCGCGACCGCTCTCGAGACCGCAAGGGCAAAGCGGGTCGAGATCAGCGAGGCGCTGTCGACCGCCAAGGCCAAGGCGGCAACGGCGCGCGAGGAACTCGAGGCGGCACGCAGCGAGCGACAAGATGCCCGCACGGCGCTTGCAGCCGGTGAAAAGGCTCTCCAGCTCAACCGTCGCCAGGCCGCGACCGCAGGCGCGCGTCGTCGCCATGATGAACTGCTGAAGCTCGAGCAGCTGCATCGTGAGGCGAAAGCCTTGGTGGCAACGGCCATTCCCGCCAAGATGATCGAAGAGCTAGAGGCAAACGACCGCGCGGTCAGCCAAGCCCAGGCGATTGTGGACGCTGGCGCGACCCGGCTGACCCTGGCGGGAACCGTCGACGGGATCACGATTGACGGCCGCCCAATGACTGCCGGTGAGCACTCGATCACGCGGCCTGCCCATATTGTTATTGGAGGGGCCCAGCTAATCGTTAGCCCGCCGGCAGCGGCGGCCAGCGCCGAAGAGACCCTTGCAGTTGCGCTCCGCAAGAGAAAGGCGGCGCTCGCCGAGCTCCACCTAGACGATCTTGCAGCGGCCCGATCGCGCAACGAAAAGGCACGCGACGCCGCGGCCGAGCTGCGCACGCTCGCTGCGCGTATCGAGGCGGCCACTCCCGCCGACGAGACATTACAGGTCGCGGCCGGCGCCGAGGCGCTGAAGCTGTTCGTCGCCGAACTCCAGAGCGAATTGGGCGAAGCAGAGATTGCGCTTCCTGATGTCACAGCACTGGCCGCCGCGCTCGACGCCGCCGACACAAAACTGGCGCGCGCAGAAGGAACTCAGGACAGCGCCATCGCCGCACTGCGACGTGCGGAGGAAGAGGATGCGCCGCTCGCGCTGGCCGAAGCCGGCGCGGTGAGCGACCTCGCAAACGCCACAGCCCTCCTCCAGGAGATCGAGGCTCGCCCGGAATGGGTGTCTCTCGATGTAGAGCTCGACCGCGCGCGCGGAACGGCAGCCGAGGCAGCAGTTCGCCTGGAGGACGCCACGCGCGATGCGTCAGCCCATGATGTCGCGGCGATCAATCGGAAGATCGACGTCATCGACGCGCGCGTCCGGGTAGCTGCCGAAACGCGCACCAGATTGGAGACCGAGATTGCCCGCCTCGAGGGGACCATCGAAAGCGAGGGAGGCTTGGGGCTCGCCGATCGCGCGGCGGCCGCACAGGAGGAAGTCGAGGCGGCAAACACCGCACTCCAGCGAGTCACCGACGAGGCAGATACGCTGAAGCTCCTGCGCGACACTCTGGAAAGCGCTCGAAACGAGACCGCCGCGAAGTTCGTGGGCCCGGTGGCCAGCCGCGCAAAGCGGTATATCGCGCAGCTATTACCCGAATGCGACCTAACCTTCACTGAGGACCTGACGCTTGCGAGCGTGAGCCGCACCGGCGTGGATGAAAGCTGCGCCAACCTTTCCCGTGGGACCCAGGAGCAGCTCGCCGTCCTGACCAGGATCGCGTTCGCCGACCTTTTGCTTGAGCAGGGCAAGCCTGTTTCGCTGATCCTCGACGATCCGCTCGTCTATTCCGACGATGGCCGTCTGGATACCATGATCGAGATCCTGGCAGAGGCTTCAACGCGCATGCAGATCATATTGCTGACCTGCCGGGACCGGGCGTTCCGACACGTCCCCGGAAACAGGATAATCCTTAGTGCGACAGGGTAGGTATTGGGCAAAGGTGATCAGGCCGGACTGGGGTGAGCCATGCTGCCGAGGCATACCTTGCTTTCTTTGATCCGCCTGCCCCATGCCCGCTAGATCAAACCAACATTCGCGGCCGAGATTCGACCCATGCTTATAGAAAAGATCCAGGTTCAGGGATTTCGGCTTTTGGAAGACGTCGAGCTGCTGCTCGAACCGACTGCGACCGTCATCGTCGGCCGCAACAACAGCGGAAAGACGTCGCTCACGGAAATCTTTGATCGCCTCGCAGGCGAGCACGGCCCGAAGTTCAGGTTGGAAGATTTCTCAGCAGGCACGCGAGGCAAGTTTCTCGAAGCCCAAGCGATGCGCGAAGCCGGCGGCAGCCCGGAGGAGGTTCTCGCGCTCCTCCCGAGCATCGCCGTCACGCTCACATTCAAATATGATCCCGGGGCAGGTGAGCTGGGTCCGCTTGCCCCGTTCGTGATCGACCTCGATCCCAACTGCTCAACCGCCGTCGCGCGTATCGAATATGCGGCTTCGTCGGAATCGCTTGCGACCTTGTTCGATATTCCGCAGACCGAGGGCGGCAGCGATGACATCGCACACTTTTACCGGCAGCTGCGCGACACCCTGCCGCGGGCATATCGCACCAGCGTCACGGCTATCGACCCTACGGATCCGGCCAACTTTCGGACACTTGAAGGAACCAGCGCTCTGTCCGCGCTCGTACAATGCGGGTTCGTGCGCGCGCAGCGGACCCTCGACAGCAGCAAGCCCAGCGACACGGCGGTGATTGGGCGGCTGCTCGGCACGCTGTTTCAGACCGCAAGCTCAATGACAGCCGCGGATACAGATCAGGCGCTGGCAGCCGCGTTGAAGGCGTCGGTCAGCCAGATCGAGCAGACCATCCAGAACGACTTCGACACTATGGTGAAGGACCTGCTGCCGGCACTGAGCGCGTTCGGATTTCCTGGACTCAACGACGCCGAGCTACGGCCCGAGACCTCGCTCAATGTCGAAACGCTGCTCTCGGATCACACGAAGATCTTCTACACCGGCCAGCACGGCGTTCACCTGCCCGAGGGCTACAATGGCCTCGGCACACGCAACCTCATCTACATGCTATTGCAGCTCGAGACTTTCCATAAGGCATACCGTGCGCGATCGATCAGGCCGGGCACACATCTCGTCTTCATCGAGGAGCCGGAAGCGCATCTACACCCACAGATGCAGGAGGTTCTGATCGCGCAGCTGAACGCCGCTGTCGCTGCGCTATCGGCCAAATACACGGGCGAGCCGGTCTGGCAGGTTCAATTCGTCATCTCCACGCACTCGCCGCACGTCGCCAACGCGGCCTCATTCGAAGCCGTCCGCTATTTCTTGAGCTCAACGCCGGATTCTGCGGAGGCCCGCCGGACGAAGGTCAAGGATTTCCGCAAAGGCAGCGTCACCATCCCACAGGAGGATCGCGAATTCCTCCATCAGTACATGACCCTGACCCAGTGCGACCTGTATTTCGCCGACAAGGCGATCCTGGTCGAAGGGACCACAGAGCGCATCCTGATGCCGCGCATTGTGCGGCTAGTGGACGGAGAGCTCGCGCCCGAACAAAAGCTTGGCCGGCAATATATCACGACGATCGAGGTCGGGGGCGCCTACGCGCACATCTTCTACCCGCTGCTCGATTTCCTCGAGCTGAAGAGTCTGATCATCACCGACATCGATGCGGTGCGGATCGACAAGACCAAGGAAAAGCCGCGCGCGGTGAAATGCCCTTGCTCGGAAGGCGAATACAGCTCCAACGCGGCGATCCGGAACTGGTTTTCGGTTCCGAAGGGCGAGCAGATCAGCATCGAGGCGCTCTGCGCGAAGACCGCCGAAGACAAAGTCTCCCGCTACCGCTCGCTTGCTTACCAAGTGCCCGAAGATGGCTCGATCTGGTGCGGACGCAGCTATGAGGACGCGTTGATCCTCGCCAATCCGGAGCGGTTCGGGCTGCCTGAGGACGGTGACCGGGGATTGCTCGCCTGGGAGATGGCGCAGGATCTCAGCAAGTCCGAGACGGCTTTGAGGTTCGCCATTCAGGAAGATGATTGGTCGGTTCCGAAATACATCAAACAGGGGCTGATTTGGCTTTCCGAGCCTCCCCGCCGCCTGAGGCTCCGCCGGCGATTGCCGAGGGCATCGACGATGACCCGTTGGAGATCGGCGTGGCAAGCTCCGCAGGAAGCGAGGTAGCAGCGGCAGGCTCCGCGCAGCAGTATGATCTATGACGAACCCGGCGATCGAGGCCGCCCAGAAGGCACAGGACCGCGTCAACGCATGCCTGGATGGAGGTCGCAACTTCCGACTGGAGGCTGGCGCCGGTGCCGGCAAGACCTACTCGCTGGTCGAGGCACTCAAGAAGCTCATCAGCGAGCGCGGGCGCGACCTGCAACGCGACGGCCAGAAAGTCGCCTGCATCACCTACACCGAGGTGGCGCGGAATGAGATCGCGCAGGAAATCGAGCAGCACCCTGCCATCCTGGTCGAGACAATCCATGCGTTCTGCTGGGGGTTCATGTCCCGTTTCCAGAAGGAATTGCGGGCGCTCGTCGCCGGCCTCGCGGACAAACAGGACAAGATCGCCGAAGCAGGCGGGGTCGCACATCAGGTTGTGGAGTATCAGCTCGGCTTCTTCGGGATCGACGAGAAGCGGATCACCCTGCATCACGATGATGTGCCGCGCTTCATGGCCCAGCTACTAGGCAGGCCGAAATTCCGGGCGCTGTTTGCGGCTACACACCCGATCATTTTCGTGGACGAGTATCAGGACACCGACCCGCATTTCATGGCGGCGCTGGCAGAGCATTTCCTCGCCACAGGCACGGGCCCGCGGATCGGCTTCTTCGGAGACCACTGGCAGACGATCTACCGAAGTGACTATGGCCTGGCGGCCTATCCTTCGCTTGAGCCCATCGACAAGGGCTCGAACTTTCGCTCCGTACCCGCGGTAGTGAATGTTCTGAATGCATTGCGCCCGGAGCTGAAGCAGGCAGTCAAAGACCCCGACGCAGCTGGCGAGGCGCGGTTCTTTCACGCCAACTCCTACGCGGGCGAACGGACCAGCAGCTCGTCATCCAAGAATGACACGCCGCCTGAGGTCAGCCGGGATTTCATGGCCAAGCTGATGGAGACGCTCAAACAGGACGGGTGGGATCTGTCTTCAGAGAAGACCAAGATCCTGATGCTCACACATAACGCGATCGCCGCCGAGCGCGGATATCCGACGATCGCCAAGTCTTATCGTTACAATGACTCCTTCGCGAAGAAGGAGGATCCTCTTATCGCCTTCCTCGTCGACGTCGTTGAGCCCATGTGTCGTGCCTTTGCCGATAAGCGCTTTGGCGACATGTTCAGGGTTCTCGGGACGCGGCCCGAGCTCAGTGCCCACGACGACAAGGTTGCGTGGGCCACCGACATGGCCGCCTTAGCGGAGGCGCGCGCCAACGGGAGCATAGGCGCGGTCGTCGATCTCCTGAAGAAGACCCGTCGACCCCAATTACCTGACCGGCTTGCAAGGCGGGAGCAGGAGCTCGCCGCCGCCGAAAGCGAAGCTGAACTGCCCCGCTCGCTCAATGAGCATCGGCTTGTTCGAGAAGCGCCTTACCAGGAGCTGGTCCGGCTTGCGGAATTCATCGAGGGCCAGACGCCATTCGCGACCCAACACAGCGTCAAGGGCGCCGAGTTCGATAACGTCATCGTCGTTCTTGGCGGCGGATGGAACCACTATAACTGGCCCCAGCTGCTGGAGCTACTGACCACTGGTGCCATCACCGCGAAGAACGAGAAGGGCTATTACCGAGCCAGGAACCTCTTCTACGTCTCGGTCTCTAGGCCCAAGAAAAGGCTGGCAGTGTTGGCCACGCAGACACTGGCGCCGACAGCATTGCAATCAGCTGAGCGATTGTTTGGGGCAGAGAACGTCGTGGAACTCCGCCTCTGACGCCATTCAGCCCGGCAAATCCAACGCTCAAAGCCGGGGCGTAGGTAAGTTGCCTGCCTTGCAGCACTCGAATCGTAAAGCCTGCAGGTGGCTGCTGACCGTTGGCCGGATCGAGGACCTTATTCCGCCAGCATTCGTCGCACCTGCTCGATCTTGAACTCGCCCCGGCCGTACGCGTCCGCCATTTCGTTCGCCAGCTTCAACAAGAAGTCGTCGATGGCGGCTTCGTCCCAGCGCCGCCTCGTCTCGGACACGGTTACGCGATCCCGTACCGCGTTGCCACGCTCGTGTGCGAAATTGCCGGCCCATTCGGTGCCCAACAATCCAACAGCCCCCGCCTCAATGCGGATCTGTCCGATCGCCCCGAGCTCATGCAGCATGTGTAAGCCACGCGCGAGGAACTGCGCCACCTCGACGACCAGCGACCCAACGAAAAACCGGTTCTTTTCCAATCGCGCGTTATCAAAGGACCACAGCTCCCCCGTCTCTCGGAACCATTGGGTTACCGTCCAGGTCTCCGCCTGATCGCCGCTCCGGCCGACCGCGTACATGACCGTGCCTTCGGTGTTCAGACCGCCGTCTGCTCCGCTGTACGGGCCCAGCGGGTTCATGCCAGAATTCCCCTGCGGGCCCTGAAACCGATGAACAGCCAGCGCCTTTGGCGTCGGGCCTCTGAATTTTTCCGGTATGATCCGAACATAGAGTCGTCGTGCTTCGACCGGCTTGACGACTTCCTCACCGGCACCACCGTGATAGGGCTGATGCTTGATCACGGCGTCCGTCTCGAACCAGACGGACGGATCGCCCGAGCGGCTCGCGACTCCCGCCGGACCCGGCGTGCTGGAGATTTCTGCAAGCCAGTCACTCAGCGACGAACGCAGTGCTTCTTTGAATGCCTCAGCCAGTTCACCTGTGGCCTCCTCAATCGCTGCGTCGTCTGCGGTTTTTGGCAGATTATAGAAGACGACCGCGCGTCTGTGGCGGATATCGAACGGCAGGTTTTCAGCCTTCTTCGGTCCATAATGCTTGTTCGCGACGAGGATGATCCTCTCGTGGGTTAGATGTGCCCACGCCCAACCAAGCTCGATGAGCACGTTGGGGTTTGGCAGCTCTCGGCCTCCATCCGATTTGCCCACGGTCGTCACATCGCCGACGAAGACGCCAGCGTTCTTGATCTTCTCGAAGATCGTGTCCGCGATCGCCGCCATGCCCTTGGCGTTCTTCGTGTCGTGGTCGAGTTCCGGCCCTTCGCTGGGTTCCAGCTCGAGCTCGTCGCTGAGGGCCTGGAGTGCTCGACTGAGTGCGTCTTGGATCACGTCACGATTGAATCTCGCGGCACGATCACTCTGCCAGGACCAGAAGACTTTCATTTGCTCCCCTTTATCAACCGCACCTAATTTACCTTCAGCGGCTCGAAATAGCTGCTGCAACCGCTGAGCTCGGTGAAATCGGGATCATGGAATGTCACGATCCTCTGGATAGCCTTCGGCGGCACCGCTTGGAGAACTCGATCATAGGGAACTCCGTCATACGATCGCCCGGCTCGCCAGGCACAGAATTGCCGCACAATGTCGGATTCATAGCCGAGGCTGTCCCGCAGGTAGGAGATCGGGAGGGCCACTTCTACAACCGACGGCGTACCTGTCGAACGGAGCACCAGTCCAAGCTCGGGATCGCGGTCGATCGCCGCGTAGAGGGCCTCGCCGCCCCAGAATCGAAAGAAGTCTTCAACGCCGTCATCATGACGCGGTCGCGTTAAAAGGAACCAGATCCTGCCTGCGCGGGTGGGTGAGTGCGCCTGGTGCCGGACACGAAATTTCGCGGCGATCGCAGGTGGAAATGCGCCCGCAGAAACCGCCGCATCTATCCTGCACATCAACCTGTCCACGCTCGGCGGAGTCAAGCCGCCCGTTGCAATGTCGGCTACCTCATGGGCCATCAGTCGGGTGCAATGCCAAGCCAGGATCTCGTGCGGCTGCAGTGCTTCGCCAAGCCCCTCGATCAGACGATCATACTGCTGTCCGGTGGTAAACCGCTGTGAGGTTCCCCAATCTTCAAGGGCAGCCCGATGCTCATCCAGAAATACTACGACCTCGGATGGCCAACTCGCGGGATCATCGTAATCAAGGAGCGCCATACCCGCTCCACGGAATGCGAAACCGAGCAGCCGCCGGAGGCGCAAGACGAACTCGATCGGAAGTCATGGCTTCCGCGCCGCTTTGATCGCGGCCACCAGGCGATCCAGCACGGTTCTCGCGGAAGCGATGCGGTCGATCGCGACGCCGATCGGCTCAAGGGCGGTCTCGAGATCCTCGTCTTCAAACCCCGCAATCAAGGCCTCGCGGCTAATCGGAATCGTCAGCGCGACATCGCCCGTTTTGGGGTCGCAGCGGAAGCCCTTCTCCACCAATTCGTCGAGAAGAGGCCCCTGCGACCTCAACAGCGCTTTCCAATCGCGTTGACCAAGCGCATCGGTGCTTGCTGAAAACCGGATCCCGGCGCCCGCGAAGGCCGCTATAGTTCCAACCCATGTCTCAGGCTCGTGGCCATCGAGGCACACGGTCGTATCGAACACGAACGAGAGATAGCAGTCGTCCTCCTCGGACTCGCCGGCCATGCGCCACTCTTCCGGCGCGAACCACAGCGTGTCGTCGAAATCGGCGGGGGCCTCGCCCGCCCACGCAATCGCTCGCCGTTTGCCGTCGATGATGCCCGCAACGGCTTTCTCGAGCATAGGCTGCATCGATTTATGCGCATATCGGAGGGCAGCCTCCAGCTCGTCAATGTGGCTCACGATGACCGCGCCTACGGCGGGCTCTGGCATGGTCAAATCCTCCTAGAAAGCCTGGATGTGATCGCCGAACGCGGCAATCATCTTCTGTACGAAAGTCCGTCCAGTCTCCGATCCGCCCGAAGCTGTGCGAGCCGCGCCAGCGACGTCGGCCCAGGTTGTCGACGGCACATCCGCGACATTGGCGGGAAACGGCGCCAGCAGCGTGATCCGCGGTAAAAGTCTCTGCAAGTCGGCGCGGCGGGCGATGGCCATTTTGTATCGTTCGAGCTGATTCCTACCGAGCCCGGCACGGATCTTCACTTCGACGCCGATCAGGTGGCGGCTGGTCTCAATGACGAGATCCACTCGGTCAGCGGCATCACCCATAGGGCAGATCTCGGTACCAACCCGGTATCCACCTTCAAGATCGGCGCTCCAGTCAATCTCAGGCATCGCAGCTCTCAGGTACTGCGACAAGAACCGCCTGGAGGCCTCGCCGCCGAAGTCGGATGACCAGAGGCCCGCCAGGACGCCTGCGATCCGCACTTCATCATGCCCTAAGCTCGCAAGAGCCCAGGGGTTCATAAGACCACCCCGCTCCTTGGCGACAGCCAGGGGGCCCTTAAGCGCTCGAAAGGCAGCCTTGAGATCACCGACCGCGTAAAACTGCTTGGGAGCGCGAGGCTGCCCGGTCGGCAGCACGCGTCGAAGGGCCCGAAGGGCGAACGCGAGTTCCTTGGCCTGAAGCTTTTCAGCCACGATCCGCTCTCGCACGGGCTTCGGCCGCGGCCACCACCTCTCTGACAAACACTGCCGGCCAGACACGACCAAGTTGGGCATCGGAGGAGTCGTTGGTGTGAAACCGGCCCGAGTAGATACCGATGAAGTTGACCGCCCCGTCGCCGCCGGAGACGCGACCGTACCCCTCTTCCAGTTCGACTTGTCCATGCGCTCGCTGAATAACAGGCGAGCCCGACATCCCAGGCCGCGAGGCGGAATCGACAATCAGATATTGCTGGTGCTTGCTCGCGGTGAAGTATGGTTCGGTGGCGAGCGTGGCTTGCTTCCAGACCGGAAGCCCGAGCCCGACGCGGCCAAAAGGATATCCGAGGATGAAGATTTGCATCCCCACGCGCTGCTTGAGCGGCACACAGCGGATCGCATTCATCGGCATCACCGACGCTTCGGCCTGGCGGTGGCAGGTCCACGTCCAGGGCAGCAATATCGACCGCCCGTCCGTGCTCGGGGTGCTCAACCCAGAGCGGCTCGCCGTCCGCATCAACCGTGGGAACCGTGATAACCAGAGGTGGCCGACCGAGATCGCTCAGTGGCACGTGCACGCGAAGATGATCCGGTATGCCGCCCTGTTTGTGCGTCACCTCGTTCGTTTCGTTGTTGCGGCCGGAGACGACATGCCAGTTGGTCACCAACGACAGCCGCCCATCGAACCGCAGCCACGGGAAGGCAGTGGCGCCGCCGAGGCGCTGGTCGCCGAAAAACGCTTCGACGTACAACGGGACGAGCGAGCACGTGTCGACGCCAGGCGCGGTCATCTCAGTCTCTCCATCAGGCGACCCACCGCACCGGCCTCTGCCGCCAGGTTGCGATTGTAGGCCAAGGGCATCCGCGGACTCTTCCACCGAAGTGCATCCATGATGCCGGCGAGGTCTTCGCCGGCGACGAACAGATCCTGGTTGAGCCCCACCCGAGTCGAATGGGCGCTTACCCCCTTGAGCAGCCGGGCAAGGTCATCAGCGGTAAGATCGCCCAGCGCGCCGGCATCGAACGCCCGCCGGATAATTGCCCGCCAAATTGGCCCGATCGAACCGGAGTGCAGGGCCGCAGTGCCGACGTCATACTCGACCCGCGCCGGCACGGCCGGTTTGGGCAGAGTCTTGCGCAGATCCCAGGTTTCCCTGCCAGAGATACTCTCGATCCGCCGTCCTTTCATGGCAGCGCGCGCCTTGTAACGACGGACTTGCACTCGGCGGAAAAGCGGCCCGGCCTCGATCTTTGCCGCTGCGGCCCATGCCGCGATCGCGCGCACAGAGCGCGGCGAGAGGAAGGCGGTTGCACCCTCCCCTTCCTGATCGCCCTTGCTCCGGGGAATCGCGAGCAACCGCGCCTCGGGATCGAGTGCCTCCAGAATATGCTCGACCTCGATTGCCACGAGCTCGGAGGCCCGCAGACCGGAGTCATACGCCACCGAGAGCAGGGCCCGGTTACGAAGACCCGGCAAATCGTCGCCACAAGCCTCCAGGAGCGCCCTTACGTTGATCCCGCGGGGCTTGTCGCGCTCGACGTCCCGCACCGGCCCCTTGAACCGCAGCGGCCGCGCCTGGGCCTGTGCGCTGCCCTTCTCACGGCGTATCGCCCGCAGCCGCAGCTTGACCAACTCGGCCTGGGTCGGGTCCTTAAGATCGAGCAGCTGGTGGATCTTGGCGATCGAGGCCTTGTAGCGGCCGAGCGAGGCGGGCTTTGCCCCCTTCCCTGCCCGCTCATCGAGATAATCGGCAACGGTCTCGGGTGTCGCGGGCAATGCCACCCTGCTCGTGCGCCGGCACCAGGCGTCGAACGCTTTGATATCCGATTTCAAGGCACGGATCGTGTGCGGCGACGAGGCCGCCTGGTAAGCGGCAACCAGCTCGGCGTTGATCGTCACCGACCCGCCGGCCTTCAGCTTTGCGACTTCCCACACGAGATCGGCGCCCGGCGCCTCGCCCGACTTCGGCAGGATCGAGGGAAGTTGCTCCGACACGGTCAGCGCGCCAAAGCTTCGATCGCCTCGAGCGAATGCGGCTCGATGCCGTAGACTTCCGCCAGGGCATTGAAGGCCGCCGCGACGAGCTGTTTGATCGCCGCGTCGTCGACCGAAATGAGGACCCCGTCATACTCGAACGACGCCTCGACGGATTGGAACCCTTCATCGCCGAAATCATATGGGCCGGCGGGCCACCACGTGCCGTCGAGTCCGGTGATCCCCAGGCGGACGTGCATCGGCAGCGACCCACCGTGCGCCAGCGCAAGACCGGCATTCCGCTCAAGAAAGCTCACCCATTGGTGGAAGATATAGCCCGTTGCGACCGTCCTGCGTCCGTTCTTGGGTGTGAACAGAAACTCGTTGGCGATCCCCCAGAACTCGCCGGTCTTCTCGAACCACTGGGTCAGCGCGCCGACCGGATAGACCCCCTCCTCCGCACTGTCAGGACGGTAGATCGTTGCCCCGCCCCGGCTGATCCCATAACCGAGCGAGCGAGCGTTGCCGATCAGCGCCGGGTGCCCCGGATGCTCGGCGATCGCCCGTCTAGCACCGGGTTTCGCCTGCCATTTCGAGGGAATGAGCCGCGCGAAGCCATGCGGCTCGACCTTCCAGCGGATCCGGCTCGAACCGTGTGAGGGATGCGTGACCGTCTGTTCGGCGGCCGGATCGAACCAGACGTCCGTCCCGCCGGAAAACGGCGGCTGCCAATGCACGGCTTCCGCCGGTGGCGGTGGAAGCGTATCGAGCGCAAGCTTCAGCGCCTCGGCAAGAGCCTTGGCGAGCTTGTCGCGAGAAGAGCGCAAGGTTGGGGTATCTGCTCCCACGGCGAGGTTGAATTCGAGCGGCCCGCGGCGACCCCTCATGTCGAATGGAAGCTTGTCGAGCGTGGCCCCCTCGAACGCGGAGTTCCACACCTGGATCACCCGATGCTCGCTCAACGCCTTGTTGGCGTAGCCCATTTCGAGGAGCACATTGGGATTGGCACAGGCTTTCCCGCTGTCCGAGACCGCGATCGGCGTGACGTCGCCGACGAACACGGCGGCCTCGTCAATCTTGCGCAGGATGGTGGCGACGATGTCCGGCGTGCCGGCGACGCCCTGGGTGTCCGAGGTAAGGCTCGGTCGGTCAGCTTCCTCAAGGTCGGCGGCGAGGATCGTTATGGCCTGATCGAGCGCGTAGCGGATCACCTCGCGCGTCACGCGCCCGTCGAGGTCGCTCTGCCAGGACCAAAATACCGTCTTCGCCACACGCGCGTCCCCTTCCCTGCCGCACGCCGCCATAGCGCACCTAATAGTGAGCCGTCAAATCTGCTTATGTGATAACTGCAATTATCGCATGTCCATTATTGAACACTAACGGTGTGAGAAACCAACTGATGACTTTGGTTTCCAAGGATGGCACACCTGCGAACGATGGACAGTGCCGCAAGCTTCAGCTCGAACTCGCCGCTTCTACTGCTCGGCCGGCTCGATGGGCGCTTGCACAATAGCACGGCTGCCGACATTTTTCTCGCTCGTTCGCGCATCGAGGGCGCGGCAGCACTTGCAGGGCTCGCGGGCGTCCCCGTAGCAGTGCGCGACCTGATCGACTGGATAACCGGTCGGAGCCCACCTCCTCGCGC
This sequence comes from Sphingobium chungangianum, assembly GCF_977014255.1. Taxonomy (NCBI): domain Bacteria; kingdom Pseudomonadati; phylum Pseudomonadota; class Alphaproteobacteria; order Sphingomonadales; family Sphingobiaceae; genus Sphingobium; species Sphingobium chungangianum. The sequence goes on along the minus strand of NZ_CDRNIV010000004.1, from coordinate 146,837 downwards.
CTCCGAAGGCCTCAACGATCCGATATCGGTGGCCGCGGTGTTCCACGTGGCGATTGCACGCGACGAAGACGCTAGTGATCCCGTCACACGGGCGACGCTCAATGTGCTGCGGACCGTCTTAGACGACCGCGCCGCGGGCGAGATATACGGACGCGAAGACCTTGCTCACTTCGGTCCCTTGTGGCGGATCGTGCGCGAAGCAGCTGACGCCCCCTTCCCTTCCGGCAATTTGATTTGCGTTGCACAGCGTGTTTTCGAGCTGGCGACAATCACGGAGGCCGCCGCTTCCGATGCTTCGGATGTCGTGAGTGTCGACGGCCGATCCTGGGAGCTTCCACCGCGTAGCCGTGATCGCAACTGGCTGCTCGCGACCGCCGTTCCGCGTCTCCTACATCGGGCCGGGTTCACGACGCGCGTCCACCCGGCATTGGTGCTGCTTCCAAGGTTCTTACCCCCCTCCCCTCGCGCCCTGGCTGAATTCATGGAGGCGGAGTTGGCGCGCAAGTCAGCGACGGGGCTCCGAGACCTCGCGGTAATGGAGCGCGACGTAGCGCGCCTGGGCAACGTCGGCGCCACTAAACGCAGCAAGGCTCCTCTCCTTGCCCGCCTACAGCTGATCTATCCGGGCCTGCAACCAGCAGCTGTCGCGAAGCTGCTAGACGTTACGCCGCAGGGCGCCAGGAAACTTCTCAGGTCGGCGAACGCACCGATCACTTCCAATGCTCGTCGAGGATCGCCCGAATAGCATCTTCGGCGTCCTGACGCGTCGCTCCGCCCTTGTTGAGCAGAGTGACGCGTATTCCCTTGCGATCGGCGGCCTCGATCCGAAGGATTGGCTTGCCCCCGGCGGTCGAGACCGTTTCTGCCTTTCCTGACTTCTTGGGGGATCCTGACCTCTTGGGGGGGTCTACCGCGAGTGAGAGTGCCTTGATGACGTCAAGAACCGGCATCGGCTCCCCGGTCGACGTCTGCAGCTCAGCCAATCGCTTCGCTTCAGCAAACGCCCGCGCTTTGCGGTCAGCTGGTTTCAGGAGTGCCTTGAGCGCGATTGCGTTGCGGATACCCAGCTCCTGCGGCTGAGCAAATGCGCAGGTGATCTCCGCTGGCAGCCGCGCTAGGTCGAGGTAGCGGGTAAGCCAGCTCTCGGTGACATTGAGGCGCTCGGCCATCGCCTTCTGACGCCCGTCGTAATAGGTATCAAGCGCGCGGAGATAGTCCCTCGCCCTCTCGAGATCGGTCAGATCATTCCGGGCGCGGTTCTCGATGTCGGCGAGCCGGAACGCCTCTTCATCAGTCAGCTCGCGGATATCGACGAGAAACTTGAACTCAGGATAATTGTGGGAGCGCAGCCAGCTAATTGTCCAATGCCGCCGTGCCCCGCAGATGACCTCGAAATCATGATCCGGATCTCCGGCCAGCCGGCGAACGATGGCGGGCATCTCCTGGCGTCCCTGCGCCTTCATGCTCTCGATAAGATCGGCACACCGCTCCTCGTTCAACAGCGCATAGTCGCGATTGTGGAATTCCCACATCCGGCACCGCGCAGGATCGACAAGCTCATGCATCCGGTTGATGACTGCCCCTGATGCAAGATCCGCAAGACGGTTCGTTCGGCCCGTAAGCACGTTGGCCGCGATGCCGGGACGTCGCGCCGGGGGAGCCTCTTCCGACAAATCGATTCCCGCCGCCAGATCTGCCGCGAAGCCGCTGTTTTTCCTGCTCATCCGCGCCTCTCTCTCGTCGAATTGCACGCGTGCAATTCTGTCATAATCCCCGAAATTGCACGCGTGCAATTTCGCTTGCTCATGCCAACGCCGCCTTGCGCAAAGCCGCCTGGTGGCTCGGCCACATCGACCGAATATCAACCTCGATCTCAGCGTTAACGCCATCGAGATAACCTAGACACCGATTGCGAACGGCCGAGCTGGTTGCCGGACCGTCAAGTTCGTATACCGTCATGAGGCGGGCAGTCGCATTGTCGATCTCCGCGGAATCCTTCAACGGAGTGCGAACCATCGCGTGACCGAAGAGCGTGCGCATCAGGTTCAGCAGCTCCTTCTGCATCGATTTGTTCTCGTCGACCTTGGATCCCACGAACCGAAGAAACTGCAACTCGGGCGCCAATCCCCGTTCGGCCAACTGTTCAATTGTCTCGTCGAGCATCGATAAGAATGCCGCGGTGGACGAGAAGTCCATCACCGTTGGCGGCACGGGAACGACCAGCGCATTGGCAGCACGAAGCACCGACAGCGAAATCGCCCCCAGTGCTGGAGGCGGATCCATCACGATAACGTCGAACCGATCGGCGATACTGTCGATCCCCACCCTCAATCGATCCAGCAGCGCATCGAAACCGCCCCGCGCCATCCGCGCAGCCAGCTCATACTCGGAATTGAAAAGTCGCAAATTGGCCGGGATCAGCTCAAGCCCGTCGAAATGGGTCTTTCGGAGTGCGTAATCGAGCGAAGTGCGCTCATCCTCACGGAGGAAAGGGTATAGGGTTTCCTCCTCATCGAGGTCGAGATCGGGAACATACCCAAATAACGTTGTCGCCGATGCCTGGCTATCGCAGTCGACCAACGCCACCCGATATCCGCGGATCGCAAGATACTGTGCTAGGTGAACCGCGACTGTCGATTTACCGACGCCACCCTTAAAATTCTGAACCGCTACCACGCAACACGGATCGCCGGGCGCACGATAAGGACGCGTACCAAACACTCCTCGCATATCGTTGAGCTGCGCCAGAGTGTACCGCTCGCGCCGGTTATTATTGCTTCGCGATGGCTCTGGAAGCCTACCATCCTTCTCCGCATCCCGGATTGCGGCGGGCGTCCGTCCCACGAGTTCGGCCGCCTTTCCAATCGCGAAGGTTGGCTCCCGGCGATCATCTGCTCGCGCGCTCTGCGCCGAATCCCGCAGTTTCTGCAGTACAGACGACGTGCGGCTCGCAAGCGTCGCGACCGACACCAATCGTTCGGCTTCCTCAATCTCGAGTCCGTTAGACACATGCCCACCTTTCACAATTTGAAGTGTGGTACACGGACTTGCGCTTTTCAGTCAATGAAAACGGATTTTTCGAAAGTTGGAGTGCGATTTTTGCCGGTTTCCGCCCGCGAATGCCTACAACCTAACTCGGTGGGGGATGGTCCGAATTGCACGCGTGCAATTTCTCTAGCGGGGACGCCCCCGTCGATTGACCCAACCCTCACAAAAGCCCTTCCAAGATGCAATCATCTTGGCGCCGCTGAGCCTCTCCAGACGTTCGCCCATATGCGCGCGGTAACCATCCGCGATCATATCAACATCCCAACCACCGCCATATTGCCTCCCGATCGAAAGGAGATCGTCAGCACCGAACCGAAGCGTACCTTGCGGAAACATTCGTTCGTCGGCTTTCGTCTTAGGAAGGGCTTTCTGGACCGCGGCTATGGCCGCCTGCCCAACTGCAACAGTTTCAACTGTACCATCCCGCCTCGCCCCCCGACCCGCTGAATGCCGGCCGAGTTCGTCGACAGTTTCGATCACCTCAGGCGCACCCTTCGGCTCAAACCGAAACTCGAGTTCGGCGACAGTTCGTCCTTGGCGGATTTCACGCCATTCCACGCGAAAGTGGGCAAGCTGGTCGATCTCCGCCTTCGCCTTTTCCAGCACCTTGCGGCGTAGCTGCGCGAAGTCTCGATAGACCTCCGGTGGAATACCCAAGGCCGCACGGAGCGCCTGCATGTCGCCGCGCCATGTAGCCTGCCGTCGATGCAGCCTTAGCGCGCCGAGCTCATAAAGCTTCAAAGCATAGCTCGAGCGAAAGCCGAGTATCGCCTGGCGATTGAGGACCGCGTAGGTCTCGGACGCCTGAATGAGCTTGCGAGCATCCGGCGTGAATTCCCATTCGATCCAGCCCGCCTCCCCGCCATCTTCTTCGGTCTCCTCACGAGATCGCGAAATGAGAGAGAAGCGGAGCTTCGCCTTCTTGCCCCGCCACGATCTATCGTCGACAGCGAATAGAGTCCGATGGAGCTCTTCCAGCATGTCGCTTATCCGCTCGTTACCCTTGTGACCGCGCCGGATGTCGGCCTTCCGCATCCGATGAGGCTTGTCCTCCCACGCATCTCCCCCAGCGGTAAGGATCATCAGTGCCAGTAATCGCGATGCCGTCAGGCTTAGGGATTCCCCTTTGACGAACTTGACCTCAATGATGCTGCCAGGTTTCGCGAACTCGTCCCCGCCCTTTGCTTTGAGCGCCGCAGCAACTCGCATGGCACGACCAGGCGAAATCTCGTCCGCCGCTTCGTCCTCAACCTCAGTTATTTGGCTCGCGCCGGGTTCCATGCCATGTTGCGATCAGATTCGAGTCATCGGGAGCCTGCTTGCTGCCTGACCTGACCTCACTCGTCAAGGCAGGTCAGGATAGAACAGTAAAAGCGATCCCCCAAACGGTCAGGATGGAATCGCGGTGAATCCTCAATCAAACCGCGCAAATTCAACGAGTCGCACACGGTGTCCCGTCAACCGCAAAAACGCGCACCAAAACATCAAGTGTTCCAGAACCGGCGAACAAAAACCTCAAAATCGAACCGGTAATCCTACCTCCCCCAACAGGTCAGGAAGGCCCCAGCAGGACAGGCAAGCTCCCCCAACAGGTCAGGTTCAAACCCCCATCCGGTCAGCCAAACACCCCCATCCGGTCAGGATAGCCAGCGTAACTAACTGATACACCTAACGTTTCTGCTACCCGAATCTGAATCTTTTGAATCAGAAATCCTTCCGCTGCGAGCAGCGGCGTTTTTATAGATATTGATTCGGGAGAATCGGCAGCCGTTCTCCCTGACACGCCTGCCGACCACAACGCCAAATTCGGGAGGGAGGGGGAGGGGGAGCGAAGTAGCGAGGAGGAGGTGACAATGCCCCTTACCGCTAGACGACCTTCACAAGAACTCATCGACCTGGTCGGGACGCTGGGCGGATCCTGGTCCGGCTATGTCGCGATGGTCCGCTGCCCAGCCCACAATGACAGTGAGCCGAGCCTCTCGCTTCGACAAGGCGACCATGGGATTCTCGTGACATGCTTCGCTGGATGTGATCGCCTGGATGTCCTGCGAGAACTTCGCCGCGTTCACCGTCGAGGTGGATTTCCGGAGCCGTGCCCCACTGGCCCATCAAAACCGAGAACCGGTGAGCACATCTGGGATCAGGCGATCGAGATCCCCGGTACATTGGGCGAGCGTTATCTGATGCGCCGAAGCATGTTGCCCACACCGCCGGATGTGCGATTTCACCCGCGCTGCCCATACCTTCCACGGCCAAGGACTATCTATCAGCCTGCGTTGATAATCGCAGTGCGCGAGGCTCGGACGCTTGTTGCCATACAACGAATCTTCCTCGACGCGGTCACCGCCAATCATGTCAGAAAGATCATGCTGGGCACGCCGCGATCAGGCGCGTGGCGCGGGAGAGGCTTGGCCTCAACCCTCGCGATTGCCGAAGGGTTCGAAACGGCTGAAGCGTTCACGCGCATACACGACGTTCCATGTTGGGCCTCACTCGGAGCCCGGCGCCTTGATCAGCTCGCGATCCCGCAAACAGTCGAAACCCTGCTGATCGCCGAGGATAACGACGCCGAGGGACGACGGGCGGCTGCCGCGGCCGAAGCACGCTATGCCCGGCCCGGGTTGACCATCCGCCGAGCACCGCCGGCGCGCAAATACAAGGACTGGGCGGAAACCCTCGACGACCTTTCTCTGCGCAACGCCTAAGTGCGCCCACGTGGAAAAGGGGAGGGGGATCGAGTGCGTGACGCTGCCGAGCGTGCAGCGACGCAGGAGATCCGAACATGTCAGACCTTTACCATGCCGCGGGGCAGGCGGACCGGCACGCCGCACACCTCATCCTCCCATTCCTGCAAGATAATACGCCGCTCACGCGGCGGGTCCTCAATGAGGCTATGGTCACCGCATACGGAGGAAATGATGCCGACGGGCTGTGGACCCAACGAACGAGCTTCGAGGTTCTCGAGCACGCTATCGCACTTCACCTTCGGTCGAATGCGAAACCGCTATCGTCGTTTGCCGATGTTCTCGAGCTCATCGAACTCTCCAATCGCCTGCCGACGCAGACGGTCCGCAGCGAAGAGCAACTCCAATGGCAGCAATTCTCGACTCCGGTCGATATCGCCGCGGTGGCCATCCTGCTCGCCAACGTCCAGCCCGATGACGTGGTCCTCGAGCCGAGCGCTGGAAATGGCCTGCTTGTTGCGCAGATCGACGCGCACAAGTCCCTTCAACTGAACGAGCTCGACGCAAGTCGAAGGGATCGTCTCGACGGCGTCTTCCCGGACGCGGCTGTCAGCGGGCACGACGCGGCCACGATCAACTCGAGCCTCGCATCCGTCGATCGTCCGACACTGATCCTCATGAACCCGCCGTTCTCACGGTCGCTCGGGCGCGGCGCGGATGACTATGCTGCCGTTCGTCACCTCCAGGCGGCACTACGGCGCCTTCAGCCCGGCGGCCGCCTGGTCGCTATTATGCCAGACTGGTTCGGACCGAGCGCGCGGATGCGCGATCAGTATGAAACCGTCCTTCGCGACGTTAGCGTGCGAACCGCGATCCGGCTCGAACGATGCTACCTGAAGCACGGCACTTCGATCGCCGTCCGCATTTTTGTCATCGACAAGGTGCCGGGAGGGGCGCCGCCGTCGATCATCCAACGTGCGTCCGTCGGCGAATTGCTGTCCGTCCTCGCCGTCTCCGAGAGGTCGACAGTTCGCACCGATCCCCGGGAAAGTGGCGTGAAACGCCAGGGCGGAGTTTCACTCTTCCGCGCGGTCAGAAGCATCAGACCCGAGCCGCGTGCCTATCACGCGCCAGTGCGGAACAATGTGCTGCCCGTCGAATATGCCGGCCTCGAGACACCGGCCCCGCTTCTCGAACAGACCGGGGTCTATCTTCCCTACCGGCCCAGCCGGATCCAATTCGCCAAAGCCGGCGAGCACCCGACGCCGCTGGTTGAGTCCGTGGCAATGGGATCGATCCCGGCGCCGATACCAGACTATGTTCCATTGCTACCCGAGCGAACGGTCGCTGAGCGGCTCCTATCATCGTCGCAGCTCGAAACCGTCGTATATGCCGGCCACGCCTGGTCCCAGACGATTCCCGGTCGATTCAAGTCGGACAAGGAGGGTGTGGGGCTCACGCTCGCCGAAGACGGACATTCCTACCGAAAGGGCTTCTTTCTCGGCGACGGCACCGGGGCAGGGAAGGGGAGGCAGATCGCGGCCTGCATTCTCGACAACTGGCTTCAGGGTCGGCGCCGCAACATATGGGTCACCAAGAATGCGCCCCTCCTGGAAGACGCCCGCCGCGACTGGACCGCTCTTGGCGGCATAAGCGGCGACATCCAGCCCATATCGAACTGGAAGATCGACGAGCCCATCAGGCTCGACCAGGGCATTCTTCTCGTCACCTACCCGACGCTGCGGTCGATGCGAGGCGAGCATAGCCGGTTGAAACAGATAATTGACTGGGCGGGTGCCGACTTCGAAGGGGTCATCGCCTTCGACGAGGCCCATGAGATGGGCGGCGTTGCCGGCGGGGAGGGCGCTCTCGGGGCCAAGGAGGGGTCGCAGCAGGGTATTTGCGGCGTTCTTCTCCAGAACAAGTTGCCCGGCGCGCGCGTGCTCTATGCTTCGGCAACTGGCGCGTCCGAGGTCAACAACCTCGCCTACGCCGTCCGGCTCGGCCTCTGGGGTCCAGGGACCGCCTTCGCCGATCGAGAGCAGTTCATCAGCAGCATTCGGCAAGGCGGGATCGCGGCGATGGAACTGGTTGCTCGCGATCTCAAAGCTACCGGCCTCTACATGGCCCGCGCGCTCAGCTTCGCAGGCGTCGAATACGAGATCCTGCGGCACGAACTGACCCCTGCGCAGATCGAGATCTATGACACCTATGCGGACGCCTGGTCGATCATCCACCAAAATATGGAGAGGGCGCTCGAGCTGACGGGCGTCGTTGACGGCCTTGAGAACGCGACACTCAACAGCGGCGCTAAGGCCTCGGCCCGGTCGCGGTTCGAGTCGACCAAACAGCGTTTCTTCGGACAGGTGCTACTCTCGATGAAGCTGCCGACCGTTATCGCGGCGGTGCGCGAGCACCTCGAAAACGGTCAATCGGTCGTGCTGCAGCTCGTCACGACGGGAGAATCAATCCTCGACCGGCGCCTGGATGCGCTCAGCCCGGATGACCGGGCCAACCTCGAGATCGATCTCTCTCCGCGCGAATATGTCGTCGACTATCTGGAGCGCGCATTCCCGACGCGGCAAATGCTCGTCTTCACGGATGACACTGGCACCCAGCGCTCGGTCCCGATGGAGGATGACGCCGGCAACCCGGTGTATAATCCCGAGGCCGAGGCGGCCAGAGAAGCACTCATCGAACAACTCTGCGCGCTGCCACCGATTGCATCCGCGCTCGATGGCCTTCTCGAACACTTCGGTCATGCCAACGTCGCCGAAGTGACCGGTCGAACAAAGCGGCTCGTTACGACCGGCGATGGCGGACAGAAGCTCGAGACGCGGTCGCCTCGAACGAGTCAGGCCGAAGCGTCCGCGTTCATGCAGGGCCTCAAGCGCATCCTCGTCTTTTCAGATGCCGGCGGTACGGGCAGGTCCTACCATGCTTCGCTCGACGTCGCGAACCAGGACCAGCGCGCGCATCTTCTACTGGAGCCCGGGTGGCGGGCGGATCGCGCCATCCAGGGCCTCGGCCGAACGCATAGGACACACCAGGCGAGCACGCCGCTGTTTCGGCCGGTCACGACGGACTGCAAGGGGGAGCTGCGGTTTACAAGCACCATCGCCCGCCGTCTCGATAGCCTTGGTGCACTCACCCGCGGCCAGCGGCAGACGGGCGGTCAGAATCTGTTCGATCCTGGGGACAATCTTGAGAGCGAATATGCCTGCGCGGCTCTCGTCAGCTGGTTCCACCTTCTCGTGGCGGGCAAGCTCAGCAGTACCTCGCACGCCGAGTTCGAACGGCGTACCGGCCTGGAGCTTTGCGACAAGGACGGCGTCATGAAGGATGAACTGCCGCCGATCCAGCGGTGGCTCAATCGGATCCTGGCGCTACCCATCGCCCTCCAGAACAAGATTTTCGACGAGTTCCTCGCGCTGGTCGAGACACGTGTCTCGGCTGCCCGCGATGCAGGGCGGCTCGATGTGGGCGTCGAGACGATCCTCGTGGACAATGCCACGCTGGTCGACGACATGCTTCTGCGGACCGATCCGGTCAGCGGCGCTACCTCGCACCTTCTGACGATCGAGATCTCACGCCGGCGGGTGCCCGTTCACTCGCGCGCGTACTCCAGATAGCCGACGCCGATGCGACGACCGAATTTCTCGTGAACGGGAAATCGGGAATGGTCGCGCTCCAGACCCGTGCGCGCTCGCTTATGGAGGAAAAGGAAGGGACACCGATTCCGCGGTTCGAGCTCATCCGTCCGACCCGCCGGGAATATATGCGAGAGCAGGACCTGTTCGAAAGCGCCTGGATCGCCATCGATCGGGAAGGCTTTTCGGCAAAATGGACCGAGGAAGCGGAGAGGGCCGCCAACACGGTCGACACGGAGACCATACGGCTCGCGACCGGCCTGCTTCTGCCGATCTGGTCCGCGCTCCCGAGCGATCATCTTGTGGTCAACCGGATCGCCGACAGGGCCGGCAACAGCTGGCTCGGCCGCCTCGTGTTCGACGAGCACGTGGTTCAGCTCTTCACGAAGCTCGGCATCGATCGCGCCGAAAACTTGCCCGCGGCCGACATCGTGAAATCCGTATTGTCGGGCCGGAGCGTCGATCTTGCGCGGCCATTCCCGATGACGATCAAACGATCCCTGGTGAACGGGTCGAAACGCATCGAACTGGTCGGCGCTCCTTCGCAGCAGCTCGCCTGGTTGAAGTCGATCGGCTGCTTCACCGAGGTCATTCAGTATCGCACGCGCGTCTTTTTGCCTGTCTCGGACGCCGCCGACGTACTTGAGCGGATCGTGGCAGGCGCGGCCTGAGCGCGCTTCTACCGGACCAACTTCAGGGAGCGAACGGAGAAGAGGGGAGGGGGAGCTGGGATTGTGTCCGGATTTCGCCGGACATCAGGAGGAGTTCCCCCAGTGATCCAGACCGTCAAACTTAACAAGCTCAAGCTCTCGCCCATCAATGTCCGCACTGCCCCCGACGATCAGCTCCAGATCGAACCCATGGCGGCGAACATAGAGGCCAAGGGGGTCTTGCAGAACCTGCTGGTGACACCCGCCAAAAAGCCGAAGGGATGCTTCGAAGTGTTCGACGGCGGTCGGCGCTGGCGCGCACTCCGCCTTCTCGCCGAGCGCGGCACGATTTCAGACGCAGACTTTGACGTTCCGGTGATGGTGCTGACGGGTGACGACGCCGAGCTTTCCGAGACCTCGACCGCGACCAACTTCCACCAGCTCAAGATGACGCCGGCGGAGGAATGCCGGGCGTTCCAGCATTTCATCGGGGCGGCGGGCGATGTCGATGCGGTCGCCAAGCGCTTCGGCGTGACGCGCCGCTTCGTCGAAGGTCGCTTGCGCCTCGCTGCCCTTGCCGAGCCGATCTTCGCGGCGCTGAGCAAGGCGGAGATCACCCTCGACATCGCCAAGGCCTACGCGTCGACCGAGAACCAGGAGAAGCAGCTCCACGTCTGGGACAGCTATCGCCACGGCCAGGTGACGGCCGATACGATCCGGCGGGTTATCGCAAACGAGTCGGTCAAGGCGAGCGACCCGATCGCGCTTCTGGTCGGCGAACCCCGCTATCGCGCTGCCGGCGGAAAGATCGATGGCGACCTCTTCACCGACGGAAACGATCGCTGGGTCGACCCCGAGATCGCGCACCGGCTTGCGGCGGAAATCATGGAAGCGGAAGCCAGGCGTATTGGTGAGGTGACGGGACTTGCATGGATTCGTCCGATCGCCAGCAACTATGCACTCAACGCGGCCCACGGTCTTTATCGTGCGATCCTTCAGCCATCCGAGCTGACCGCGGACCAGTTCGCCCGTCTCGCCGAAATCGAGGAGCGTCGGAGCGTGCTCGAGGCGGCGATGCAGGATGGCGAGCTTTCCGATGATGAGATCGGTGAAATCCAGCGGGAAGACGATCGACTGGTCGCCGAAGTCGAAGCGATTGAAAACCGCCCGCAAGTCCTGCCGGATGATCTCAAGCCCCAGGTCGGAGCATTCCTCCTTCTGACCCCGGAGGGCGAAATGCGCCTCGACTCGCAATATTACAGCGAGCGCGAGATTGTCATCGGGAAGGAGGGAGATTCCGATGACGACCACGCGGAATCCGATGGTGACGCGGGCGGCGGAGACGATGAGTCCGTCGTCTCCGGCGGAGGCTCGCGGGCGCCGACACCACGGCCTGAAGCGGCCGCCCCCGGCGGCAAGCGGCTGAGTGCCCGGCTCTATGATGAATTGGCCATCCAGCGGCGCGACATTCTCGCATCGTGCCTCTTGGCGCAGCCGGCGCTGGCACTCGACTACGCATTGTTCGTGATGATCGACGGCCGCACGAGCCCGTCGGCCGAGTCGACGAGATATGGAACGACGATCCGTGCAGGGGCGCCATATGATGCGGTAATGAACGAGCTACCGAGCTCGCGCGCCCGCGAGTATCTCGCCGAAGCGCATGACGGACTCGATGTCGCGTGGACGGAGCACGACGACGAGATTGATCGGTTCGAAGCGTTCCGTGCGCTCGACGATGACAACAAGGCGAACTGGCTCGCCTATATCGTCGCGATGTCGATCGAAGCGAAGGCGGGGAGCTTGAACGCGGCGGCGCCGCTTCACAAGCGGCTCGCATCGATCCTCGACATCGATGTCGCGAGCTGGTGGAGGCCGACCTCCGAGAACTTCTTCGATCGCATCAACAAAGGAAGCATTCTCAGCCTTTTGCATGACGTCGGAGGTCATGCGCTTACTGCTCGCCATGCCACACTCAAGAAGACCGAGATCTCGGAAAGCTGCGAGAAGCTCTTCGCCGGCGCGGCAATCGTGGAACCTGAGGTAAAGGCGGCCGCTCTCGCCTGGTTGCCCGATGCGATGCGCTTCGCCGACGGCGCGCCCGACCGGACGTCGAGCCGAGCCGATTGTCACGAGGAACGCGAGTCCGAGGGCGATGTGCCTGAGGAGGCTTCCCCCTAGCGGGAGCCGAGGCCGAGATATCAGACACTCACGACACGCCGGCGCTCAGCGCAGCCTGAGACGCCGGGATGGGGTGGTCGCGTTCCCCGTCCGGGTTCGCGTACCACCCCAACCGTTTCGCATCGCCGCGGGCGCCGAGCCCGGCGGTTTCGAATTTCCCAGCGGGAGCTACCCATGTCCGCAAAAACCCGCTCGGGCCGCGATGCCGCGGCCGAGATCACCGACCTCATCATTCGCAAGCTAGAAGAAGGCGTCGCCCTCGGTCCCGGCCCTGGTGCGTTACCGGAACCGGGGGGCGCCCGCTTCGGCACTGCGGAACACCGTACACGGGCATCAACACAGTCTATCTTTGGGCGATCGCCGACGCCTGTGGATATCGCTCGCGCTACTGGATGACATATCGTCAGGCCGAGGCCCTTGGCGGTCACGTCCGGCGCGGCGAGCGAGGCTCGCTCTCTGTCTATTACTCGAACTTCAAGAAAACCGAGGCCGATCCGGTCACCGGCGCCGAGAGCGAACGAAGCATCCGCTTTCTTCGGCACTACATCGTCTTCAATGGCGATCAGATCGACGGCTTACCGCCGTATTTCTATCCGTCGGATGATCCGGTCCCGCCGATCGCTCCCTCCGTCCGGCAGGCGGCGATCGATGCCTTCTTCGATGCTGTCCCCGCCGAGGTCCGCCATGGCGGCGATCGAGCCTATTTTCACCCGACGTTCGACTATATCCAGATGCCGCATCGCCGCTCGTTCAAATCGATGGACCATTATGCATCGGTCAGGGCGCACGAAACGGTCCATTGGTCGGGCGGCACGGGCCGGCTCGGTCGTACGTTCGGCAAACGGTTCGGGGACAAGGCCTACAGCTTCGAGGAGCTCGTCGCCGAAATCGGAAGCGGGCTGGTCTGCGCGCATCTGGGTCTTCCCAACGAGCTTCACAACAACCACGCGAGCTACGTCGCACATTGGCTCGGGATTCTTCGGGCGAACAAAACCGCCATCATCCACGCCGCATCGAAGGCCGAACAAGCCTTCAATTACCTCGCCGGTTTCCCCTCGACCAATCCGGGTGTCGACGGGGCCTCCGCATCAGCCGAAGCCGATGAGCGGATGGTCGAAGCGGCCTGACATCACCACCGCATAGTTTCGCAAATCACCAACGGAGGCTCCAATGGGATGGCTCACCATGCCCTTCTCGTCGATGGGCGGCCACACGACTGCAAAGGCCTATCTCGACGACCAGTTCATATATTTGCGCGAAGCCGACGGGCAGATGTCGGGCCTCAAGGTTCTGGCGTCATCCTGCCCGCAAAATCGCACTTACTATGCCGCCGTGCAGGTGATCTCGAATGGCGTCGCCGGCGAGGTTTTTGCGGTCGTCTGCAAGGTGCTATGGAATCCCCGCAGCAAGTCGGGCGAGCAGTTCGGCTACAAAGACATGACCGAAAACATGGGGCCCTGTGAGGATAATTGCCCGCGGCATATCCTCGAGCTTCTGTCGCCCACCGAGAACGAATACGCCCTCGACTGGCGCCGGAGGTGCGCCGCCAATCTGGCGCTCCGGTCGCGCGCGATCGAGGACGGCGACAGGATCAGGTTCGAAGCGCCGCTCGCATTCAGCGACGGCCATGTGGGCCAAGATTTCGTTGTTGAGAAACGCGGGAGGCGCGCGATCCTCAAAGACCCCCAAACGGGCGGACGATATCGGGTCAGCCGCTTTATGGACCGCCGGTGGCACGTTATCCCCACAACCAAAGTCCACAAGACGATCTTCGCCTGACGACCCCGACCATCTTCAAAGCTTCCTATCCGGAGGATCCAATCATGCTTGCTCAAATTCCGGGTCTGTCGCCCAAACGGCGTCAGCTTTGCAGCCGCGAGAACGCCAGCCGCGTTGCCTCGCGACTTTTCGATCTGCAACCCGGTCGCATCGCGGTCGTGAGAACCGGAAATCCGCTCCAACCGTTCCGTGTTTGCTTGACACCATCAGTCGGCGACGAGGTCGAGCTGGAAATGGTGTCTTGATGCGCCGGGTGATCCTCGTGCTTGCCGCCGCGGCGCTCGGTGAGGCGCCCGCCGTGCCTCAAAGTTTCGATGCGACCGCACGCGCGCTCGACGGCGATACGGTCGCCGTCGACTTCCGGCTCCTCGGCGTGGACGCGTTCGAGCGTCGGCAGCTTTGCCAGCGCTCGTCGGGATGCTGGGAGTGCGGAAAGGTTGCGCAGGATTTTGCGGCCAACGCGCTGCGGTCGAAAACGGCGACGATCCGGCTTACGCCATCGATCTCATATGGCCGACCGGTCGCGACCGTGACCGTCGACGGGAAGGATCTCGGCGAACATATGATCCGCGCCGGCCTTGCGGTTCCCGAGGCCCGCTACCTTCGTGACGATCCGGTACGCGCCCGCAAATATGGCGCTGCGTTCGCGGATGCCAAAGCCAGGAAGGCAGGGGCCTTCGCCGGGAACTGGATCGAACCATCTCGCTGGCGCCAGGGCGACCGTCTGAGCTGCGAGCGACGGTGATCAGGCCGAAAGCGCTGGATCCGACCACCACGAAGGTCCCTGCTCGAAGTCGCGGTCCAACTTTACCATGGGTCCATCCGGTACGGCGGCCACATAAGGGTTGATGAGAGGCATCAGGCTTGCCTTCAGACGCTTCTGCTCGCCCGCTACCCTCCCGCGACGCTCGAGGAGATCCTCGAGCCATTCGAGATCGTCGAGCATCGCCACGATGCCGCGCCCGGCGAGCGAGAAATAAATGCATCGCTGAAGGTCGTCCGACCCGTCATTAGCCAGGATCTCGGACAGCTTCAGTTTTCCCGCGGGCACGCCCTCGTGAACCCAGCTGACTGCCTCGCGTAGCTCGCGGACCGAATAATAGGCGTCATCCACGCCCGTGCCGATCGCCGCGTTGGCGATCATGCGCCTAGTCGGCCGGTTCTCGGGATCAAGCGCTGCATCGCGCAGCGTGATGTCTAGGTCGAAGCGGTCTCTGAGTGTCGGCGTCGTCATGGTCATTCTCCTGCGGGTAGGAACATAACGGGAACAATATCAACGGTCAAATGCTTCCGACGGATCGCGTGGCGTCGGCACTCAGCGCCTTGTTCGGCCGATCGGCGACCGGAACCGTCGGGCACCGAAAGGGGAGGGGGAGGGGAAGGGGTGAGCAATGAGCTCACCAGAAGGAGACGCGCCTTGACCGAACCGCAGCCCACAGGGACCGCCAGCATCGTCCCGCTCGCCAGGATCGTGCCGGGTTACAACCCGCGCCGCTATTTCGACGAAAAGAAGCACGCCGAGTTGGTCGAATCCCTCCGGTTGCGAGGCATGCTCCAGCCCATGCTCGTTCGGCCGAGCGAGCCCCCCGACGACGAATACACGATCGTTGCCGGCGGTCGCCGCTACCGGGCGGCTCTCGAAGCCTTTGGCGCCGACGGGGAAGTCCCCGTGATCGTGCGGCGGATGACCGACCAGGAAGCCCTAGAGGCAGCAATCGACGAGAATGACATCCGCGACGACGCGTCGGAAACCGAGCAGGCCGACGCCGCGGTTCGCGTTCTCGCCGCATGCAATGATGATCGCGCCGAGGCCTGCCGCCGCCTTGGGTGGTCGCGCGCGAAGCTCGATCGCCGCCTGGCCCTCGCGGGGCTGTCGGAGCCGGTCAAGGTCGCGCTCGACGAACGCCGGATCAAGGTCGGCCATGCCGAGCTCCTCGCCGCGGTCCCGGCCGACAAGCAGGAGAAGGCGCTTGAGACGATCCTCAAGGCCGGCCTCGATATCGGCAAGACCCGCGAGCTGCTGATGCGGATCACGCAGGACCTCGCCAACGCCTGCTTCGACAAGAGCGAGTGCATGGCGTGCCCGTTCAACTCGGCAGCGCAGCGGGCATTGTTCGAAACCCATGTCGATGACGGCCATTGCACCAATCCCGAATGTTTCCAGCTCAAGACCGACGCGGTCGAGCGGGCCGCTGCAGCGGAACAGCAGCGAGCGGCTGCCCAGGCCGCAGACCAGGGTGCGGCCGGCGAGGCCGACGACGACGGCGATCGCTCCGAGGAAGAAGCCGTCGTCCCGGGCGATTCCGGCGAGCGATCGGACGGCGATCGTGCTTCATCCCTCCTTCCTGCTCGATCGTCGCCTCGCGCGGCGCCGGGTGCGCCAACTCGAACGGGCCGGACCGGGGTTACGGTCTCATCGCTCGCTAGCAGGACTGCAGACCTTCGAGAGACAATGTGGCGAACAGCACTGGCGCGGGGACTTGCGGCGAACGCCGCTCATGCCCAGGCCGCGATCCTCACAGCGGCGCTGACCGGCACGCTCTCGGAAATCAAGTCGGCCACGATTCCCTCGCGCGCGGCGCTGCTGGTCGACCCTGCGTTCCCGGAACTCAGTTTCAAGGCCAAGATCGACGAGGTCCGGGATCTTTCGAGCGACCGCGCCGCGACAGTGCTGTCCGCGATCGGCGCAGCATATGCGCGCGACGTGCAGTTGTTCGCTCACGTTGCCGAGCTTTCGAGGGCGTTCGAAATCGATCTCCGAGAGGTCTGGCACGTCGATCGCCAATTCCTCGAGCGGTACACCAAGGACGAGCTCAAGTTCATCGCCCAGGAGTGCGGCCTCATAGCCCATATGGGCGAACGCAAGTTTGCAAAGCTCCTTGGGTCCAAAAAGTCCGACCTCGTTTCGGGGATGCTGAACGCCAGCGGTTTCGATTGGGCGGGTCGCCTGCCGAGCGCGATGACGCTCGACGGAAAATACGAGCCGCCCTGTGTCGACCTCCACCACGAACATGAAGGCCAGACGGCCGAGCTCGCGGCCTGACCGCCCGCCAACCTCACGAAAGGATCGACACGATGCTGATCGCAAATTTACTGCCGCTGCTTGGCCGCTACTCGCTCGCCTTCAACCTCATCGCAGGCCCCGACGACACCGTCACGCTCACGATCATTCCGCGCGGTCTCGAGGGCGAGAGCCACAAGCTCGAGCAAGGTGAAACCCGCCCTATCGCGATCACGGCCAGCGCCGCCGAGATCGATGCCGAGCTCGCAAAGGGGGCTGACGGCGCGCTCGGCCAACTGATTACGGCGCGTAAATCGCTTGCCGATCAGATCGCCGACCAGCGCCAGGCGGCCGAGGCCGCCCGGACCGCCTCGGCCAAAGCGGCGAAGGCCAAGGCGGCGTCGACCGCTCCCAAACCTGCATCATCGGTCGCGACGACCAAGGCGCCCGCGCCTGCAGCAGTGCCGACAGACGCCAAGCCGGGCGAGCCGGCGAGCCTCTGGTGAGGCCTTTGCTAACGATCCGTTTCAATCAGCAACGAGGAAGTTCCCAATGCAGATCAATCATCTTGAGCGCGCATATCGATATGACGGCATCGATCTTCCGGTGCCGCCACATTTCGCCAGTGATCCCCAGGGTCTGCGATCGTACCATGCGACGCTCTATCCCGCGATCAACAACGCGGACCTCGTCGATGCCGGGGTCACTGGCGGCGTCCACGTCTCCGAGTATCGCCGCGCAGTTGGCACCAAGGGATGAGCGCGGCGCGAGCCGATCGCGCGACCATAGCGGCAGCACCGCGAAAGACGCTCCTCGAATGGATCGAGCTTGACGATGGCAACTCAACCAGCCCTTCCCAGCCTTCCTGCTCCTCGCAATCCTCGGCCCTCCACGCGCGGATCATCTTCAGCCCGAGCTGTCCCGAAGGCGAAGTTTACGCGCTTCGCCCCCCGGCTGGTCTGCGATTACCCCCGCTCGGTTGACATTGCCGGCCGAGCCGTCGCGATATCGCCGGACGTTCCGCTGGGTTTTGACCACCCGCTCGCAGCCCATCACAAAATCATCGGAAGATGGGTCGCCGCATCCGATCGCCCGGCTATGCGATATACCAGTTGGGAGGCGCGGAGGCGGATCGAGCGTGACTTCGACGCGGCAGTGCTGAGCGTCCTGCGCCCTTTGACGCTCGCCAACTTCAGAGTCGCCGTCCTCGCTGGAGACGAAGCGGGATCTCCAGCGATCGCGGTCGTCTGCGACAGCATGGGACAGCTGGATCTCGGCTGGATCGAGGAAAGCGATGCGCCAGTCGCCTGGCGGGCCGCCGCTTACTCGGCACTCGAGAAGACGCTTAGCACCGTCTTGCCGATCTTCGGCTACCAGGACCTCTTCGACGAAATCTCGCTCTACTATTGGGACGGGGAAACCGACGACGAAGCCGCCCGCCAGTGCATGATCGACTATCATGGCGCCGATCCGGCTGATCTCGATGGTCTTTCGCTTCCAGCAGAGATGAACGCGCGGCGACCCGAGTGGATGATCTCGGAAACTTCGGCGTCAAACAGGAGGTTACCCGCGGGCCTCAGACGAGCCCTTCGGGCGCTTCGCAGCAGTCACTCGCGGCTCCGGCGCTTGCCCGAGGATCGTAATGCCTGGCGCTTCGATTTCGAGCTCATCCACGAATATGTGCCGCATTTCGACGAATGCTCGACATTGCCTCCGCTGACGCTGGTGCCTGTCGACGTCTTCGGGCGCGAGATCGACGACGTCGCGCGACACGGCATGGAATACGGCTTCATGGACGTCGCCGGCATATGCATGATCGACCGGCCTGGGCTCGTCCACGACTGGTTCTCCACGTTCCGCGCGGGTGCGGAGTTCCTGCTCGCCGCGCAAAACCTCATCCAACTCGACCCATCAACATTGTGAGGTCCCATGTCTGATCACTGCACCCAGTTCGAGGCGACGGGCGGTGGCATGATGCTCACCAACGCCATTTTGCTCTATCGGAACGAAACCCGAGGCAATTCTGCCCCCTACGGATCGTACGCCGGCGATGCCGGGGCCTTCGCCAGCATCCATCGCGTCGAGCACCGCGATGAAGGCGGTCCAATCATTGCCGCGGGTGCGCCGCTGACCCGCGCACATCTTCGCCAATGGACCGACGCGCTCGGAAAGTCGGCCCCGCCCGAGGTTCTGCCGCCGAATATTCTCGTGGCCCACCCCGACATTCTTGCGTGGTGGGTTCCCGCACATGTCCGCCCGGCCTATTTCAATCTGTCGCGCCCGCCGGTCGGTCTGCGGGCACTGGCGGCGAGGACAATCGTTCGAGTCCCATATCCGGCACATCTTCTCGTCGCGACCCGGCGGAGGCTGGGCGTCTATGCGCTTCCGGGCAATGAACGACCAACAGCCGGCACGCCGGTCCGGCACTCGCCGATCCTCAACGTCTTCATCGACGGTTCGCTGTGCTGGGGTAACATCCCGAGGCCGAAGAGTTTGAGCGTCTCGGCGATTCCCGAGTTCGAGCGAGCGCTGTTCGACTCCTGGTCGACCCATCCCAACCCCGGGCAGGAGCTGACGGTCACGGGAAGGGGAGGGCTCATCGCTCTCTGGGACGATCTCGCGGCGCGCGAGGCGAAGCGATTCCCGGTCAGACGGCTCAGACCCTTTCTCGGCGATCGAAGGCAGCGCAAACCGAGGGTGTCGAAGTCTCCCCCAGCCGGAGGCATGACGCTCGGCAGGCTCATTGCCGAAAGCGCGGCACGATGAGCAATCTGGCCGATGATCCGACGGCGAGCGCGATCCTCGCGGCCGTTCCCTGCTACCCCGTTCCGCCAAGTGGTCGATCGCCCGCCCTGGAGGCGGTTCGGGCATCGCGCGATGGCCAGTGTCTCGCTGTCGGGCGTGATGGGGTCTATCTGATCGTTCGCAGACCCTGGCTCGAGCTCGAAGTGGCGGTCACTCCGTCGATCCCTGCCTATCTGCCTTATGGCAGTATCGGCGACCGGCGGGCCGATCTTCGCTGTGGCCTGATCCCGCGGACATTCTTCGATCGCGTGCTCGAGCACTTTCACGCGGCACTCCCTGACGAGGCCGCGGCGTTCATCCTGTGGGATGAGGAGGCCCGGGAATTCTCGCTTCATTTGCCCGAGATCGACGAGGCGACACCGTCGCGCCTCACCTATCGCACGCCGGTTCTCCCGCCCAAGCGTCACATTGTCTGCGATATCCATAGCCACGGCCATGGCGCGGCATTCTTCAGTGCGACCGACGATGCCGATGACGCGCACTCGACGAAGATATCGATCGTGATCGGGCGGCTGGATCAACGCGAGGGCCCTGACATCACCTCCCGGCTGTGTGCCGGCGGCATGTTCCTCGCGATGGCCCGCAGCCCATTCTCCGGAGAAAGCCATGCGAACTGAAATCGCCAATCGTCATTATCTCCCCGCGCAGTTCGACAATCGCGCGCTCCGGATCATCCTCGTAGGCTGCGGCGGGAATGGCGCGCAGATGGCGATGGGACTTGCCTCGCTCGATACGGCCCTGCGCGCGATCTCGTCCCGATCGCTCGACGTCACCGTGGTCGACGATGATATCGTCACCGAGGCCAATCTCGGGCGCCAGCCATTTTACCGCTGCGACGTCGGCAATTCGAAAGCCCATACGCTGACGGAGCGCATCAACCTCGCGCACGGCCTGTTCTGGACGGCGGTTCACGGTAGAGCGCCCGGCGCCGTCAATCTGTCCGAGGCCGATCTCGTGATCACCTGCGTCGATACAGCCTCGGCACGCCGTGCCGTCGGGGCGGCGCTTCTGGAGGCAAGCATGCAGCCTGCCTATTGGATGGATCTCGGAAACCGCGCCGGGGACGGCCAATTCATCATCGGCTGTCCGCGGCGAAAGCAGCGCGCGACCGAGCTGCATCTACCCACGGTTCTGGAATATTTCCCCGAGCTCGCCGACGACGGCTTGCCCGAAGACGACACCCCGTCCTGCTCGGTCGCCGAGGCCCTGGAGCGCCAATCACTGTTCGTGAATCGCGTCATTGCGAGCCATGCCCTCGCGTTGCTGTTCGACCTGCTCGGTCGCGGCTCGATCGGTCACGCCGGCGCATTCATCAATCTTGGCAGTGGGCAATCCGTTCCGATCGCTCTCCCCGGGACGGACTGAAAGCGTCGCTCCGTCGCCCAGCGGGCTTCACGGCTGTCGTGCCTGCGAAATGGAGTCGCACCATGCCGATGGAAATCATTGTCGGTCTGCCGCACCTCAATCACGGGCCGATCCTCGAACGCGTTCAGGAGCTTCGTGCGCCCGCGCTTATCTCCGCGAATTGCCTCTCTATCTGGTCACGGCGCAAAGGCTGGCCGGACTGGGGCGGCTGGCGTCTCGACAAGCTCGCCAACGCTCGCGACCTCCACAGCCTGTGCCTCGACAGCGCCGGCTTCGTCGCGACCGCGCACTATGGCGGCTTTCCCTGGAGCATTGCGCAATATGTCGCGCTCGCCGCCGCCTTTCCGTTCCGCTGGTGGGCGAGCATCGACTATTGCACCGAGGCCGAGATCGCCGGAGCGCGCGACGAGGTGCTCGACCGCATTTCCCGTACCATCCGCGCAAATCTCGACTGCTGGAGGATGGGACGCGAGGCCGGGATCGGAGGAAACTTTCTGCCCGTCATCCAGGGCCGAGCGCCGGCCGACTATGAACGCTGCGCCGACGGCATCTCCGATTGCATCCAAAGCCGGCGATTGATCGGCGTCGGCAGCATGTGCCGGCGCGAGGTCCACGGCCCCGAAGGACTGGTCGCGGTTCTCGACCATCTCGATCGCCTCCTCCCGGCAGGGATCCGTCTGCATCTCTTTGGCGTCAAGGGCAGTGCAATCCCGTTCCTGCTCCCTTTTCGCCACCGGATCGCATCGCTCGATAGCCAGGCATATGGCGTAACTGCGCGGCGCGACGCCTACGGCCGCGGCGTGTCTAAGACGGACGGCCTGGTAGCGGACCATCTGGAGCACTGGCTGCGCGTTCAACATCGACGTCGGCGAGCGAAGGCGCGAAACCTTCCGATCCAGATCGAACGGGCCCCGGCGTCCGAACCGTCCGACCGATGGGAGGCCGCGATCGCGCGCGCCCGGCAGGAAATTCGCGAGCTCATTGAAACGGGTGACCTCGAGCACGACGAGATCACGCTGCCGTGGGTCGAGCAATGGGCATCGGACATCTACCGTGACGCGCCGTTGCCGTTGACACGATCTCAGGATTGCGCGTCCCGCTGAACGGCATGTAGCACCGCCTGCTCCAGGTGTGGCATCCCGTCAGCTGCAAGCACTCTGATCCCAAGCGCTTGCAGGATATATGAGACGTCGGGTGGGATAGATGCCTCCGCCGCGGTGACCGGACTCCCCCACGGGTCGCGCGGGGAAACGGGCACGAACGTTCCGCCGATTTCGCGCTTGAGGCTTTGCCCCTGGATGGCGAAACCAGAAGGGTCGCAATCATAGTCGCCGTCGATCTCCGCGGCGATCTTATGGTCTCCGCAATCGCGCGCGACAAACGATCGGTGGCGGCCGCTGATCGCTCCATACATATCCGGAAGCGTCGGCACGCGAAGCCGGTTCACCCGGATCGGTCCCAGGTCCTGGCCCGATCGTCGAGCTGCCACCTCGCGGCTGATGCGCTCGATGCTCCACGGCTGCGACAGCACGAATTTTGACGGGATGGGGACGGGTGGGGCGCCCGAGGCCGGATTGCCCTTCGCGATCGACATGAGCGCCATGACGTACCGATCGACGGGGAAAACCCCGAGCACCGTGAGCACGCGCGTCCGGTGAGGCCCGGCACCTGGTTCATCGGCATCGCCGCTTGCACTGCCGGTAGCAAGACGAAGGTCGGTCACACCCGCGCGCATGCATTCCATCAGGTCGATGCCCATGCCCCGTCGCTCCTATCGGACCACCTCAGCTTAGTTCCGCAGACTGATTCCACCATTATGGACTGATCGGACCGCGACGTCACGTCTTGGCGCCTTTGTGCGCGTGCATCGGCGAAAGAGGAGAGGGGTCGGACTGGTGGAGCGAGGTGTGTCGCTCGATACCGGAGACCCAGCCATGAAATATGACGTCGCGATGCGCCATCACCAGGCGCTCGACCCCAGCGCCATCAACACTATCGCCGCAGGCCTTCACAACATCGAGGCCGCCATCAAGGACGCGCGAAATGCGGGCAAGGATGCCGAGACCGATCCGGCCGTCATTTTGCTGTGCCGACACCTGGCCGCCGTCTGCGACAGTCGATCTTCAAGCTCAGACCTGCGTCGAGCCTGCATGGACGAGATCGCCGAAATCCGGCGGCATCCGGCTCTCATTGCGCTCGCCTATCGCGGCGTCGCCTATGACTTAGATGCCAAACGGCAATTCCATGCCGACGGACGGCGGGCCATGCGGCGCCTCGCCGAGGCCTTGAGCCTCCCGGACGGGAGCTTCGACGTTCGATCGAACCAGGGCGGGATTGCGGTCTCGGGCGAGATCATCCTTCACGGTGAAGAAGCGTGGGTCGAGCTTTCCCTGGGCTGCATGGGTCCGGACAGGGAAGTCATGTTCCGCCGCGTTCGCGGTCGCACCGACTATATCGGCGATCGCAATCGGTTCGCTTCGGTTCGAGAGCTGCTGTCGCCCGATCGCTTCGCGGCTCGTCTTCGCTGCGAACTTGCGCTTACCCATGAGGCCGCCACCCTCGGCCGGCTCGTCGCCTGACCCGGCGCGACCGATGATTACTTCGCGAAGCCAGCGTTGGCGGGAGCGCCGGGCGCGCTGGGCGACCGACGAGGCCGTGATCGATCCCGATGGATACAGCGTCGATGTCCTCGAGCCCGATCGAGCGCGGCGCTTCATCGCTGATCATCACTATCTGCCGAACTATCCCGCCGCGCGCCTCGCGGTCGGGCTCTTTGGACGGGGCGCAATCCTCGAAGGCGTCGCTGTCTTCGCTGTCCCGGCGACCAATGCCGTGGTCACACGTCATACCGGGTTCGACGATGCCGGTCGCGGGTGCGTGCTCGCGAGGCTCATTCTGCTCGATTCCGTTCCGCAGAACGGCGAATCCTTCTTCGTCAGCCGCGCATTCCGCAAGCTTCGACGCGAACGTCCGCGGGTCGAGGCAGTTGTGTCGTATAGTGACCCGCAAGCCGGCCATATCGGACGAGTATATGCCGCGTTGTCGGGAGCGCACCGGGGAACGTCGCCGCCCAGGACCGTGCTCACGATCGGCTCGACCACCATAGCCGGCCGAACCCTCTCTAAGATCCGACTCGGCGAATGCGGTCATGGGGGCGCTATCGACCAGCTCGTCAAGCTCGGCGCACCGAGGCCGGGCATCATGGAGTCTCCGACGGCCTGGTTGTGGCGCCTGGAACGGGAACGCTATCTCGTGAAGCGCAGACATCCGGGTCTGTTCACTTATTGCTTCGAGCTTACGCGCGAGGCGCGCCGCCTGGGCCGCTCGCTCCCGCGGCTTCCCTATCCCAGGAGCTTGCCTATTCCCGAACCTGAGCTGCCCTTCGATCTCTCCCCCGGCTAACTCCATGAAGTTTCGCAGGCCTCGCACCTGCCTTGGCCCAAGAGACTTGCAATCTCTCCGGAAACTCCGTATTTTACGGATAGGAGATCATGATGACCCAGACCGCGACGTCCGTCGAGGTTTCCAAGGCGTTTGGCCGATTTGGCCGGCAGGCGCTGCGCGAGCCTCTTACCATCACCCATCACGGGGTGGCGAATCTCGTGCTCATGTCGGCTGCCGAATTCGAACGGCTGAAGCGGCGGGATCGGGAAGTTCTGACCATGGGCGACTTCACGGACGAGGATCGGGCGGCCGTCGCCGCGGCGCGCGCACCCAAAGAGGCTGATGCCTTCGACCACGAAGCGCACTGAAATCCGTGGCCTATCCGAACCCGGCACCGGGCATGGTGCTTCGCTATGCCTTCCTCTGGAGCCATGAAGCGAAAGCGGGGCGAGAAGAGGGCTCCAAAGACCGGCCCTGCGCGGTTCTCCTGACTGCACTCGACAAGAACGGTGAGACCGTCGTGACGCTTCTCCCGGTGACGCACACACCGCCGGAGAATCCCGAACTCGCCGTCGAAATACCGCGAGCAACCAAGCTGCGTCTCGGTCTCGACGACGAACGCTCATGGATCATCCTCACCGAGGCCAATCGCTTTATCTGGCCGGGACCGGATCTGCGTCCCGCAAAGCCGGGGGACGACCCGACCGATGTGTGCTTCGGGCTTCTTCCGTCGGCAGTCTACAACGAGGTCCGCGACAAATGGCTCGCGGCCTATGACCGGCGCCTGGTTCAGCACATCACGCGCACCGAATGACGACCTTCTCGCGCGGCCCGCTGACAAGGTCAACGCGTTGGCAGCGAGGATGCGCCTCGATTACGGTGCGGCCTCGCTGAAAAGGTGAGGGGGAGGGGGCCCGGTACCGAGCGGAATGGCCGCTCGAGCTCCGGAGCGCATCATGACCGTCCCCGACCCAGCGACCGATCGTTCGTCCAGCCTGACTGGCATCCGCCAACTCAATGACCGGTGCCGCCAAGGCCGCGATCCCTCCGCGCGCATCCTCATCACTGCGAATTGCCTCGCCACGTTCGCCCCTGGCGAGGGTATCGAGAGCGAACTTGTCGCCCAAGCCCGGCTGATGGCGGCCGTGAACAGCTTCACATTCGCCGAAGACGATCGCTCGGAACGGGACTTCGGCGAGGTCCTCGTCGACGGCCGCAGGGTGTGGTTCAAGATCGACTATTACGACCCCGCTCTGGAATTCGGTTCGGAGAATCCCGCCGACGCCTCGATCACGCGCCGCGTTCTCACGATCATGCTGCCTGAAGATTATTAGGCAGCTCCAGCCCGGCTCGGCGAGCCGACGCAACTCTTCACATCCCATTCCCAGGAGCAGATCATGTGCCGGATAGCGTCCGCAACGCCCGAAAACGGACAGGCGATCGCAATCGCTGTTGAGCGGCTTCGCGAAGCCCGTAAACTCCTGCGCGACGCCGGCGCCAGAAAGGCCGCGGCCGCCGCCGGACAGGCGATCAGCAGCGCCGAAGGTGCCGCCCGCCATGTCCAGCACCGTATAAGGAGATCCCGACCGTGAGCCGCCATCCGCGGTCGCCGAGGTCGGAAGTCCCCGACGTCCTCAAGGCCTTCGTCGGCTGGGATCGGCCGCTGCAGACCTTCTTCTCGCAGGTTTTCATCCGATCCGACGATCCCGAGGACGAGGACGGGGTTCTGTTCTTCTGGAAAGGGACCGAACCGGGCGAACTCTCGACCCCCGAGGCCGCGATCGAACTGGTCAGTCAATTTGCGCTCGTTCCGTCCGACCTGGCGGCGACACTTCGCGCGGAGATGGATGCGACGCGCAGCGAGCGGGATGGACCTCACCAGGCCGAAATGAAGAAATCGCTGTTTGGCTCGATCCACTAGGCGCCGGAGGCGCCGCCCAATCTCACAATCTCACAATCTCACTCCGTGCCGTGGCGCTGACACGCCTGCTCGGCCCCAGGGCCGAGGAGAGGAGGGGGTTGAGGAAGGTGTCTCGAACAAGGGGTTCGAGAGCATCTTCAAGGAGATTGGACATGAATATTGGCACGTTCGCCAAGAAGGACGATGGCTTCATCATCGGCAAGATCCAGACCCTGACGCTCGACCTCAACATCGCGTTGAAGCCGGTGGCGTCGCAGAATCCTAACGCTCCGTTGTTCGAAATCTTTGCGCTGTCGGCCACCCGCCAGTGGGTACGCGTCGGCGCCTTCTTCGAGCAGACCGCAAAGGGCGACGGGACCTGCTATCTCCGCGGCACGGTCGAAGACCCCAGTCTTGCTCAGCCGCTCTACATCACCGCGTTCCGCCAGGACGATGGCTCCTACAACGTCGTGTGGTCGCGGCCGACCCGCCGGCGCGATCTGCCCGCGGAAATGGCCGCCGGCGACATCAACCTCCCTCCGCTTCCGGGCGAAGCTGGAACGGAAGGTCCGCGGCAGCAGGATGGGCTCGGCGAGAGCTCCGCTGATCCCGCATTCGCCTGATACCAGCGCGTCAACGCCTCCGACGCGCCGCCGGCTCGTCCCGCCCGAAGCGGGGCGGGTCGGCAATCCCCCTGCTACCATGGCCCGCGGCTCTTGGAGCCCATGCAATTTTCCTTGGCTCCGCGGGCGAATGATGGAAAGCTCCACCCATGAACTCGATTCCGATCGATCGCACCTCCGTCGACGCCGCTCTCGAGCGGCTGATCGAGCTTGCCATGTCGGACACGGGTCAGGCGCGCCGGGCCGCGAACTTCCTCCTCGCTTGGTGGAATGGCGATGATCACGGCCATTTCGACATCACCCACCTGTTCGGCGTCGATGCTTCGGTCGCCGCCGACATTACCTCGGTGATCGGCTATCTCGGCCAGCATTCCGGCGCGATTTATGTCGACGCCTTCGGTCATCAGGCCGAGATTGCTGAAATCGGCCGGCGGTGGCGCGCAACGCCTGAAACTGCCTAGCAAGCACGATCTGAGGCGGCGCGCGCTGCCTCCCATCCACATGTAAGAGTACCGTTACCGCGCTTGTCGTGTCATCGCCACGAGCCGCGTCAGCGTGTCGGCGCCGACGCCGAGGCCGTGTTCCCGATCGCTCAACCGAAGAGCCTGCCGATTGCGCGGGAGGCGCTCACGCGCCTGCTCGGCCCAAGGCCGAGGAGAGGAGGGGGAGGGAGGGGGACGTCCCGGACAAGGGGTTCGAGGACATTTTCCAGGAGAAGTCTCATGAACATCGGCTCTTTTGCCAGGAACGCCACCGGCCACATCGTCGGCAAGGTCTCGACGCTCACCGTCGATCTGAACATCGGCCTCAAGCCCATCCGCTCGGACAATCCCAACGCGCCCAAATTCGAGATCCTGGCGCTCTCCGCAGCACGGCAATGGGTCCGCGTCGGCGCGTTCTTCGAGGTCACTTCGCGCGAGCGCGGCCTCGTCTTTCTCCAGGGGACGATCGAGGACCCGAGCTTCGCGCAGCCGCTCTATGTCACCGCATTCCGGCAGGACGATGGCTCGTACAATGTCGTCTGGTCGCGTCCGACGCGGCGCCGCGCCCTGCCGACGGACATGACGGCCGGCGACGACAACCTCCCGCCGCTCCCGGGCCAGCCGACCGATGGCGCCAGCTCGGCCCCAGCCGACGGGCTGGGGGCCTCGACCACGCCCGGCGACGACTTTGCGTCCACCCCGGACGAACCCGCCGCCGAACAGGCCAAGTCCAGCCGAAGCCGCAAGCAGCGCGCGATGGAGACCGCCGAATAGCAACTCCAACCTCTCCCCCGTCCGCGCGTCCATCCCCCGTGGCGCGCGGACACCGGGCAGGGTCCGTCTCGCACGTTCGCGAGGCGGGCCCTGTTCCGCGCTGGCGTGGGTGCCGTGCTGTCGGCGGACTGTCGCGAGGCGTCCAGCGGCAAGTCAGCTCCAATTTCAAACCCGCTTCTATGGAGAAGGTCATGGCCGACCGCGTTTCTGCATCAATCGTCATCGGGGGCTCGGTCACGACGAGCGCCTATGCAGACCTGTGCGCACTGATAGCCGATGAAGGGCTGTCGACCGAATGGGACGGTGAACTTTTCGAACCGCACCACCGGTGCGCCGGCGAACCGCTCAACCTCTGTGCGCACGATGTCGCCTGGGGCCGCTTCGAGCAGCTGGAAGCATGGTGCGTCGAGAACAAGCTGGCCTTTGCGCGATGGTCGGGAGGATATGGCGGGTCCTGGGGACCGGAACGGGTGGTCTTCCTCGGCTTCGGCTCGCCCAGGTCGTACATTGCCGACGAGGAAGACCGCATCCTGATCGATCGCGCGATGGTCGAGATGCTCGGTTCGCTCGAGGCCGTGTTCGCCCATTTCGACGCAGCCGGGAAGGCGATACCCGCGCTGGAGATCGTAGATGGCCCTCAGCCATCCGGTTCGTTCGCCCAGGGTTGATCCACCCAACCTCGACGCCCGGCCCTGTGCCGGGCTTTTGCGTTCTAGGGAGCCCGATATGGCCGACTATTTCACTCATTTTTCGTGCCTGCTCGATGTCGGCACGGCGCAGAATGCGGAGCGCGCGCTCGACCTGTTTAACGAGCTGTGCGCAGAAAATGACAATGAGGACCCGCCGTCGGATGGCTTCCTTGTGTCGATCCATCCCGAATTCGGCGGATCGCGGCTGTGGCTGCGCGACGAGACGACCGGCGATCCCGAAATGCTGATCCGGTTCGTCACGCGTTGCGCCGCGGAGTTCGGGCTCAAGGGATATTGGGGTTTTCAATATGCCAATACGTGCTCGAGGCCGAGGATCAACGCGTTCGGCGGCGGGGCACATGTGCTCGATCTCGCCACCGGGAAGACCGTCGAATGGATCGCCACGAACGGCTGGCTTGACGAACTGCTCGACGAGGGTCGCATGAACACATGCCCGCCGTGACGACGATGCGGATGCCATCAACCGGGACCAAGTCGCGCCGTCAGTCCGTTTGGTTCGACCCGCGGCCCCAATGCCGTCACACTGACATCGCCCGCTGCTCCCGCGCACCCGCAGGATAACCCCGGTCCTGGTCGTCAGCCCTGCTCCAGGGGGCGTCCCGCTTGACGGGATGAACGCTACGCCCGTGCGGCGTCAACGCAACCCACGATTTTCCGGCCGTGTTGTCGGCCGATGGCCTCCGCCCGCACCACCCGGCAAATCGCAGGTTCCCCTGCGCTGCGCTCCGGTGCGCCGCCGCCTCGGACACGGGCTTCGTCGTCTTTCATCCCAGCGGGATCGGCCCGCTGGCGCAAGAAGGACGGACACCATGAACAAGGTTTTTCTCTCGGGCCGCATCACCTCGGACATCACGCGCTTCGGGACCGACAGTAACGGAGGGGCCAGCTTCAAGCTCGTCACCTCAAAGCCGGTCATCAAGGACGGCCAGGTCCAGAAGGATGGCAACGGCTACACCGAAACCTACGACCAGTTCCACACGGTCAAGGCGTTCAACGGGCTCGGCAAGTCGGTCGCGGGTCACAAGAAGAAGGGCGACAAGCTCATCGTCAGCGGCGAGATCCGCTACTCGCGCAACGAGCATGACGGCCGCACCTACTACAACACCGAGATCGTCGCCGACGACATCGAGTTCATCTGACCCTGAAGGGCGGCTCGCGAGCCGCCCTTTTCATTTGCGGAGCACCGCCATGATCACAACGATCCTCAGCGACATCGCCGGCTTCGGCGCATCGATCGATATCTTCAACCCCTCTCTCGTCCAGCGTATCCGGCGCAATGCCGCGCATATGAACCAGCAAGAAGTCTGCGCCGAACTTCATCGCGCGATCGCCGACGCGGCGAACGCACGCAGCATGCGGGACTGGGAGGAGGCCCAGTTCGGCGAGGCCAGCGCCGACGCCATCGTCGAATGCGAATATCATGACGACCTCGCCGCTGTCTGGTCGCTGGTTGCCGCCGAGCACCAGGTCGTCACCGAGGACAGTATCCTCGACCATGGCAGGTCGGTCCATTGACCCCGGTCGGTCACCGACCCTGATCATCGATCGCCGGCGCTATCTCCGTCGGGCCTTGCGAGTCCTGGTGGAGACCGTGCCGGCGTCGTTGTCCTTCCGACCAGGCAGCCGTTCGACCGCTCGAACGGTTCCCAGGGAGCGGATGTGAATGCCGCGATCGCGGCCCTGACTACGCCGATGAGGTCCGCGATTGCTTCCCGTGCGCGCGCCGGAAATTCGTTGCCGCCGAGTGGATCGACGAAGCAATCGAATGCGTGCCGCGGATAATATGCATTCAACACCGCCAGGATCGCGGTCAACTCCGGCAGTCTCGCCGGCAGCCCGTATGCCAGCGCACTCTCGAGAGCCACTTCGAGATCATGACGAAGCGTCCGCCGGCACCGGTCGTCGCTCCATTCATGGAAGAGCATCCACGCCTTTAGCGCAAGCTCGGCCGCGATCGATGTCGCGTGGCAGACGCTGCCCGGAGGTCCGATCTTCGCCAGATCAGGGCTCGGCAGAAATTCCTGAGCCCGCGTCAGGTACAGCCGCGCCAAGTCGTGTTCGGCCAACCTGCCGCGACTGTCCAGACCCAGCGCCGCCATCGGCCAGCAACACGTCGGGGCGCCGGCAAGGTTGCATCAGGTTCGGCGCATCCCGCCCTTCGACAGGCTCAGGACGGGACCACGGCTCTATTCGCTACAGTCCGCCGCCCGCGCGCCCGCGCGGTCCCCGGCCAAGCTCACGGAGCCAAGCAGTGCTTGTCTCCGCCCATACGGGTCACGATCCCCTTGCGGGATCCCCCAGAGGACACATTCAATAGCCATTATACTCCTGTATCTTCCTAGTCTGGCATGCGGGGATACGCGCCGGTCAAGGATGAGCGGTCCCCCCAATTTTGACGCGGCCGCCGCTGCGCTCACGTCCACGACAAAATCGGCTCCCCCGCTCTGGCGTTAACCGGGGTCCGGCCAAGGCCGGCTTCCCGGTTAACGTCCCTGACCGCCGCGACCGCCGCATGCCCCTCAAGTGCCCTCATCGAGTGGATGAGAACATCCAAAAACTGGAGGCACTAATGTCCAAGACGTTCACCAATTTCGCCGATCTCGCCAGCTACGTGGCCACCAACCGCAGTTCGGACGCGCAGGCGGAACTCTCCGAAGCCGGGTTCATCGAATATACCGAACTTGCGAAGATGAGCATCGTCGCCGAGCCCGAACAGCTCGACATGCCCGATCCCGACCAGGTCCAGTCTGCCGTCGAAATGATGATGGCGACGCTGTTCGATGTGTTCCGCGACACCCGGATGGAGCCCTTCGCCAAAGACCTCGCTTGGGGGTTCGTCCATAGCTTTCACACGGTGGCGAAACGCATCCAGGGACGAGAGGACGATGCCGCGCTCAAGCTCGGCGAACTGATCCGCGAACCCGACGCGTCGGAGGGCTATGCCGGCGATCTCGAGCAGACGCAGCTCATGTGCCAGACCCTGCAAGGTTGCCGCGAGGCGATGGAATGCATGCGCGACTATGCGGGCGAGGTCTACCGCGTCGAAACCGGCAACGTCTTCTCGCCGGTGCGAGGCAGCCGCGTCTCGACCAAGCTCAACGCATCGTTGATCGAAGCGATGGACTTCCTGGCCGCGCGCGCCCGGGAACGCAATGAACGGTTCACGCCAAAGGGTCCGATCGTCGTCTTCTCCGGCGGACAGGTCTGGGAGGACAGCGACCTTCTCTGGAAGGGGCTCGACAACATCAAGCGGCGCATTCCCGAGATGGTCCTGGCAACGACCGCCCAGCCCAAGGGTTGCGACGCGATCGCGCAGGCATGGGCAGCATCGCGCGGTGTGAAGGTCATTCTCTTCAAGCTCGATCGCAGCAAGGGGAACCGCGCCGCCTTCGTCCGAAACGACCGCATGATCGCGCTGCGTCCCGTCGAGGCCGTCATCTGCGAAGGCTCCGGCATCCAGGCCAACCTCGCCCAGAAACTACGCACCGCAGGGGTTCCGCTCCACATCGTCAAGTCGGCCCAGCAGCGGCTCGATCAGCGCGAACTCGTACGGGCGTGAGCCCATCGGAGAGGCTCCGGCCAGGGCCGGGGCCTCTCCTCCCCTTTTGTCCTTGCAAGTGCGGCGCTCGGGGCATCGAGCCCCTGCGCGCCGCGCCTCGGTTCGAGGCTGAAAGGAGAGAGTGAACGGGCAGACGGATCAACGAAGGAGATCAAGATGCTCACCTATAGCCCTACCGCCGCCACCGCGCCCGCGCCGGGCCTCGCGAATTCGGTTCTGACGTTCGCCACGCTCGGAGCGTTCGTCACCCACCTGCGCGAGAGCGCCAAGCGTTACGGGACCGCGATCGTTCCGCCCCGAGCCGACACGGAACACATCCCGGAGGATGGATATGACCTCGACGTCAGAGGCATCGCACTGGCAGCGGCCGCCCGCATTTTCGACTTCGATCCCGGCGTCATCGCGCTGATAGAAGACGCACAGTTTCGCGGATGTCCGGTCCATATCGGCCGGGCGCGCGGCGGGGCACCGGTCATGACGGCAGCCACCCCGGCGGTCCAGGCCCTGTCCGCACCGATATGCCCGACATGCGCCACCAGCTACGACCCGTCCTGCTACGACAGCTGCCACGAACGCGCTTGCTGCTCGAACTGCGGCACGCTCTATCGAATCCCCGATCGCTGTCGGCCGTCCGCAGACGATCGCGAACATGGTGCGCTCGGCCGGGTACAGTCTCCGCAAGCGCGAGGATGCTGAACCCATGTCCGCATCGAACCTACAGACCCCGCCGACCACACATTCCCGGTCCGACCAGATCTGCCGCGAACTCCATGTCCTCAGTCGGGAGGAGGCCAGGATGAAGCGAATTTCGATCATGCACGAGCAGTTCCGCGAAGCGCTCGACTGGATAGCGATGGAGCGCGACGAGCAGCTCCGCATCACCCATCACGGGCAGGCGATCGAGCACCATCTGTGCCGCGTCGGCGAAGCCATCGACCAGCGCATCTTCGAACTGGCTCACGAGCGAGACGAGAGTCTTGCAATGCAACCCCTCGATGACTTCCACGCGAACGTCGCCGCCCTTGCCGACGCGGCGATCCACGAGACACGCGGCGCAAGCTACGAACTCTATGCGCGTCGCTTCACCGACGCCTGCGAGCCCCTGCTCAACGCGCTCGATGCCGGGTTCAGGGACGCAGGACGCGCAGTCGCGATCTACCATGGGTATATCGACGGCGAGCACGCGGGAGAGGGCGATTTCGGCACGGGAACCTGCCCACTCAGCGGGATCGACGCAGACTGTTGTCATTGCGGACGTCACCCTTGAACCAGCCGCCTCGCTCGCGTGCCGCGCGGCGCGAGCGGCCGCACGCCGCTACGCCTCGCGTTGTTACCCAAGGGGGAAACTCTCTCACTGACGTCCCAGCGTGCCAGACGTCCGGGCTCGCCTCAAGGATCGGCGGGGCCCCACCATTTTCTTCGGCGGATCAGGCGCTGGTCCATCCCTCGAACGTCGGTGGCCGCCGAAGAAAATCGTGACCCCCACCGCCCGCTTCGCGGTCGCCGGCAGGCCGGCGATCCTTGACCCGATCCCGGACGCCCGACCCGCCTTCTCCTGTCAGTCAGACAGAGGAGATACGAAGATGTTGATGCAAACAACGACCGCGCAGCAGGACACCGCCGCCTATCTTGCCGCCGTCACATGCGCCAATCGACGCGCCGCACACAGCTACTACGACCAGCACGTCATCGAAGACGCCGAACTCGGCTACTTCACGATCGACGAAGGGGATTACGGGGCGCTACCGATGCACCTCATCGACCGCATCGTGCACTCGGTGCCGGGCGCCATATCCGACGAATTCTGAAGGGAAGGGGAGGGGCACCGCCTCTCCCTTTTTTTGCTCGGGGGTAACACGGGCACGAGGGGCATCGAGCCCCTCGTGCCCGTGCCGCGACTTACGTCGCGGCAGACTTGCTTCCCTTGCGCAGGCGCGCTTCGATTTCGTCTGGATCGACCTTGCGCAGATCGCCCGCCAGCGCCTCGAGACGCTTAACGCCGAGCTTGAAGATTCCGATCTTTTCGAGCGCCGCGATCGACGCCGCCCGCTCCTTTTCCTCAAGCGCTTTGCGGCGACCGGCGAGGCGTGTTTCCTCGGCCTCGAGCGACAGGCGCTCGGCTTCCAACGATTTTGCCATATATGACCTCGTTCACTGCGATCGGGCTGTGAACGAACGCGGTTATAACGGCTGCCGGGAGCAACCGAAAGTCTTGACGGATGAGCCTGGGCGCGGCGGGCAATGGCCCGCCGACGGCTCTATTCGCTAAGCCGCCGCCGGCCCTCGTCGGGCCGACCCCGCCCAAGCTCACGGAGCCGATGCACGGCATCGTCTCCGCCCATTCGGGTCACGATCCTCGCCTGACGACACTGGCCGCAAGCGGCCGTGTCGACGACCGCGCGCATGGCGCGCTTCTACCTGCCGCACGCCTGCGGTCGGTCATCATCACCGGATCGGCGGATAGCGCCGAATTCCGCTCGTCGAGCGGCCCGGTGCCACGCCGAAAGGCGATTTCCCTCACAATCGGTCGATCCCCAGGACATCCGGGACCAAGGGGCTTCAATATGCCTGGGGAATGCACACCGAACGCAGCGAGCTGCATTGAGTTTGGACGGCTTTTCAACAAGTTAGCGGGCATGACACCGAGTGTACATTGTCCGACATTCATTGGGCGGAACGGCAAGGGATGAAAATACAATGATTTACGTGTCTTACATCGTACACCTGACCTTGCCCGCTCTTACAAATTCTTGCGCCGCAAGGCCCTTCGCACTATAGACGGAGACGCGTTTCAATCCTCACCAGCCTCTCTGCTAGGAGGCTGGTTTGTCAAAGCCCAAGAAACCCGTCACGGTCAGGTTCGACCTCGGTCAATTCGACCGGGTCGCCGCACTCGCGGCCGCGCGCAACTGCACACCTTCGGACATCGTTCGCGAAGCCGTCGCCGCCCACCTTGGCAGCGCCGCTCTCATGACCAGCAGCCAGCGCCGGATAGCGCGCCTCAGCGAGTATCTCCAGCTCGCGATGGACGTCATCATCACCGAGCAATACCCCGAGTTTCGCGATCGGATCCTGTCGAAGGTCGACCAGCGCCTGGAGCAATATCATGGCGCGTAAGGACATCCGCACGAACGGCCGCGCGATCCCGCTCACCCATCATTCGGCCCGCGGCCGCGTTCAGCGCAACTCGGGCAATTTCACCCGTGGTTCGCAGCTTCTTACCCACGAACTGCTCATGTGGTTCTCAGGCGCGAAGTTGCCTTTCATTCTCTGGTTTTTCGCCTTCTGGGCAGCATGGTTCGTCATCATGTCGATCAAGCTCGACGAGCATGGATTCCAGCTCATCTGCATGCGCCTTCTCGCGACGCTTTGGGACTGGATCGACCTCGATCCGAACAAGCGCATCAACGTCACTTTGCCCGATGGGAACATCCTGCGCACCTACATGTCGGTAGTGCCGCGCATCCCGGAGGTGGTGATCGCATGGGGGATCGCCGTTCAGGGACTGCTCGGCGCTTTCCTCGTGTCGATCTTTATCGCGGTTCCAACGTCGATCTGGTTCATCGACACGTCGAGCCGGCGCGGGAAGGGGATCCTGCAGGAGCGCCACGAGCGCGGTGCGATGCTCGTCGAACGCGACGTTCTCGTCTTCGAAATTGCCCAGCACAATTACGCGAAATTTGCCGAGGAAGCCGTAGAGCGTTTCCCTTCCCTCTCGCCGGCCGCGGTTCTCAAACTGCCGTTCCGCGATCGCAAGGCCGCCGGCATCCACCATCCCTACACGCTCGCCGGCGTGCCCTATCCGCATCGAACCGAACAGTCGCACACCATGCTCATCGGCACGACCGGTTCAGGCAAGACGACCGAGCTAAGGAGCCTCGTCTCGCAGATGCGCGAGCGCCAGGACAATGCCGTAATCTTCGACCTAACCGGCGCCTATGTCGAAGCCTTCTACGACCCCGAACGCGATACGATCCTGAACCCGATGGATCAGCGCTGCCCGGCATGGTCCATCTTCAACGACTGCACGACGCACAGCGAATTCACCGCTGCCGCCGCGGCACTGATCCCGTCGGACGGCGGATCGTCGGAACCCTTCTGGGCGCTCGCCGCGCGGACCCTCTTCATAGAGATGTGCATTCGCCTCCAGGAACGCGGCCAGACGACCAACCTGGCACTCTCGGAAAATCTGATGACGGCTGACCTGAAGCGCGTTCACCGCACGCTTGCCAATACTATCGCCGACCCGCTGACGGCGCCCGAAGCGGCGCGAATGGCGGAATCGATTCGCGCCGTTTTCAACACCAACGCCCAGGTGCTTCGCTTCCTCCCCGACGAGGGCGCACCCTTCTCGATCCGCGACTGGATCACGGGCACCAAGAAGCCCGGTGCCGTCCTTTTCATCACCAGCAACTATGTCGATCTTCCGATGAACAGGGCGCTGCTAACGCTGTGGATGGACCTTTGCATCAACCGGCTGATGACGATGCCGCGCACGCGCGATCTGCGTCTATGGTTCATGTTCGATGAGCTCGGGGCGCTTCACCGGCTGCCCGCTATCGAAAACGGCCTCCAGACTGCCCGCGCGTTCGGAGGCGCGATGATCCTCGGCATCCACAGCTTCGAGAAGCTGGTCGAGGTCTATGGCGAGCAAGGCGCCCGAAATCTTGCCTCGCTCGCACGCTCCAAGCTGATACTCGCGACCGCCGATCTCGATACCGCCGAGCAATGCGCCCGCTACATCGGAAACCGCGAAGTCCGGCAGATGGATGAGGCCTACAGCTATGGTTACAACAACACCCGCGACGCCTCGACGCTGACGCCGCGCAAGCAGGTCGAACCGCTTGTCATCGCCGACGACATCACGAACCTGCCGTCGCTTCACGGCTTCGTGAAGTTCCCCGACGGCTTTCCCGCGGCGCGCATTCTGCTCGAGTGGCGCGACTATCCCAAAATCGCCGAGGGATTCATCCTGAGGCCCAGTGTCCAGCCGGTTCGATCGAAGCGTGCCGAGGAGCTTTTCGCGGATGAGGGTGAGGCGGGGGAGGGGGGTGGCCGGGATGGGTCGCTGCAGGTGGTGGGCGAGGTGGTCGATCCCGCAAATCTGGCCCGGGACCTCGCCGCCAATATCCTCTCGGCCGAGCCGGAATCCGAGCACGAGCATGAGGCGAGGCACGTCGATTCCAGGCGCGATGAAGGGGATGCTCAAACGGGCGATCTGGCGCGCGACAGCGATCAGAAGCCGAGCGCGCGGACCGGCGCTGCCGAAGCGGTAAAGGCGCAGGAGGCCGACCAGCGGAAAGCAAGTAAGACGGCGCAATTACCGCCGCAAGTCGAGGATCAGACGATCGTCGAGCTTCGGCAGGATTTCAGCCAGGGCCTCGACCACGACGGCGATTTCGGGATCTAGCCGATGCTCTCGATCGCGTCGGTCCGTTCCGCATCCGGAGCCGCGAACTATTTCGCGTCCGACAATTATTATACCGCCGAGCAGTCCTCCGAGATGAGCGTCTGGGCCGGCAGCGGATCGGAGGACCTCGGGCTCTCCGGAGCCGTCGGCAAGGACAGCTTCGAAGCGATCCTCAACGGCATCCTTCCGAGCGGCGAAGGCGTCGCGCAGGTCGAAAACCGGCGCGCCGGATATGACCTCACCTTCTCCATGCCGAAGTCGGCCTCGGTGCTCGCCTATGTCGCCGGCGACAAGCGCATCCTCACTGCCAACCAGGCCGCGGTCCAGAAGGCGATGAACTGGGTCGAGAAGAACCTGGCCGAGGGTCGCAAGGGCGCTGACGGCACGCCGGTGCGAACCGGTAATCTCGTCTATGCCCTCTTCCAGCACGATACGAGCAGGGCGCTCGATCCGCAGGCGCACATCCACGCGGTCGTCGCCAATCTGACCAGGCTCCCTGACGGGAAATGGCAGGCGCTGCATGCGGACAAGCTGTGGAGCAACAACAGCGTGATCGGGTCGATCTATCACGCCTATCTGCGCTCCGAACTGGAGAAGCTCGGCTATTCTGTGGAGCTCAAGGGCAAGCACGGAGCGTTCGAGATCGCGGGCGTCCCCAAGCCCGTGATCGAGGCGTTCAGCCAGCGGCGCGAGCAGATTCTGGAGCAGGCCACGAAGATCGGCGCAAGCTCGCCCGAGGCGCTGCGGGAAATCACCAAGCGAACGCGTGATCCCAAGCTCGACGTCGACGATCGCGATGGCCTGCGCAAGGAGTGGATCGACCGGGCAGCTGCCCTTGGGTTCGACGGCAAGGATGTTGTCCGGGCGGCTGCGGCCCGGGCGGAACTCATGGCGTCCACCAGCATGCTGGACCGGGGATACCGGGCCGTCGGCGACGCGATTTCGTCGGCGCGCGAACGTCTCGACCGGTTTCTCAGGCCCGCCGATCCGCTTGTCGACAGAGGGCTCGCGCGTCTCACGCAATCGCCTGAAGCCGCCCGGGCACAGCTGGCGGTAGCCTCGGCGGTCCGCATCCTCTCCGAACGCGAAGCGGCTTATCCGGCAAACAAGCTCGCCAAGACCGCTCTCGATCTCGGTCTCAAGGGCGTGACGCTCGAGCATGTCGACGCCCGTATCGGGCAGCTCAAGGACCGCGGCGTCCTGCTCGTCGGCGCCGGCCGGGCATCGGAGTTCGTCACCACCAGGGAGGCTCTGCGTGTCGAGGAAGCCATCCTCGCACGCGTCGACGAGGGCAAAGGCCTCGTCCGCCCGATCATCGCCGATCAAGCGCCCGAACGGCTCCAGGCTGCGGCCGAACGCCCGCTCAATGCCGGTCAACTCGGCGCCGCAACCCTCATCCTTTCTTCAACCGACCGCACCGTGGTGGTCCAGGGTGTCGCCGGCGCCGGCAAGTCGACCATGCTCGCCGCTGTCGCGCGCGTCGCCGAGCAGGAAGGCAAAGCCATCACGGGGCTCGCTTTCCAGAACAAGATGGTCGCCGATCTCGCAGAGGGAGCCGGGATCAAGGCGCAGACGCTTGCGTCCTTCGCAATGGCAAACGAGCGCTACGTCGAGCAGCGGAGCGGCCCCGGCTATGAAGCGGCACGCGCGGCACATGCCGGCTCGATGCTGCTCGTCGATGAGACCTCGATGGTCTCGAGCGGCGACATGCTGAAGCTGCACGACATCGCCGACGCGCTCGGGGTCGAGAAGCTCGTCCTCGTCGGGGACCGCCAGCAGTTGTCGTCGATCGAAGCCGGCAAATCCTTCGCGATGATCCAGGCGAGCGGGGGAACCATGGCGCGCATGGACGAGAATCTTCGCCAGCGAACCGACCAGCTGCGCACGGTCGCCGCGCTCGCAAATCGCGGCAAGGCCAGTGAAGCGATACGTGTCATGGGCGACAAGGTCGAGACGGCGGCGCAGCCGGCCGAGCACGCCGCGGACCTCTGGCTCGGGCTCGATGCCGCCGAGCGGGAGGTGACCGCAGTATTTGCCTCTGGTCGCGATGCGCGCGCCACCATCAACCAGCGCATCCAGGCAGGCCTTGCGGCCGAGGGCACGCTCAAAGGCGAAGGAGTCCAAGTCACCGTCTTCGAGCGGGTGAACACGACCCGTGAGGAGCTGCGCCACGCTTCGACATATCGCCCCGGGATGACGCTCGAGGTGGGGAAGGGCGGAGCCACTGAGGTCGGTCTCCTGGCCGGCCGATACGATGTCGTCTCGATCACCGCGCGGGGCAAGGTCGAGCTTCGATCCGGCAACAAGCGGATCTGGATCGAACCGCAAAAGCTGTCGCTGGCCGACCGCCGGAGCCGGATCCAGCTCACGGAGAAAAAGGATCTTCAACTGCGCGAAGGCGACCAGATCCGCTGGACCGCGAACGACAAGGAGCGGGGGCTCCACAATTCGGCGATCGCTCGCGTGATCAGTGCGGACGAGAAGGGTGTGATCGTCGAGACTGCCGCCAAGGAACGCCTGACTCTCGACCTGACTGATCCAATGCTCTCGCGCGTCGACCTTGCCTATGCGCTCAATATGCACATGGCCCAGGGCATCACCACCGACAAGGCGATCGGAGTGATGAGCAGCAGCGAGCGCAACCTGTCGAACCAACGGCTGTTCAACGTGCTCGTCACTCGCGTCCGGGACGCGCTCACGCTGGTCGTCGACGACAAGGACAGGCTGTCGCGGCAACTCGACCACAGTCCGGGAGACAAGACCTCCTCGCTCGAAACCCGCGGAGTGCTCGAGATCGACGGAAATCGATCAGGCGGCGGCCGCGCGACTGCCGATCCCGGTCTGGCGAACGCCGCGGCCGGACTTCCGCCTGTCGACGAGCACGACCTGCCGCCGCTGCCACCGGGCGACGGCAGGCCGATCCTGCCGCCCGGGTCCGAACAGCAGCGCGGCAGTGATGCCAGGACGCCGGCGAAACCCGATCGAGATGTTCTGCCGGCGCTGCCGGAACGGCAGCTCGGACTTGACCTCTGATGCCTTCCCCACCGCGGCGAGCTTGTTGTTGGTCGATGTCGCGCCGTGGCGGGTATCGCTCAGTTCTTGAGCCATTTCGGTTTCAGTTGCGAGGCGATTTGGCCGCTTCGCACGAGAGCTACGCCAAGGCCCAGTTGAGGGTAACTGAGGCGCAGAGTCTCTGGGTCGGCCCTTTCGAGAGGCACGATCAGTAGCCGATTCCTGGCGCCGCCGTGTGAATGCGCATGCGCGACGGCGTCGTATCCGATGTACGTGTCCTTCTCGAAGTCGATCCCGTTCAGCTCGGCGGCATTGCACTCAAGCCAGGGGGTCATGTCACTTCCAAGTTCGCTTCTCCCCTCGGCGACGCCATGTGAGAGCCGGTGGGCGAGCCAGTGATCGTCGGCGGAGTGGATTGACGGATCCGCCGGGGCAATCCATCGCTGGCCGAGCGCGTGGAGGCGTGGATCGCTGGTCGCTCCGTCGCCTTCATGTGAACGCCAATGCACCGCTACGTGGTCGTCCAGCGCGATGCCGATCCGGCGACGGTGGCGGCGATAAGCCAGAAGTTTCGACCAGGTCGTCTGCTGCGTCTGCCTCGC
Organism: Sphingobium chungangianum; assembly: GCF_977014255.1. Classification (NCBI taxonomy): domain Bacteria; kingdom Pseudomonadati; phylum Pseudomonadota; class Alphaproteobacteria; order Sphingomonadales; family Sphingobiaceae; genus Sphingobium; species Sphingobium chungangianum. The sequence goes on along the minus strand of NZ_CDRNIV010000004.1, from coordinate 105,221 downwards.
AGTCCAGGAGGAGGCACTCGCCCGCGGGCCAGACGATGAAGTCGAAGAGGGCCTTTCCCTTGCTGCTCAACAGACCGGTCCAGGCGGGGAGGTGGCGGATGTCGCTTGTGACGACGCTGTCGAGGAAATCGGTCACGTCCTCTACACTGTCGAGCGGAGAAAGACGGATCACTGCCCTTGAATAGAGCCTCGTGGCGGTCCACTGGTCGCTGCCGCCGCTGTCGTTCGTCATGTATGTTCCCTTTTGTCGCGAGTTGGCGACTGCGCTCCCAGACGCGCATCATCGCGGTCTGGGTCACGATAAGCAGTAAGTAGGGCGCCTGAATCTCAGGTGCGTTTATGGCCGATCGAAACGCGCCGGCGGCCCGCCGGTGTTCCTCGGCCGAGATCACCTGCGAAGCACTGGATATCCATCCACATAGATCCAGTCGGTTGCCTGAGCAGGGACATGGCAGCCCTGACAATCACTTTTGTAATCGGTCGACGTCGTATGTGTGGGATCTCCGGCATCGAACCACGACCACCCCCAGCCATCACCCCATAATGGATTCCCGGGGTGGGAATTCCTGCTGTCCTTGACCATCACGAACCAGCCCTTGAGCTTATCGGGATGGCTGACCGTCCCTGTGGTCATGTCGCTGGTGTGGGTGCCGTAGACCTCCTTCACGAGGACGGTGCCGTCGGGGAATGTCTTGGTCTTCCGATAGGCCTCGATCGCGCCGGGGGATGCATAGACGTTGTGCGCTTCCTTCGAGCCCTTGGTATCGTCCGCCGCGATCGCCCAGGGGCCGAGCGATTGATATGTCATCTGATAGTCGGTGGGGACACGTAGGTTTCCGTCGGCATCGACAACGGCCGTGTCCGCAGCTGCTGCCCCCGCTACCGTCCTGGCTGCCGCCCCCCCGTCCGCAGCTGGTCTATCAGCAGCTTTCGCCGGTTGCCTGGAGCAACCGGCGGTGAGCACCGCACCCGAACAGAACAGGAGCGCGGAGGTGGCGATCATTAATTGTCTCGATGTCATGCCAGCTCTCCTCAATGGATCGGGCCGCCAAGAGGAACCTGGTCAATTGAGCGAGAGGTCGTCGAGCAGCGGATAGAACTGCGTCCAGACATCATCCTTCTTGGCGCTGGCGATGTGACAAGATGCGCATTCATCCTTCGACCGTGGCATCGCGGTCGCGGCCTTGGGCTCGTGGTGGTTGAAATTATAATATCCCCACCCGCCGGTTTCGGCGTATCGCTTGGTGTCCTTAACGGTGACGTCGGCACCATTGTATGCCGCAGGGAAATATCCGCGCCCCGAAGGCTCGGTTCTTGAGCCATCGGGATACTCACCCGGCAACGCGAGTTGAAGCTCCTTGAAGAAAATGGTCCCCTCGGGGAACTCACCTGTCTTCTTGTAAATCGCGTAAGATCCGGGTTCGATGTAGACGTTGTGGAACTCCGGGAAGCTCGCCTGGCCGTTGTTCAGCGCGTTCGGCGTGAGGGGCGCCCCGATGAACACCCAGGTACGCCAGTTCTTCGGCAGCTTGAGTGAGCCGTCTTCCGCATATTCCGGCAGGTAGCGTGCGGGTTGGACAGCACCCACCTGGTTGGGCGCTTCTCCCGAGGTGGCCTGCGCCTGCCCATCGGCCTGCGACTGGCCACAACCCGACATCGCCATCGCAAGGGCGGGGGCCATAATTATTGGGATCCACGATTTCCGCATACCAACCTCCTGTTCGACCGAGCATTCAAGATGCATGCTCGGTCGAACAGGGTCGGCGGTTACAATCAGCGGGCAGCCGACGGCTACCTGCGAAAAGGGTTTTCAATTATGCAGCGCGTCCGGTTTCGAACAGGAACCAGGCGCGTTGTTCGGCTTCGTCGGTCCATGTGTCGATCAAGCCCGATGACCCGTTGTCGCCGACCGCATCGGCCGCGGCCTTTGCCGCCCGCAGGGACTTGACCAGATTGAGGTTGTCAGCCCTTAGCTCCGAAAGCATGTCGCGGGCGTCAACCGAAGCGGCATTATTGTCCGACAAGGTTTGCTGCTGTGCGATGTCGCTGATCGAACGGATAGTGGCGTGACCGATCTTGCGCACGCGCTCCGCTATCGCGTCCGTGCTCAGCAGAATCTGTGAGGCCTGCTTATCGAACAGAAGATGATAGTCACGGAAATACGGGCCGGACACATGCCAATGGAAATTCTTTGTCTTGATGTACAGCGCGAAGCTGTCCGCAAGCGTGGCATTCAACCGATCCGCAAGGCGAGCGATCGCGTCCGTATCAACATCCGATGGTGTTTGCTCTGGGCTCGTTGTCGTCATTCATTTGTTCCCTGTCTCACGAAACGGCGTTCAATCCGCCCCGCGCTCTTGCCGCCTATTCTTCTTCCTCGAACGTGACCGCGACATCGCCGTTGGCGCTCAGCCGGACCTTGTCGCCTTCGACTTCGGCCACCAGGCCGCGCGAAATGAAGTGATGATGCCCTTTATGCTGACCTTGGCCGCTGTCCGTTTTCACCAGCTTGATGCGATCGCCAACGACACGGTCAACTGTCCCGACATGCACACCATCGGCGCCGATAACTTCCATTTTTTCCTTTACGGCTTCAAAACCAGCCATCTCGAATCTCCTGTTTGGTCGATGTCTGAAACTCTCGCGATGCCGCCGGATACATAAGAGCAAGCGGCCCAGATCACTCGGTCTCCGGCCGCGGGAGGTTACATCAACCCGGATCGTCCATCTCTGGGTACCTGGCCGCCGCAGGTCGCGGCTCGGGCTTGGGATTTCCCGACTGGAGCCAGCCAAGCCGCCGGAAGCGCCAATAGAGGACGCAGCAAATCACGACCATCGTGACCAGAACCGCGACCGATCCTGGACTGGCGAGCTTCACCGGCATGTCGATGAAGTTCATACCGAAAAAGCCGGTAATCGCGGTCGGTACAGCGAGAATCCCGGCCCAGGCCGCGAGTTGGCGCGTGATCACGGACTGCCGCTGCTGCTCGAGGAGGCTGCTCGCCTCCAGCGCGGTGCGGATGACGTCGATCAGACCATCACTCATCGCATCGATCCGCGCGAGATGGTCGAGCACGTCCCGAAAATAGGGCCGCGAGTCGTTCGAGACGCAAGGGACATCGAGGCTGGCGAGCTTGTTGCAGACTTCGCTCATCCTGGTGAGGACGCGCTTGAAATGAATGGTCTCTCGCCGAAGCTGGAAGATTCTTGCGATTTCGTCGCGGTCCAGGGTGTCGTCCAGAAGCCGCCTTTCCATCTGCAGAACTTCGTCGGCGATCATCTGCACCACCGGAAAATAGTCATCTGCTATGAGGTCGAGGACCTCGTGAACCACATATTCCGGACCGGCCACATTCTTCGCGGCAATCTTCTCGACCCTGCTCCGCAACCTGTGCCCGAAAGCGGTTTCCATCCTGCAGACCGTGATGATCCGCTTGTCCGACAGGAAAATGCTGATGTCGGTATACTCGATCGCGCTGGGACCGAGTTCCGCCGCCTTCGCTACGACGAAGACATGATCTGAATAGAAATCGACCTTGGCCAGTTGCGTGGGGCTCATTGAATCTTCGACGGCGAGTTCGTGAAGACCAAAGGCCCGCTGCAATGTGCCGATGTCATCGCCCTCGGCGTCGACCACGTCGATCCAGGCGAAGCCCTGATCTGGGACGATCATTTCCACGCCATCCCACTCGAACCAGTGGGGCTTTTCGGGACCGCCGTGGACTGTGGCCACGATGCTCATCCTGGGATCCCCCGTCGCGCTCGTTCAACCATCGAGCATGGCGGCATATTCGGGAATACCCGCGGCGTACCGTGCCATGAACGGGCACTTGGCGATCACCCGCTTGCCCTCGGACCGGAGCAACTCGAAGACGGCATGTGCCAGCTTCGTTCCAATTCCCCGGCCGCCATATTCGCTCGGAACTTCGGTGTGCAGCAGCACGACGCGGCCATCCTCAAGCTTGTAGTAGGTAACCGCGACGGCATCGTCCTCGATCGGCAGCTCATACCTGCGCATCGAAACATTGTTGATGATCTCACCTGCCATCCCGTTCCTCTTGCGGTCTCTAGAAGTGGCGCACGGCTCCGCGCGCGCAACCGAACTCACCTCAGCGCGGGCTCACTCGGTATCGTGTGAAGCTCGCCTCAGATCGAGCAATGGTTACATCACATCTCTCGATCGGCTCCGCGGTCGAAGGGTATGATGCTCGCAATCGCGCGTGAATTGGCGGGAACAGGCGTAACCGTCCGATATCTTGAGCCGGTAGGTATATGGGCGGGGTGCAGACGCAATCACGCCACAAAGACTTTGACCTGGCAGCAAAAGTCCGGAGACCAGTTCTGCAATGGAGGAAATGACCCCACTCGGCCGTCTCGATCGTCCGGTCGACCACAAAATCGACCACGTACTTGGTCCGACCAATGCGCCGATCAGGCTGGTCGAGTATGGCAGTTACGCGTGCCCTCACTGCAGGGCCGCCAATGAACGCATCGCGCAAGCCCGCGACCAACTTGGCGAACGTGTTTGTTATGCTTTCCGACATAGGCCGCTTTCTGACAACAGCCTTGCGTATCGCGCCGCCGAACTTGTCGAGCTTGCAGAAACGGACGAGGCGTTCTGGGACGCACACATCAAGCTTATGACGCGGTCGATGGAGCTCACGGAGGATGACCTGATCGCCGTGGCCAGCGACCTCGGCATAGAGGCTGACTTCGCGCTTGGCGACAGCGACGCTTTGAGGCGCGCGAAGGCGAAGGTGGAAGCGGATATCGCTAGCTCACGCGCCAGCGGAGTGAACTTCACACCGGCTTTCTACATCAACCGCCGGCGCTACGACGGGCCTTGGGATGAGAGTTCCTTCGTCGACGCAATGCTCGGCACGCTTGGCCATCGAGTGCGTACCGCTGCGCTTGACTTCGCGCGTTGGGGGCCGTCGGCCGGCATCCTCTTGGTCCTCTCGACCCTGTTGGCGATCATCGTGACGAACTCTCCGATCGGCACGGCATTTGAAGCATTTTGGCAGCGAGAGCTCGGTGTGACCTTCGGCGACGCCCACTTTCGAATGTCACTCCTTCATTGGGTAAACGATGCCCTTCTCACGACTTTCTTCCTCGTCGTGGGGTTGGAAGTGAAGCGCGAGTTGACAGTTGGCCATCTTGCAAGTCGACGGGCTGCCGCACTTCCGATTGCGGCTGCGATCGGCGGCATGGTCGGGCCGGCGCTCCTGTATGTACTGGTTATCCCCAGCGGCCCGTGGTCACACGGATGGGGCGTCCCGATGGCGACGGACACTGCTTTCGCGATCGCGTTGATCGTCCTCATGGGCAGACGGGTTCCCGTCGAGCTGCGAATCTTCCTTACCGCAGCCGCTATCGTCGACGACATCGGTGCGATCATTGTCGTCGCCTTGTTCTATTCCAATGAAATCCATCTAGGCTACCTGGCTGCGTCAGCCGCCGTCGTTGTCGGGCTGGCACTACTCAGCCGCTCCAAGGTCTACCTTCTCTCGCCATACATCGTGTTGGGCCTCACCTTATGGGTATTTGTCCACGCGAGCGGACTTCATGCGACGCTGGCCGCCGTCGTACTCGCTATGTTCATTCCGACGCGCCCGCCTGCTGACCTGAATGCTCTGATGATGCAGGCCAACACAATCATCGCCGCCGAAGCCCGACACGAGGGCGAAGTTCTCAGACATGGTCCCTCCACCCCGGCGCTGCATGCCCTCGACGCGATACACGACAGAATTGAATCGCCCGCCGACCGGCTGCTGCGGAACGCCGGTGCACGATCGAGCTACTTCGTCCTCCCGATCTTTGCATTGGCGAATGCAGGTGTCGCGATCAATCTGGACGTCTTCGCCGAGCATGGTTGGCTCATGGCCGCGATCATCGCCGGTCTTACCGTAGGAAAGCCGCTCGGTATCTATCTCGTGTCCGTAGCGGTTGTACGCAGCGGAATAGCCGTCAAGCCGCCGGAATACACCTGGCGGCAATTGGCAGGGGCAGGAGCCATCGCCGGCATTGGCTTCACAATGTCGCTCTTCATCGCCGGGCAGGCATTCCCGGATGCCAGCGACTTTGCGGCCGCAAAAATCGCCGTGTTCGCGGCGTCGGTGCTATCGGCCCTTGCCGGGACCGCCTTGCTCTGGGGCGGTCAGCGTCAAGCGAAACCTGAGGGTTCCCGGCAAGAAAATGGGTCGCCGCCGAATAGGCTGCCGGTGTCCGCCGAACCGTGAACACGGTGTGTTGATATCCGCCAACGGTGGGAAATGTCGGCTCCACCGCTCGCCGTCACACAGGTCCGACTAACCCAAACCACAAATGCTTCGTGGAGGCGTACTCGCGGTCGATTGAGCCGCACTCTTCAATCGAAGCTATTGTCTCGAGCGGGGAATCCAGGAGTCTTGATGCGACCCAAACACTGATCACGGTGATGGGTACAGCGCCGGACGCAGTGTAGGGTTGGGCGGATTGGCATTGCGCGCATCACGAGCCGATTGGCAGCATGATGCGCGCGTTGCCGGTGTGTTTCAGGCGGCCAGGGGCCTCAGGGCCTGAATGAGGGCGTCAGGGTTAAGCTGAAACCCATTGAACACGACCTTGCCGTCCGGCGCGATGACCACAAACCATGGTGTGCCGCCGGTGGCGTAATCTTCCATCACGGCCGGCACGCCCTTGTCATCTTGAGGGCCGGCATGTCCGAAGGGAATGCCCAGACCATAACGCACCTGATTATCGCGGATGCGTTCGAATGTGTTGACGTCAAAGCCCTCGAACACCGTCTGGATCGCTGCGAAGCCGACATTGCACTCCGCCAGTTCGGCAACCAGCCTTGTAAGAGCTGGAAAGCCATGAGCATGGCAACCCGGACACCAATCCTGGAAGAAATACAGGATCCGATAACCGCTGCCGAGATCGTCCAGCGACAAAGGGGTGCGTTCCTCGCCGGCGCTATCGATCCACCGTACGTCGCGCAGCGGCGGCGCCGGCAGACCCACAATATTCGTCTGCATTTTGACCTCCGGGACTGCCTGCGGTCCGGTGCGGACCGCAGGTTGGAGAACATACGCTAGGCCGCCGCTTCTGACCGGCGCGGCAATACCCAGTTGGGTCGCACGAAGTGACAGGTATATCCGTTCGGGATACGCTCAAGATAGTCCTGATGCTCGGGTTCGGCTTCCCAGAAGGGCCCGGCAGGTTCTACTTCGGTTACCACCTTGCCAGGCCATAGACCCGAGGCGTTGACGTCGGCGATCGTATCCTCGGCCACGGCCTTCTGCTGATCGCTCGTGAAATAGATCGCCGAGCGGTAGCTCGAACCGCGGTCATTCCCCTGGCGATCGCGCGTCGTCGGATCGTGGATCTGGAAGAAGAATTCGAGCAGCTTGCGATAGGACATCTGGTCCGGATCGAATTCAATCTCGATCGCTTCCGCGTGCGTGCCGTGATTGCGATAGGTCGCGTTTGGCACGTCGCCGCCGGTATAGCCGACGCGGGTCGAGACCACGCCCTTCATCTTGCGGATCAGGTCCTGCATGCCCCAGAAACAGCCGCCTGCGAGAACTGCGCGTTCGGTGCTCATTAGATATCCTCCACTTGATCGAGATAGTCGCCGTAGCCCTGAGCGGCCATTTCAGCCTTGGGGACGAAACGAAGCGATGCTGAGTTGATGCAGTAGCGCAGGCCGCCGCGGTCACGGGGACCGTCCGGGAACACATGCCCCAGGTGACTGTCGCCGTGCTTAGAGCGCACCTCGGTGCGAACCATCCCGTGGGTCGTGTCGTTCAGTTCGGCCACGTTCGTGGGCTCGATCGGTTTCGTGAAACTCGGCCAGCCGCATCCGGACTCGAACTTGTCGGAAGACGCGAACAGCGGCTCACCCGACACGATGTCCACATAGATCCCCGCTTCCTTGTTGCTGAGATATTCACCAGTGCCGGGGCGCTCGGTCCCGCTTTCCTGCGTGACGCGGAACTGTTCCGGCGACAGCTTGGAGATCGCTTCCTGGGTTTTCTCGTATTTGGCCATGGTATCCTCCTTCGAATTCCTTGATTGGAAGATGGAGGCTCAGTCAGCCCAAGTCCAATACGCCCAGGCTATAGTTTTGATGCAGTCGCACGCTGCGTTTGGGAGCATAAGAATGACGGCCTTGGCGCCGAACGCGTCGCAATCCGCGAGATCTTGCTCGATGATGAAATCCCGCAGCGCTTTCTAGCCTGATTGAACGAGCAATCACTCCATGGAGTTTGAAACCCTGAGGAAAGGGGCCGGGTATTGAATGGCGGAATGCGCCTCGCGCATGTTCGCTATCAGTCGCGCCATCCGGCCCCTTATCGCACCGAGGACGGGGCGGTTCGTTCCGCCGACACTGTTAGCCGGCCGGATTTCGTGTCCTGATCCAAAGATACAGTATCCCGAGCGGAGCGATAAGGATCGCGGCGGCCCACAAGAACACATTCACGAACAGCTTCAACACGAGCAGCACCAGGGCGTTCATGAAGACCATGTTTCGCCCCAGCACCAGCGACATAATCTCGTCCCAAACGAACTTCGCAAAGGGAAACAGCAAGGTCGAGATCGTGAAGAACACCCATACGGATATCGGAGCGCTCTTGGCGCCATGCGAGATGAAGTATCCATAAAAGGCGAAGATGGCCAAGCCGATCAGGTAGGCGCGTATCAGGTAGGATCGGTCAAGTGCGCCGAACGTCCTCGTCAAGAAACCCATTGTGAAACCCCTCGAATTCATGGCGCGATGCGGTTTGGATGCGCGGGGCATGAGATGCCGCGCTGGCTCTGGCGGTGCCCCAGTGTCTCAGGCCAGCTTCAGGTCCTCGACCAACATCGCCGATGCATGCCGCGCGAGCGCCTGTGTCGGAGCATTTGTGTTGCCGCTGGTGATGTTCGGCATGATCGAGGCGTCGATCACCCGCAACCCGTCGATCCCTCGGACGCGGAGCCGCGCGTCGACGACCGCCCGCTCGTCCTGCCCCATTCTGCACGTGCCGACCGGATGCCACATCGTCGTCACGACACGCTTCACCCATTCGCCGATCTCCGTATCCGACTGGATGTGCGGGCCGGGCTCCATCTCCTCTTCGATCACCGAAGCCAGGGACGGTTGCGCCATGACCTTGCGAACCGCGCGGACGGAGTCCACGGCCGCCTTCAGGTCATCCTCGTCGCCAAGGAAGTTCGGATTGATCAGCGGCATCGAGGTCGGATCGCTGTCCGCGAGCCGAACCCATCCGCGACTCTTAGGTTGAAGCACGACGGTTTCGAGGGTGATGCCTGAGCGATGGCCCGTCGGGGCGAGACCTTCGTTGGCGATGATCGGAACGTGATAGCATTGGATCGTCGGATCGGCGGTGAAGTCAGACGGATTCCAGTGCGTGACAGACTCGATCCCGCTGCCGGCTGCCGGACCATCCTTGGTGATAAGGTAGCGCAAGCCCGCCTTCACGGTCCCAAGACCAGTTGCGGCCATCTGATAGCCGAGGTCGCCCTTCACGTAAGCGCGGACCGGAACCATCGGGTGATCGTGGAGGTTCTCGCCGACTTCCGGAGAATCGACGATCACACCAATGCCATGCTCACGCAGATGATCGGCGGGGCCGATTCCAGAGTGCATGAGGATCGTGGGGCTATGCACGGCGCCCGCGCAGAGCACGACCTGGCCGGCGCTGATTGTCTCGCGGCGGTTGTCGCTCAGCTCGACCCCGACGGCCCGATTGTTCTCGATGAGGACCCGCGCGACAGTCTTGCCGGTGAGAACGGTCACGCGACCTGAAGCGAGGTGCGGACGCAAATAGGCATCAACGGCGCTGCACCGTCGATGATTGCCGACCGTGGACTGCACCGGCGAGACGCCGATTTGGCTCTTGCCGTTGTAGTCGGGATTGAAGGGGACCCCATATTCCTGGAAGGCTTTCAGGCAATATTGGTTCAGTTTGTTGATGCCCTTCGGCTGCTCAACCGAAAGGCCGCCGCCGACACCGTGATATCGGTCATGGAAGGTGTCGTTGGCTTCCTGCTCGATGAAGACGGGCAGCAGGTCTTCATATGACCACTTTCCGGTATCGCCGACCGCATTCTGCCACGCGGCATAGTCGCGCTTTTGACCACGAACATAGGCCATCGCATTGACCGAGGAGCCGCCGCCGAGCACCTTACCCGAGCGATAGGCACGCTTCGTTCCGTGCTGGGGGACAGTCTCATATGTCCAGACATTCCGGTCGTGGGCGAGCATATTGGCAAAGCCGGCTGGAATATGGATGAACGGATCGCGATCCACGTCGCCTGCTTCGATCAGCGCAATTGACGCGCTGGTGTGCTCTGCGAGGTAACTCGCGACGACGCAGCCACCCGCTCCCGCGCCAACAATGACAATGTCGTAAGCTTCGCTCGCCATCTATGTCTTTCCTCATTCATGCCATTTGAATCGTTCGACCAGCAATCGGAGCTGGCGCAGTGCCATCGCAGTTCCCGACCCAGAGACTGATTGGAATGAAACCGTCCGCGAGAGATCGACCCCCCGCACGGGCCGCAACACCAGGCCGCTGACAATCGCGGAGAACTCGGGCAGCATGCACACGCCGATACCACCGGCGACCGCCTGTTGGATGAGATCCTCGCGCTCGGAACGCAGACGGGGCACCATGGCGATCGCGCTGTCTCGAAGGGCGTCGTTCACGCGCGCGCGAAACTCGCAGTGAAGGCGATCGAGATAGGATTGTTCGGCCAGCTCTTCGAGGGATATCTCCGCGCTCTCGGATAACGGATGGGTTTTCGCCATCGCCAGCAGGAGGCGTTCAGCGAACATCTCGACGGTGGCGAGCTTTGCATGTCCTGTGATGGCATCCGAGGCGAAGCAACCGTCGATCTGCCCTGTCAGCAGCATTTCGGACACCTGATCACGCACAATTGGGCGCAGGATCAGTTCGAGGTCCGGGAGCTGACGTAGAGCGTGCGCGACGAAGCCGGTGATCAAGGCCGGAGCAATCGTATGGACGACGCCCACGGTGACCGTTTCTCGGCGGCCCCGAACGCGATTTTGCGAAAGCGCCAGGACACGCCGCTCGCTTTCGTTGATAGCGGCGAATTCGGCCTGAATGTCGCGGCCCAGTGCCGTCAGCCGGGTGTCCTTGCCGTCGCGGTAGACAAGCGTTCCGCCGAGCTCGTGCTCGAGCCGTTGGATGGCGCGGGTCAGCGTGGGTTGCGATACGCCGCTGCGCATCGCCGCTTCGGTAAAGTTGAGCGTATCCGCGAGATTGAGAAAGTAACGGACCTGCTGGAATTCCACGTGGGTGTCGCTTCTGTTCTAGGTTCAGAATGGTTCCGACCAGCCGGATGGATCGGCCTTGGCCGGCTACCTGCAGGGGATGGACAGACAGCCGGCGCTCGGGGGCGGCCCGTTACTTCGGCTTCGACACGGATTGCAGGTAGGCGACGATGAGCCGACGTTGGGTCGGATCGTCCATTTCGAGGTACATCCGGCTTCCCGGCACCATCTTCTGTGTCCCGGCCAGCCATTGGTCGAGCCTGGCGGGCGTCCAGACGCCACCCAGCTTTTTCAGGGCGGGCGAATAATTATACCCCGGCACGCTCGCGACGGCTCGGCCGACGACATCGCGGTGGCGAGGGCCGATGCGGTCGGCGTCGACCGAGTGACAGCCTGCGCACTTGGTCTGGTACAGCGTTTTGCCTGTCGTGACATCATCGGCGGCGACGCTCGGCCGTGTGGCCACAAACCCGACGAGAACGCCGACTGACAATACTGCCCCGATCCGCGACACTGATGCGAGTGATAGACGCATGCTGGCCTCCGATCACCCGAACAGATAGGCTGCCGTCGGAATCGGCGTTCCGGCAGCGTTGTTGAGCGTCGCCCAGTGCACCGCTTCGTCGGCCGAGAGCGAGGCAAAAAGCTTGGCGATCTTGGGATCCTTCAGCGAAGTGATCTGCCCGATATACGCACTGGCCGCCCCCCGCTCGAGAGTGGTGGCCAGAGCCACAACATCGCTTTCCGACTTGAGCGTTCCAAGGTTCAGATCGGCGATGTACTGGGCGTCCGTCTTAGGTTCGACCGGATCACCGCCTAACTGCGTGACGAGCTTGGCGAGAGAGTCGCGATGCTCTTGGTGATGCGCCATGAATGTCGACGCCACCTGGAGCGTACCGGGCGAGAGGAGTCCGCTTTTACCAGCGATTTGATAGGCGGCTATGCCTTCATGTTCCAGCGCGAGCGCAGTCTGCAGCACACCCAAATCGTTGGCCTCCCCAACGGCAGCGCGCGCACCGCCGCTAACAAGTCCGGTCGCACCGATACCAAGCACCACTGCTCCGGAAGTCAGAAACCTGCGCCGATCGCCAACCACTGCACCCTGTTGCATTGCCATTGCTCCGTCTCCCAAGCGTCCAAGCAAAAAAGGTCCCCTCGTCCGCGCTGGTGTGCGGACTTCTCGACCTACTGATTTCTGAACACGGGCTCGGACCGGGAACGGTTACACCGGCGATAGCAGCGGCACCGCGCTCGCTCAGGCGGAGAGGGATTGCCCGATGCGCTTCAACCCACGGTGAATATTCACCTTAACGAGTGATGGCGATTGACCAGATAATTGCGACGCCTCTTCGACTGTCGCACCCTGCAATTTGACCAGCTTGATAACCTGGGCCTGCGCGGGCTTTACCTCGGCCAGGAGCAGTTCGAGCAGGATTGCCGCTCGCGCGGCGGGGCCGTGATCGGCGATCGATACGTCGCTCTCGCCGAGGCTTTCGGGGCTGCGCAAATGCCCGCGAAGCTGATCAATCCATTTGAAACGAGCTATCGTTTTCAACCAGGGCGTCATCGGCGCATTGGCCTGGTATTTCTGCTTATGTACATGGATCGCAAGAAGCGCCTCCTGCGTGGCGTCCTCCGCCGCGGCCGGTGGAAGCCGCCTGTGAAAGTATCGCGACAGCCACTGGCTCACCTCACCCATCAATCGCTCATAGGCGCGGTCGTCGCCCGTTTGCGCCGCCGTCATCAGCGCGTTCCAGCGTTCGTCTAGTGAGACCGGAGCTGAAGTTCGGGGTTTGTCGGCGCCCTCGGATGAGCGTGGCGCATCGCAATATTTCGATCCTGACATTCGGGCTGCCTCGTCCTTGGGCCGAGCAGCAGCGTGCCGAAGGACTTCAGATTACCACAAGAATAGACCCCGAGTCCGAAAGTCGAACCGAGCTTCTTGGTCTGTAGTCGTGTCCAATTTCACACTTCGCCGAGAACGACCTTATTTCGCAATTAGACAAAACGCGCCGGCAACTGCCTGGGCGTCCATCTGCTTGTGACAATGACCCGCGATTAAGCTCGTTTCCATCGCTTTGCTGCCTTGCTGCTCAACTATGGACGCTAGCGCACGGCACGTGGAGTCCACGGCACGCGAGGAGGCGGAGGCACGCCTTCTGGACGTGACGAGACGTCAAAGCGACTCGGGGGCCGCAGCAATCTTCCTGCGGGAAGCCCCCCAAGTCCCACTTGTCTTCCTCAAGAAGTGATTCATCTACACGGGAGACGCGCCGACATCTTCTCCGGCCAGCCGGGTTTGCACATCCGAGCCGCGCATCAAGGTCAGATCCACCGGGCACCGGTCACCGATCGCGAGGATCTTTTCGCGTTGTGCTTCGTCGAGCGGCCCCTCGAGCGTGATGGTGCGCGTAAATCGATCCGCCGGTTCCATTCCGGGCATCTTCTTGTGCTCGACAACGGCGTGAGCGCGCTCCAGGGGAAATTCCTTGCGATTGGCATAGAGGCGCATCGTCATCACGGTGCACGCGGCGAGACCGGCGGCGACCAGCTCATATGGCGACATTCCACTGCCCATGCCCCCGACGGACACGGGCTCGTCTGCCAGCAGGCGATGATCGCCGCTCTTGATCTCCAACTGCAAAGCGCCGGCACCGGTTTCGGAGGCTGAAACTCCCTGCGCGACTTCTACCTGCGGAAGGTCTGCGACCAGTGGCGGTAGATACCGGCTTGCCCACGCTGCAATCATGCCTGCCGCGTAATTCGCGTCATCGGCCTTGGTCAGAAGATGGTCGGCCTGGTCCAGCGAAACGAAGCTTTTCGGGTGGCGTGCCGCAAGGAAAAGACGCGACGCGTGCTCGATGCCGACGACAGTATCGAGAGGAGCATGTAGGACGAGCAGCGGTCGACGAAGTTCCGCGACATCCACCTCGATGTCGCGCTCTTCGACGTCAACGAGGAAGTCGTGCCCGATCGAAAATGTTCGACCCGCAATTTCCACGTCCGCCTCTCCATCGGCTCGGATTCGGTCGAGATCCTCGGGCGAGAATTGTTTTAGTACGTGCGCAACGGAGGCAGGAGCCGAAATGGTCGCAACCGCCGCGATCTCCGGGAGCAACTTAGCCGCTGCGAGCGCCGCCGCGCCACCGAGGCTGTGGCCGACGAGAAGCGCCGGAGGCATTCCCGCAGCCGCCATTGCGCGGGAGGCTGCCACCAGGTCGTTGACGTTCGTAGCGAACCGCGGGCTTTCGGAGGTCGATGCACTTCGGCCGTTTCCCGCGAAGTCGAAGCGAAGCACGCCGACACCAGCACGCGCAAGAGCGCGCGCAATGCGCGCCGCTGCGAGGTTATCCTTGCCGCAGGTAAAACAGTGCGCGAACATTGCCCAACCACGTGGTGTCGTGGCCGGTGCCTCAAGCGTCCCCCTTATTCGGCGACCGCCATGTCCATCGAAAACAAAATCCCGGCCTGGCATTGCTTTCCTCCGTTACCGCCCAATTTCCGCGGTAGACTGTCGTGGCGCCTCTTCAGATCCGGCCGATCCACGGCTCACTCGAAAGACGGCTAAGCCGGGCACTCGGGCTCCGGCGATCAATTGGCGCGACGAACGCCGAGGCGCGTAGCGCCGCGCAGATCAAGGTTGATCCCAGAATCGGTCTCGAGAAGTCGAATGTTGACCTCGCCGCAGCTCCTGCACCGCAGCACCATCGCTTGGGGCGAGCCAAAATACCGAAGTTCGGCAAGCGGCCCCGTTGCATCGCAATTGCCGCAATGAACGATTGCCATCGTGACGTCGAATGCAAACAGGGAACCCAGCGCCCCCGCTGCTGCATTGCCGTCTAGTACCATTGCGTCATCACTCATTTCGTTTCCCCTGTGGGTCCAAAGCGCTCGGTGCGGATCCTGGACTCGGCGTGGCCAAGGGCCACAAGATGATCGGCAACTGACTCCACGAACGGTGTCGGGCCGCAGACGAAGATGTCTGGGTCGTCGATGGGCTTGAAGGCGTGTCGGGCCAACATCGTCTTGTCGACGCGACCCGTTTCGCCGGTCCAATCGGAAGGTGTTTCGCGGGTGAGTGTGTGAACAACCGTCGGCGCCCCGAACGATGTCGAAAGCTGCTCGAGCTCGGCCGGGTACAGGATTTGGTCAACGGACCTGAACGAGTAAAGCAGGCGGGCTTGCCCCTCGTTGCGTGCGTCACGGCGGGTCCGCAAGATTGACATCAATGGCACTACGCCCGAGCCGCCACCGATCAACATCAGAGGCCGCGAGGTCGAAGGAGACCAGGTAAAATAGCCTCCGATTGGCCCGCGCAGTTCGAGCTGATCGCCGACTCTCAGTTCATCGAGGAGGAAAGGCGACACCTCCCCCTCGACGACCCGCTGAACCGTGATTTCTATCGTGGTGCTGTCTCCGGCAGGCGATGCCAGGGAAAAGCTTCGTTGCGCGACATATCCATCTTCTGCCGTCAGCCGAAGATCAATGTGCTGGCCCGCCAAATGGCCAGTCCAGCCCGCCACGCTGAATGCTATGGATTTGGCAGTTTCTGTTTCCGACCGAAGTTCAGTGACGGACGCAGTGTGCCATGGAAGTCCGGAGATTGGTTCGGGCATCAAGGATCTCCATCATAGCGCTGCTCTCGCCACGGATCCCCGCGGATGTGGTAGCCGAGCGACTCCCAGAAGCCTGGACTGTCCTGCTCATGAAAGGCGATCCGTCGGATCCATTTTGCACTTTTCCAGAAGTAGAGGTGGGGCACCAGAAGGCGCGCGGGCCCGCCATGTGTGGGTGCAATCGGCAGATCGTCGAAATGAGTGGCAATCATCGCCTTGCCGGCCATGAGGTCTGCCACCGGCAGGTTGGTGGAATAGCCGCCATCACAATGCACCATGACGAAGCCCGCAGGTGGCTGGTCCAACCCTGCCGCACGCAGCAGATCATCGAAGGTGACCCCGCGCCACCGCGTATCGAATTTCGTCCACTTCGTAACGCAGTGGATGTCGCTGGTGATCTCGGTCTGCGGTAGCGCTTCGAACTCTCGCCACGACCATTTGGCGAGGAGGCGGCCCGCGAGCTGCATCGACAATGTCCAATCGTCCGTGGAGGTGTGCTGGGTCGGGCCTGCTGTCAGAACAGGAAAGTCCGATGTGACATATTGTCCGGGAGGCACACGCGATCGCGTCGTGTCATCTGCTCTGGTCCGGCCCTGGAAGCCTCGGGTAATCACCATAGTCTCTCCACGGTTAGGTAGGAATGTTGTCTCGGGCAGGATTCCGGTAGTTGCCGGGATACGTTGAGCACCGGCAAGCCCGTGGGCGGGTTATGCCGGAGCTCGCGGTCGAAGGCATATTCGCAGGGTCCCGCGATCATGGCCGTAGATCCAGCTGAACCATTGTCGTTTCGTCAGCGCGGCAGCCGAACCAGATCGCAAGCATTTGCCGCATCAGCGGCTCCGCGGTCGCCTCTCCGAAAAGGGTGAGTGAGGAATGCAAATACTGTCGATCCTGTTCGGAAAGCACCTCCTCGGGATCGAGGTCATGAAGCCAGCTGAGCGCCATCACACTCTCGCGGATCCGCGAACCAAGCAAATGATGCGCCAGATACGCGCGAGCCTCGTCGAGCGAGGCGATCGCGAAAACCTCGGTCGAGGGATCATGGTAGCAATTCACAAAGCGAGGAAAAATGTAGGCCATCCACGCAGGATCGAGGTTGCGCTGGCGCAGTTGCGAAATCGCCCGTTCATAGATCGGGCCCTGCGCAACAACAAAGCGTTCAAGTTGATATTCGTCGGTCATTGGGTGACGCTTTCGCCGGATCGGATTCCTTACGTCTCGCCAATGGTCGGAGCCGGGGCGTAACGGGGACTTCCGAACGCTCCGACACTCGACCGATGGCCACGACGCCAATGGAAACACGGCGCAAGCGGCGCGGGCGTTACACTGCCTTTGTCGCTTGCTCGGATTTCGCTGTCGTTTGACGTTTGCGTGAGACGGCACAGTCGACAGTGAGACTTGTTTTTCTCGCAAATCTGCCGGGGACTGTAACCTCCGCCGCAAAGCGACAGGTTATTGTCCAGACTCTTGGCTCCAAGGAGCATCACGAACTGAGGTTCGTAAATGTGCGGATCGAATGCACGACGAAGCAAAGTTCACACAGAGGCGGACTGCCTGCAGGTTTTCGGGCTGCTCGCACGAATTGAATCGACGTTCACTTTACTGCGAACGACCGATGCGATCAAAACGGGTGCAGCCCGTTCAAACCTCCACGACATGGGTGAAGATTAACGTTTTGTCGCGCTGGGAAGATGAACTGGATCCCATATGGTCTCGCTGATTGCCTCTATTGCGCGTCGTCGCGTTTTCTATCCGCGGCCGATCCCCACGATGCCCGATATCGTGATGCTCGACATCCCTACTGAATTTCAAAGCGACCACTCGCCATTCGGAAGCTATTACCCGATCTTGATCGAGACTGTCGCGGAGCAGCACGAACTCGACGGACATCTTGAAGAAGAGCGTGAGGCTCCGTCGTTGCCCGACTTCCTCGATGCTCGGCCCTCAGTGCTGGCGGCCGATCACATCACGGTCGCACACTATGACCGGCCCTCGCCAGGGTGGCCTTTTGCTCTCGTGTGCCGCTGGCCCCCCGACCTTGCAAAGGCTGCGCCGCAGCACCTGAGGATGTTCGCAAGAGGGGTATATACGATCGAGTTGTTTGCCACTCGGAAACAACTCGAACGAGCGTCGGACACGCTACTCGCATTGCTGAGGCGGCGGAGGAGGGCGAGAGTCGAGATTATCCTGCCTGAATGGTCGCCGGTGCCCGGTAAGCCACCCCATTGATGTAACGTCGGCACGGCGGCGGACGAGTAGATTGCTAGCCCGGAAACTTGAGGAGACGCCAATTGCTCGAAGCCGAAGCCCGCATCGCAACGCTTGAAGCCAGCCGGTATCTGACCGAAGTGGCTCAAGCCTGGAACCACACTTATCCGGTCCGATACGACACGCTGACGGGCGAGGTCGATCTGCCTGGGGCGCAGCTTGTCATGACGGCGGATGGCGACAGCCTGACTTTGCGGCTGATCGGTTCGGATGACGATAGGTTCGAGGCCGCCAAAATCTCAGTCGCCAAGCACGTCGATCGGGTAGCAGAGCGCGATGCTGGTGTCAGATGCGTGTGGCACCAACTCTCCTGATTCCGACGCGGGGAGCTCCAGGATAGAGTGAGCACAGTGATCACGGTTTATCATCTCAACGAGTCTCGATCGCAACGGATCCTTTGGCTCCTGGAAGAGCTGGGGGTGCCATACGAGATTCAATTTTACTGGCGTGACACCCACACCAAGATGGCGCCCGCCGAGCTGCAGCAGATCCATCCGCTGGGGAAATCACCGGTTATCACTGACGATGGAAGAGCGATCGCCGAATCCGGGGCGATCATCGACTATATCGTCCGCCATTACGGCAACGGTCGGCTGCGACCCGATCCGGAATCCCATGACTATGACGAGTACGTGCATTGGCTGCACTATGCCGAAGGGTCGGCGTCGCTCCCCTTTGTGATCCTCCCGATCGCCAGTAGCTTTGGCAAAATGGCGACGCCACTGCGCCGACGAGTGGACCATGAACTCGCGCTCAATCTTGGCTATATCGACGAGCGCTTACAGGGTCGGGACTTCCTGCTCGGCGATGTACTGACGGCGGCAGACGTGCAGATGAGCTTTGTCGGCGAGCTGGCCGTGAATTTCACCGACGTAGCCAATCTCCCGAACCTCGCCGCCTGGGTCGACCGCTTTCAGGCGCGACCGGCTTACAAGGCCGCGGTCGAGCGTGGCGGCCCTTACGCCTATGCAAAAGGGTGAAATGGCCTTTGAGGGACTGTAGGAGCAGCCCGGGCCAGCGCGAAAGAACCCGGCAGGGCCGAAATACTGTACAGCCGCACAGCAGCTTTCTCAGGCAAGGCCAATTCTCACGAACGCACGCGGATGATCGTCTTTCCCGGTCGCCGTTCGGTCGGATTGAATGCGGCGACAGCATCATCGAGGGACGCGATGGTCCCGATGTTGGTCTGTAGTCGCCCTTCGCGAACCCGTTGAATGATCTCGCGTAGTTGCGCGCGATCCGGCAGAACAACGAAGTCGATCGTCAAGCCGTCAACGGGGCGTGCATCTGTCGGTCCGGCGATTGTCACCAGCTTTCCTCCGGGCCGGATCAGCTTCGCGGATCGCGCTCCGATCTCTCCGCCGATGACATCGAAAACCAGATCGACAGCGGCGACGTCTTCGAGGACATCGTTTTCCAGGTCGACGAACTCATGGGCTCCGAACTCGAGTGCCTTCTCACGATCGGCGGACCGTCCGGTGCCGATGACATAGCCGCCGAGACCGCGCGCGAGCTGCGTCACCATAGAGCCCACCGCTCCCGCCGCGCCGTGGACGAGAATGGTCTGCCCGATTTGAAGACCACCATGTTCGACCAGCCCCTGCCACGCAGTGAGCCCCGGCATTGCCACGCTCGCGGCAACCGTAAAATCGACATCGCCCGGAACCGGCGCGAGGTTGCGAGCTTCGATGGCCACATATTGCGCGAGCGTGCCACCCCTATATGAATCCGTGAGGCCGAATACCCGCTGTCCCACCGACAGACCTCTGGTGCCATAGCCGAGCGCCGTGATGACACCGGCCAGTTCCTGCCCGGGGATTACAGGTGTACGATCGCGGCCGAGGCGGTCGGTCCACGTCGAGGGCCATGTCAGCTCGCCCGAGGTGAACCCGGATGCGTGAACCTGTACGATAACATCGTTTATCGCCGCCTCCGGCTCGGGCTGATCCGTGAGCTTCATGCCGGCCGTCCCCGCGTCCGGGTCCGAGACAATGATCGCCTTCATCTGCAAACTCCTGTAACTGGACTAGCCGGGTAGGCGCCGCCGCCGATTAAGCGAAAGGTCCGCGGCCATCGCGCGCCCGGTCTACTAGCCAGTTCTCGATCGGTTTCGGTTACAGCCGGTGGCTGACATTCTTGAATCCGCGGTTGCAGAACCGAGCCCCTATCGAATCGTCATGAAATGGTGCGTCCTGGCCTGACGTCACAGCGAGATCGTCAAGCCGACCAAGAAGTTCGCCTGTGCGTGAAACCAATTCCGGCTATTCGTCGTGTTCCACCGGGAGGCGTTGCATGCAGGAACCATGCGATGCCCGCTTGTGGTGACGATTACAGAAGAGGCAAACGGTATGGCAGACACGGTCGCGAGTGTCCTGGTGAAGACGCTCGAACAAATCGGCGTCCGCCAGATTTTCGGGCTGATCGGCGATTCACTCAATCCGCTGGCCGATGAAGTCAGGCGTAGCTCGATCGAATGGGTTGGTGTGCGCCACGAAGAGGGAGCAGCGCTGGCCGCTGCGGGCCAGGCCAAGCTGACCGGCACTCTTGGCGTTTGTTGCGGGACTACCGGACCCGGCAGCACCCACCTGGTCGCGGGCCTCTATGAAGCGGCCCGGGACCACGCCCCGGTTTTGGCGCTATCCGGAGGCATGCCCCGCAAATTGCGCGGGACCGATTATTTCCAGTCGACGACGCCTGACCTTCTGTTCCGGGACGTAGCGCTTTACACCGAGACGATCTCGACAGGGGACCAGGCAGCGGGGGTCATCCACCAGGCAATCGCGAAGGCTTATGCAGGGCCTGGCGTCGCCCACCTCACCCTTCCTCAGGATGTCCTTACCGAGCGGTCGTACGACACCCCAAGTGTCGCGACACTACGACCACATCACGAAGTCGCTCCTTCGGATGCAGATATCGACGAGGCGGTGAGGCGGATTCGCGACGCATCGAACATCGTCGTCCTCTGCGGCGCGGGCTGTCGCGGCAGCGCGGACTTGCTGGCGGCGCTGTCGGACCACCTCTCGGCGCCGCTCGTTCACACCGTCCGCGCAAAGGAACTGATGGCATTCGACGATCCGCGCTGGATGGGTGGACTCGGGATGATCGGCACGAGAGCGACCTACAACGCCATCCAGCGATGCGATCTTCTGATCATGGTCGGTACTGATTATCCCTATTCGGAATATCTCCCCGAGGCGGGCAACGTGATCCAGATCGACCACCGGCCGGAAGCGATCGGCCGCCGCACACCGACGTCGCTCGGGATCGTCGGGTCGGTTCGGCCCAGCCTCCAGGCCATTCTGGATCGCGCTCCGTCGAAGCCCGAACGGAGATTCTTCGATAAGGTGACCCGCGAACGCGTGCGCTGGGACAATATGCTCGACCGGCAGGCCGATGTTGCGAGGAGCGCAGATCGGCTGCATCCTCAGGCTGTAGCGCGCGCCGTCAGCGACCTGGCGCGCGATGACGCGATCTTCGTCTTCGATACTGGACTGAACACGCTTTGGTCCGCGAACTGGCTGCGTCAAACCGGGCGTCAACGCATCGTGGGCTCATTCAACAATGGCGCAGTCGGTACAGCGCTCGGACAGGGGAACGGGGTTCAGGCGCTCGACCGGTCCAAGCAGGTCATCGTCTTCATCGGCGACGGCGGGTTCAACATGTTGATGGGCGAATTCCTGACGGCCACTCATCACGACCTTCCGATCAAGGTCGTAGTCTACAATAATTCGGCGCTCGGACTCATCTCACTTGAGGCCGAAAGCGTTGGCATTCCCGCGTTCCATGACGCGATCCGATACCCCAATCCCGACTATGCCATGCTCGCACGCGCATGTGGGGGGACGGGCTTCACCGTTCGTGATCCATCGACGCTTCAGGCAACGTTGCGCGAGGCGCTGGCCACGGACGGCCCTGTAATCGTCGATGCCGTTGTTGCCGATGACGAAATACCCAACCTGCCACATATCGAGTTGAAGCGCGTTGGGAATTACGCGCTCGCGCGCGTGAAGGAAGCACTGCTTTCGGTCACCTGCGGCTAGCGACGCTTCCGCCGGGCATCGTCAACCAAGGTATCTTATCTCGGGAGGCTTGCCTCCCGAAGTCTCCGAGCAGGCGCTAGGCGGCATTGCCACGGCGATGCGTTGCTCTCTGTCGGGCCGGTCCCGGATTGCGCTTTGTCGATCATATTTCGCAGTTGCAAACTGGAGGGTTCAATCGCGGCCGAGGCTGCGAGGCGACGCGTCCGGGAAATGTTGAGGCGCCTCGCGTCGATCGAGCAGGGAATAATCGCGGATGACCCGTATGGCGCGTACTCGGGCATCATCCGGAACGATAGTCGACTGCGCGAATTCCATGGCCGACGCCTGATCCTTCCACAAGACGAAGAGCAGGATATCTCCCGGTGTAGCGAGCGCTTCAAGAACGTCCCATGATATGCAATCGCCATAGGAGTTGTGGTCGAAACCGAGATAGGTGGCGATCTCCTGTGGATTGTGTGTGCTGACCCAGTCGGCGATTTGCTTCGCATCGATCAGCGTGATCGCGACTCCATCGCCGACCTCGGTTTCATCGAGGCGTTGTTCGAGGATCTCGCAGCCGTCGGGAAGTCGCGTGTCATAGGTGAACTGGCCAACGCGGAGATGGTAATCCGACAGAATCTCCGCGCGGCCCTTTTCCTGCGCTTCCTGGTGATGAGCGTCCGTCCGCCAACGGACGACGGATTTTTCGTCGCGCCAGCTCGATAAGGAGAGGATCCAGCCTTCCCGCGTAAGGCTTTTGTAGCGGATATTGTCGATGAAGCCTGGCGTTTCGGCCAGTTCCGGATCCAATTCCTCCGCGCTGCCGAGATATGCATCCTGTTGCCCAGCCGCCGGTTGCAGCTCGAAAATTACCGAAAACATGTCGTCTCTCCAGAGTTCACCCGGACAATACATTCCACCGGAACACGGTGCGGGTGGGCCGCTCGTTACAAAGCACTCTGCAATCAGGCCGCGGATCCACTATTGCGGCGTTCAAGGGCCGACCATGCCGATAAATCCGCACTTGAGCGTGGCAGGGTTTTGTCTCGGCGGCACGCCTCAACTCTTCGACTTGAGATAGCGGATGAATCCCAGCACATCGTCGGGGAACAAACGTCCGATTGCTCTTGTGGAATAGAGTCCGGTTAACACCCGGCCGCCAGGGTCGAGGATGAAGCCCGTTGCCTGGAGGCAGACAGGGTCTTCATTGACGAAAGCGCCCGTGGCGGCGGCAACGGCCCGCGCGTCCGCCCCATAGCCGACCGGAAAAGTGAGATTGTGCTCCTTGACGAGCGCTTCTGAAGTCTCCCGATCGTCTGCTGAGACTGAGACGACGTTTACACGCTGCTCTGTGAGCTCGTTCGCGGCGCCCGCGTAGGCCGCGAGTTGGGCGTTACAGTACGGACACCAAGCGCCTCGATGGAACAGGACCACGCCATAGTCGCCGGCCAGATCATTGGGCAAATCGATCTCGCCGCCGCCTACGCGTGCGAAGGTGAGGGACGGAAAGACGTCGCCGTTATTTAGCATTGCAATTCAACTCCAACTGGCGCCGCCGAGGCGCAATGAACTTCAGCTGGTCGCCATCCAGCAACCGGCAGGGTGCGGGTTCGAATGTGGCCGATGCGCCGCCGCTCGTTACGTCGCGGAGGATTTGAGGTGGCGAACCAGGTGCAGGACGTCGTCGGGCATCAGCCGTCCGATTGGTCCAGTTGAGTCGACCGTAGTTACAATCCTGTCCTCGGAGAGATCGCTACTCGTATAGATAACCGTCTCAATCCGGCCTTCGGGATTGAGCACGAAGCCGCTTGCCTCGAGAAACACCGGATCTTCGTTGACGTGGATGCCGGTGACCGCCGAGACCTCGCGCGCATCGACCCCATAGGCGACGGGAAATGGGAGGCTGAGTTCGCCAACGAGACCCTCCGCCGTTTCGCGATCATCGACCGATACCGAAACGACTTTGATTCCCTCGCGCGCGAATTCGTCCGCGGCCCGCGAAAACGCCGCGAGTTGAAGATTACATGAAGAAGACCATGCACCCCGGTAAAACAGGATCACCCCGAAGCCACCGACCGTGTCGTCAGGCAGTCGAATTTCGCCTCCACCGGCGCGGGCGAATTTGACCGAAGGGAAGAGATCGCCACTATGCAGCATTGCTATCGCACTCCTCGATTCCTCGTTGGGCGTTCAGAGCGCCGAATGATCCTTGACCGCTGCCTCAAGCGTAGGTTTTAGACCGGCGAATTGATCGTCCACGGCGGAGGGATTTTCGCGGTTGAGCGCGATCATCTGGGCACGGGCCTCGCCGCCTCGGACCACTTCGTTTCGTTCGGCTGTGATGGCTTCAGCGATGGCTTCGGCAACCGCCGAGGCGGGCTCGCGCGCGAAGCCTAGGTCGGCACCGGCGCGGTTCGATTGCATCATCGGTGTGTCGGTCCCGCCGGGATAGACTGTCAGGACGTGAATGCCCTCTCCTTTCAGTTCACGCCGGAGAGCTTCGCCGAAGTGGGCGAGACCCGCCTTCACCGCAGCGTAGGTTGCGTAGAACGGTAGACCGACGAGTGCGATGGCGGAAGACACGTTCACCACCGCGGCGTCGCCGCTTGCGCGAAGCGCGGGCAATGCTGCTCGCGTCAGCAGGATCGGAGCGGTCAAACCGACATCGATCATCGCCAGCAGCTCGGCTTCGTCGGTGTTCTCCAAGCGCCCGGCTCTCACGCCACCGGCGTTGTTCACGAGGACATCAAGCCCGCCAAGGGCGGCCAGTGCCTGCTCGAGGGTCGCAGTCCGACCTTCCGCGGTCGCGACATCGGCCGAGATTCCGTGAATTTCCGCGCCTGTTTCCTGGAGCGATTGCACAGCTTCGGCGACAACATCCGGCCGTCGTCCGCTGATCGCGACTTTCGCGCCCCTTCTCAGGAGGACGCGCGCAAGCGCGAGACCGATGCCGCTCGACCCGCCAGTGATGAGGACGCGCTTGCCGTTGATGTTCATTCCTGGTCTCCGTGATCTTTCGGTGTGTGCTGATGCCGATGATGGATTGCGTCGACGTGCCGTTTATGGAGCACGCTCCCGGGGCTCTCGGATGGGTCGGTGACCCGTCGCCCGCGGGCAACCGCAGGCCGCGCAGCGATCTCATCGGCCCAGCGAATGACGTTTTGGTACTCATGGACGGAGAGAAACTCGGCCGCGGCGTAGAGCCGGCCCTGTACGAGACCGCCGTACCAGGGCCAGATCGCCATGTCGGCGATTGTGTAATCGGCACCGACAACGAATTCGTTGTCGGCGAGGCGGCGATCGAGCACGTCGAGTTGGCGCTTCACTTCCATGGCGTATCGATTGATCGGATATTCCTGCTTGGTCGGCGCATAGGCATAGAAGTGGCCGAAGCCGCCGCCGACGAATGGCGCCGAGCCCATCTGCCAGAAGAGCCACGAGAGGGTCTCGGCGCGTGCTGGGAGATGCTCAGGTAAAAAGGCGCCGAACTTCTCGGCGAGATACATCAGGATTGCACCGGATTCGAAAATTCGGATCGGCGTTTTCCCGCTGTGGTCCATGAGCGCCGGAATCTTCGAGTTGGGGTTGATCTCCACGAATCCAGAGCTGAACTGATCGCCCTTGCCGATCTTGATGAGCCAGGCGTCGTATTCGGCGCCGCTGCGGCCAAGCTCCAGGAGCTCCTCCAACATGATCGCGACCTTCTGGCCGTTCGGAGTAGCTAACGAATAAAGCTGAAGCGCGTTTTCGCCGACGGGTAACTCCTCCTCGCGCGTCGGACCCGAGATCGGCCGATTGATGTTGGCAAAGTCGCCGCCACTGGGCTTTTCCCAGGTCCACACCTTGGGCGGAATGTATTCGGCGCCATCGTTCATTATCGGTGCTCCCGGCATTTCAGTTTGCAGCGCGCGGGAAATTCGACGGAAACAGCGCTCGCTGCGTTGCCTCGTCATTGACCGTCTTGAATGCGTGATCCTTGCCGATGTCCCGCGCGCGGGCGACAGCCGGTCGCGCATCGACTGTATCGAAGAGCCGCTTGAGGTTCGGAAATGACGCCAGAGGATCGTCGATGCCCTTCATCACTCGCGAGGCGCGATCGAGCCATCCCCACGCCGACATATCGGCGATCGTGTAGCTCTCGCCGACGATGAAGCTTCGCCCCTCGAGATGGTCATTGAGGACCTGGTAGTGGCGTTCAGCCTCGCGGCGATAGCGGTTCACCGCATAGTCGAGACCCGCGGGCGCGGCATATTGGAAATGCACGGCTTGTCCGGAGAACGGACCAAGGCCGGAGCCGATGAACAGTAGCCATGAGAGCAGTTCCGGCCTGTCATCTGGCGCGCCCAGAAATGCGCCGGTCTTTTCAGCCAGATAGAGGAGGATCGCCGTGGAATCGAACACACGCGCTTCCCGCCCGCCGGGGCCTTCGGTGTCGATGATAGCAGGGACTTTCCCGTTCGGGTTGATTGCCAGGAATGAGGTCGCGTGCTGCTCACCCTTGCTCGTATCGACCGGGACGGTTTCGTAAGCGAGTTCTGCCTCTTCCAGAAAGAGACCGATCTTTGCCGGGTTTGGCGTCGGATGAAAATAGAAGCGGATCATGCGTATCTCCGTTCGGGCTGGATAGTGGAGTGTCGTAAGGGCTGCGGGTCGCTGTGCTGCGCGGGCAAGCGATCCGGCGATCGCGAGGCATAGAAGGGCCTATCGATCCAAGCGGCATTGGTTTCATTTGTGGGCATCGTAGGAATGCGCCAATTCGGAGACCATCAGCCATCGCTCCCGCTCGAGTTGTGCGTCGGGAAGCGCTCGGTGTGCCGGCCGCCGTCCAGCGAAGTGGCTGGCCGCCTCCGCGACGATTTGTCGTGTCGCGCGGTGAACCTCCGACGAAGGGAGAAACGGAGCGAGCAGTGCAGCTGCCAACTGGATCAATGCCGTGTCCGTGTCGGAAATCCTTACTGCGTGACGAGGCAGTCCGGCGGAACGCAGAAGGGCACTCAGCCATTTGCCATCCCATGACGGCGCGCTGGCAAAGACCTCATGGCCCTGGAGGGCGTCTACTAGACGATTTGCGACGACATCCGTCGCAACGCCCTCGCGGTTCAACTGTTCGCGCGAGATGCCATGGATGGCCTCGGCGGCGGGATCCCAGTCGGTCCATTTCTCGATCGGTGCGATCAGAAAAGTCTCTGAATTGCCGTTCTCAAGAACCCAGGCGACTTCGATCGGATAGCCGTGTCGCCCGAGCGAGGAGGCTTCGAAATCGATGAAGGCGCGCATGGCTCGAACCTTTGAACAATCAGTGTAGTCGGCTCAGGAACGGCCGGACCCGCGATTGGCCCACCCGCGTTTTGATCGGCCAATCCTAATACCGAACCCGAGCGGGCTGTGGTTACAGCTCCAGTGCACCGCTTTTGCACGACCCGGCGCTCCGGTCGGGACGCGAAGCGTCCCGGGCGCTCATAAAACTGCGTTGAGGAACGCGCATTGTGTAACCGACGCCGCGCTGTCGCGTGTCTTGATAAAAAGGCGGACGGCGGCGGGAAGCTACGTTCCGATTGGCGTCAGACGAGGAGTACGTAGCACCATGGGCATCACGGCCAACGTGAAACATGTCACCGATGACATGGCGCCCGAGGATGCCTGCGCGCGCTATTGGGCCGTCCGTTCGCTCAGTCTCGAACTCGTGGCGCCGCTTTCCGATGCGGATGCAACGGCCCAGTCGATGCCTGATGCGTCGCCAGCGAAGTGGCATCTTGCCCATACAAGCTGGTTCTTCGAGACCTTCGTCCTTCGCGATCACGTTCAGGGGTACAGGCCGTTCGACGAGCGCTGGGCCTTCCTCTTCAACAGCTATTACGAAGCCGAAGGCGCATTTCATCCTCGAGGGCGGCGCGGGATGCTCACCCGGCCCACTCTCGCGGAAGTGCTGTCCTATCGGGAGTACGTCGATGACGCGATCGCCGACGCGATGCCGCTCATCGTTGAACTCTGTCCCGACCTGCTGGAATTAGGTCTCAATCATGAACAACAGCACCAGGAATTGCTGCTGACGGACCTCAAACATCTGTTCTTTCAAAATCCCATCGGGCCTGCGGCATGGCCCTGCACACATTTCGGAAAAGTCCGCCACTACGGTTCGGAGATCGCCTGGCGCGCCGGTCGGACCGGCCCGGTCGACATCGGAGCCGCGAACGAAGATTTCGCTTTCGATTGCGAAGGTCCGGCGCATCGCCACTATCTCTCGCCCCATGCGCTCGCCGATCGGCCGATCACCAATGCCGAATGGTGCAGTTTCATTGCCGACAACGGCTATGCGACACCCTCACTCTGGCTGTCCGATGGCTGGGCGTGGATTGGAACGGAAGCGATCACAGCCCCCCTGTATTGGCGGCGGAGCGTTGACGGGTGGGAGAATTTTACGCTGGCCGGTTGGCATCCGGTAGATCCCTCGGAGCCAGTCACACATATCAGCCTCTATGAAGCGGATGCGTTTGCATCCTGGGCGGGCGCGCGATTGCCGACCGAGCAGGAGTGGGAGGTGGCCGCCCGAACACATAATCCATACTTGGGAATCCAGCTCGATCGCGCCGGAGCCGTCCACCCGCTGTTCGTGCCTGGCGCGGACGGTCTTTCGTCGCTGTTTGGCAATGTCTGGGAATGGACCGGGTCGGCCTACCGCCCCTATCCTGGCTACCGCGCGCCGGCGGGCGCGGTCGGCGAGTATAATGGCAAGTTCATGAGCGGGCAGTTCGTCCTCAAGGGCGGAAGCTGCGCGACGCCCCGCGGCCATGTTCGCGCGTCGTACCGCAACTTTTTTCACCCCCATCAGCGCTGGCAGTTCACCGGTCTGCGTTTGGCAAAGGACCTCTGACATGGCGATGCACGCGGATCTCAAACTGGTCGAACATGACGAGGAGGGCATCGATCTCGCTTTTCGCGCAGAGGTACTGCGCGGTCTGGCGGAGCATCAGAAAGCGATCCCGGCGCGATGGTTCTACGACATGAAGGGGTCGGAGCTTTTCGAGGAGATTACGAGGCTCCCCGAATATTATCCCTCGCGTGTCGAGACCAAACTGCTCGAAACCTATGCGGGCCGGATCGGCGAGATCGTCGGCGCCGGGCGCGTCGTCGTGGAGTTCGGGTCGGGAAGCTCGGTCAAGACCCCGTTGCTTCTGCGCGAACTCGCGGCTTCGGCCTATGTACCGCTCGATATCTCCGGCGAATTCCTGCGTCAGGCGAGCATGGAACTGGCGGCAAAATTCCCGGAGCTTGCCATCGTCCCCATTGAAGCGAATTTCATGCGGCCGGTGGGCCTTCCGGAATCGCTACCGGACCGAACGAGGCTTGGATTTTTTCCCGGCTCGACAATCGGAAATATGGTTCCGCATACGGCAATCGATCTCCTGCGATCGATGCGCGACACGCTGGGAGATCGGTCCCAGCTTCTCATTGGCATCGATCGCCACAAAGCCGTCGAGCGCCTCATTGCCGCCTACGACGACGCGCAAGGGGTCACCGCAAGCTTCAACCTCAATCTTCTCGATCGGATCAATCGGGAGCTGGATGGCGACGTGCCTCGGGATCGGTTCTGCCATGTCGCGCGCTGGAATGCCGACTGGTCTCGCATTGAAATGCATCTCGAGGCGCTGGACGACCTCGTTTTCTCTGTGTCGGGTCGCACTATCCAAATGCGCAAGGGCGAGACCATTCATACCGAGAACAGCCACAAATATACGCCGGACCAGGCTCGGCTGCTTTTGCAGGCTGGCGGGTGGTCTCCGATCCACCTTTGGTCCGACTCTGAGGACGATTTCATGCTAATCCTCGCCGATGCGACGGACCGTCGGTCCGCACCCTGAGCATAGCGAAGCAGACGACCACCATTTCAGAATCTTGGAAAGAGAACACGATGGACAAGCAACGCGTGAAGCAAACGATGCTCGACCTCGAGCAGAAGCATTTCGAGGCCTCCCGCGAGGCGTATCTGGATTATGTGTCGTCGGCGCGCCTCGATCGGTCGGAGCCCATCGAGAACGACGAACAGGCCCAGGCAGAGTTCGCCAGCGATCTGTCCGAAGCCTTCGATCAGCCGGTCCACGCGCATGCCGACAAGATCGCCAAGCTTCACAAGATTGATTTCGGTCCAAAGAAAAAGGTGGAGGAAGGCGCGATCGTCAAGATCAGGGATCGCTATTTCGTCATCGCGGTCGCCACCGACCGGTTCGTCTGCGAAGGCAATGAACTGATGGGGGTCTCCGTGCAGGCTCCGCTCTTCGAGGCGATAGAGGGTAAAGCCGCTGGCGATGCTTGCGCGTTCAATGGGCGTGAGTTCGTCGTAGACCGCGTGTTATAGCCGCCGGCGGAGGCCGGGGAGGGGTGGATGATCGATGCGCTCAAGTCGAAGCTGGAGGGCTTGACGGCAGCCTCACTCACTGACGCCATGGGTAGGCTATGTCCGCACCGGGCGCACATCCTCGACCTTGTCTCTCCGACACCTGGGCGCGTGCTGTTCGGGCGCGCTGCGACCATCCGCTACCTGCCGTATCGAGAGGACCTTTCGAGTAATCAGACGTCCAGTTTTTCACGGTTTTTCTACGAAGCGATTACCGAGGAATTCGATGAGACGGTGCTGGTGCTCAACAATCCGTGCGGGGCCGAAATTTCGATAGGCGGCGGGGTCAAGTTTTCCCGCCTGCATAACCATAAGGTGGCAGGCCTCATCACCGATGCGAGGATCCGCGACTTCGCTGAACTGGCGAGCTACGATCCGGTCTTCTACTGCAGCGGCGAAGCTGTAG
Source organism: Sphingobium chungangianum (assembly GCF_977014255.1). Taxonomy (NCBI): domain Bacteria; kingdom Pseudomonadati; phylum Pseudomonadota; class Alphaproteobacteria; order Sphingomonadales; family Sphingobiaceae; genus Sphingobium; species Sphingobium chungangianum. The sequence continues at coordinate 74,236 of NZ_CDRNIV010000004.1, read as the reverse complement.
AGGCAGGCGTGCGCGCATTGATGCCTATAGCCGTCAACGTGCCCGTTAACCTGCGCGGGACGGCGGTTGTGCCAGGCGACTACATCTTTGCGGACTGCGCTGCCGCAGTCGTGATTCCGGCGCATCATATCGATCGGGCGCTGGAACTCGCCCACGAGATCACCGAACAGGACAAATCGTTTCTCCGAACTATCAAGACAGAGAATCCCGATGAGATCAGACGGCACGGAAGCAGCGAAACCTGATTCCTGCCCCTACATCCTTTCCCTGTTGCTCCGCCGGAAGCCCGAGGGATCGGTGCCATAGTGCTCTCGGAAAAGACGGCTGAAGTGGCTGCGGCTGCTGAACCCTACGGCCGCGGCAATCCCCTCGACCGTGATGCCGGTCGACTCGAGAAGGCGGTGAGCGAGATTTAATCGAACACGAGCTACGAATTCCATTGGCGTCAGATTGAGCGCGGCCTTGAAATCACGTGCGAATGCGGACCGGCTCATTCCCGCCTCTTTCGCCAAGCCGCTGACTGAATGGTCGTTGGAAGGATGGTCCAGAATCGCGGCGACCGCACGGCTGATGCGTGCGTCGTGAAACAGCGCCGGCGCCGTGCCTGCGATGCGGCTCGTCTCGAGATGGCGACGCAAAAGAACGACCAGGCATGCTTTCATCAGCGCGCTCGTCAGGGCCTGCGTTCCTTCGGTCGGCGCAGAGACCTCGTCGAGTAGAGCTTTGAATGCCGCAGAGACGACCGGGAAGTCAGACAGGTTTTCAGCGACCGGCCGCGTTAGATTTGCCAGCGCTCCATATGAACCCCGGTGATCCGGCATCACGGCGCCGCATGCGATTCGTAAAGTTGGCGATTTTCCGTCTGTCGCGTCGACTATGAGCATGCCGTCACGCGTCGGTACGCACACATCGAAGCTCGCAGTATCCGTTATGGCGTCGCGCGAAGTCGCCAGATGTTGCAGACGGCCTGGCGGCACAAGCAACATCGAGCCTGGACCGGCTTCGACTGTTTCGTCTTCATCGATCGCCAGATGAAGCGTCCCTTCAAGGATGTGATGCACCTCGATCATATCGACCGGCGGGATGATGAGCCTGACATCCTCGCCGATCTCGCAAATCGCGAACGCGCTTATCTCGACCGAAAGGGCTCCCAGGAGAGCATCGAGCGTCGATGTTGCCATTTCAATGCGTCCTTCGGCGCGCGCGACTGTCCGGCAAGGCCGTCACAGTCGATCCCCTCGTTCAACATTCCACTCCAAGCACTTCGCAACAGGACGAAATGTTACACCCGGCCGGCAGTATTTCGTTGCTCCTATTATTCTCGACACCGGGAGCCATGACACGGGGCCTGCAATTTCGGCTCGCTGACGGGAACTCGCGGTCATTGCGATTTGCCCAAGGTGGCGAGGGCGCCCGCGATGTCCGGCTCGTCGGGCCCGAGAACCCGAGCGAGACGGCCCTGCCTGTCGATGAGCGCAATCGCAGGGAAACGTCCGATGCCGAATGTCCGGAATGCCGCGCCATCCGTGTCGACTGCCAAAGGGATTTGCGGATTGGTGTCCGCCTCGAAACTCCCCAGCGCCTTCGGGTCGGTCCAGAGATGGCTCATGATTCCGAGCCATTCGACTCCCGCGGTTGCCGCGAGGCGATCAACCTCCTCACGTGCATATCTGCATTTGGGCACGGTCTGCGGCTCGGTATCCTTGAGGTAGGATTCGCACCACACGGAACTGAAGAGGATCGCTCGCGGTCGTGCAGTGGCGCCCCGCGTCACCTGAACCGCCTGGCCTCGGCTGTCCCGCAAGGTCAGAGCCGGAACGAGATCCCCGGGCTTGAGCGCGGTAATGCTTGCGACGTCAGTTGTGGTGACGGGTCCGCTCGGTCCGGTGGCGAGGACCTTCTCGATAGCTGCATCGAGCTGAGGACCGTCCTGATGCCCGGCATAGAAAACGCGCCCGTCGCGTCCGATGATAATATGAAGCGGCGTCTCTTGCAGTTTGATCCACGCGCCAAGTGAACCGTCATCGATTGCGAGCGGCATGCGCATCCCCGATGAAGCGGCAAATGCCCTCACCTTCTCGGCATCGTCTCCGACACCTGCGTTGACGGCGATCACTTCCATGCGATCGCCGTAGGTTTCGAAGATCTTCTCAAAGCCTGGCATCTGCACTCGGCAGGGGATGCAATAGGTCGCCCAGAGCTTCAGGTAGACAGGCTTCGAACCATAGAGCTTCTTGAGATCGATCGTGCCCCCATCGACCAACTTCAATTCGATGGCGGGACCCGGCTGACCCACGATCCGGGCAAGCCGGGGGTCTTCGGCGATGAACTCGGGATCGCCGGGCGCCGGCGCGTTCACCGAGGTCTCGTTGCCAGCGTCAGATTCGGATTGGGGCGCTTGCTGACATGCGGACGCCAAGAGAAGGAGTAAGGCCGCGGACGCTATTCTCATCTAGAGCGCCTTTCGTTTCTGGAGGGTTTGATCATTGCTCCGAGCGATGGGAGCGTAGCCACCAATGCGCTCAGTCGGCCTGGTTCAGGGCAGCCGCCGCGCCGGACATTTTGGTGCGCAGACATCGTAGATCGTCGAGCGCCGGGAAGTCGCCGATACGCTCTCACGATCGCGGCGCTCGGTCGTTCTCGACAACCGCAGAGGGTGTATTTCGGAAGCTGATCGCCATTCGATTGTAGGCGTTCATCAGGCTGATCGCGATCGTAAGGTCGACCAGTTGCTTTTCATCAAAGACTTCGCGGGCCGCTTCATAATCGCTGCTCGGCACGCCGGTATCGGCGACCCGCGTAACACTTTCAGCCCAGGCGAGCGCCGCGCGCTCGGTCTTGCTGAAGAGTTCTCCGCCCTCCTGCCACGCCTGGACCAGCGCGATCTTTCCGACATCCACCCCCTTCTTGATGAGGTCACGGGTGTGCATGTCGAGGCAGTAGGCGCAATTGTTGATCTGCGAGACCCGGAGATAGACCAGATCGACAAGCTCGGGCGGCAGGCCGCACTGCGCAACATAGCCATAAACGCCGCCAAGCGCCTTCGCGCCGAGCGGAGCGATTTGGTTGTAATCGATCCTCTTGGACATCGTGCCGGCTCGCTTCTTACTTGACCGGCGTGGTCAGCGGCTTGTCGTTGGTATCGACGACGAAGACCGCAAGAAGTTTCGCAGGCTCCGTTGCGCTCGCATTACGACTGATCTTGTGTCGTGCGTTCGGCGTTTCGTACCAGCCCTCGCCGGCTTTATAGGTGCGGACCTCCTCGTCATTCACCTTCGATACGATCTCGCCCGAAAGGACATAGGCATAGATGAAGGCGGACGGCGCATGCGTGTGTGACGGCGAAGCGGCTCCCGGCGCATAATCGACTTCCACGACGACGAGCGACTTGCCCGGGATGTTCGTGATCGCTTGATCGAACTTGGGCACGACGGTTTCTGCCTGACCGTCGTGAGCCACGGCGGGAACTGAAAGAGCGAGAGCCCCGAAGGCGGCGGCAATGGATAGGATCTTCATGGAGGTCTCCTTCCTCCCGAAGATGCCATCGTTTGGGCTATAGAAAAGTACCAAGAACCAGAATAAATGCTGTACTATGACAGGATGACCCGACCCCTGAATCTGACTTCTCGATCGCGCGGTTAAGGTGCCCCTGGCGGACCAGATCCGAAACGGAATTACCGCCGCCATTGAGCAGGCTGTACTGGAGCCTGGCGCGCGCTTGCCATCGTGGCAGGATCTCGCCGCGCAGCTTGGCGTCTCTCGCGGCACGGTGCGAGTAGCCTATGAGAAGCTCGCTGCCGCCCAGTTGATCGAGGCGACCCGAGCAGCCGGCACGCGCGTCGCCGATCGTCCGCGCACTCCCCGGAAGACCGAGCCTAGCCTGGACCACGGCCCGTTCATCAGAACCTATCAGGAAATGATCCAGGGACCGGCGCTATTCCAGATGGGAATCCCGGCGACGGACACATTTCCTGCCACTTTGTTTGCGCGAATCCGCGCGCACGCAATCCGCGCGGAGGCAAGCGCGGCCCCGCTTTATCCCGATCCGAGAGGCGAGTTTGAACTCAGGCGCGAAATCGCTGGTCACCTCGCTGTTTCGCGCGGCATCAATTGCTCGGTATCCCAGGTCATCATCACAGGGGGATATAGTGCTGGTCTCGGCCTGGCATTGAGCGTCCTTCGTCTCGCCGGTCAGACCGTCTGGGTTGAAGAGCCGGGCTTCCTCTGGTCCAGAAAGGGGCTCGAACTCGCCGGATTATCCCTTGCGCCGATTCCGGTTGATTCCGAGGGTATCGATGTTGAGTACGGCTTGAGTCACCATCCCGACGCGAAGCTCGCCGTCGTGACCCCCGGTCAACAGGCCCCGCTCGGCACCACTTTGTCGCTGGAACGGCGCCTTCGCCTGCTGGAGTGGGCGAACGAGAGCGAAACCTGGATAATCGAAGACGACTATCTGAGCGACCTGCAGCTATCGGGCAGGGCGGCTCCGGCCATTGCCTCGCTCGACAGCGGGGGACGCGTCATTCACATCGGCTCGTTCAGCAAGACGCTCAGTCCAACCATTCGGCTCGGCTTTGTGGTCGCGCCTCCCGAACTGGCTACCCGGTTTGCCGAAGTGGCGGCATGTCTCGCTCCGCCACCGGGGCCCGCCATTCAGCTGGCGGCCGCCGAGTTCATGCGCGAAGGACATTATATGCGCCACCTCCGCAGAACGAAGCGCGCCTACGCGGCCAAGCGAAAGGCGTTGCTGGAATGTCTTCGGGCGTCCGCGGTCGCGGAACGATTGACGACGCCCGGCCTGGCCGTGCTGCTGAAATTGCCTAAGGGCACATCGGACGTCGCGGTGGCGCGTGAACTCTCGGCATTCGGCATGTCGCCCTCTCCGCTCTCGGGATGGTATTCATTGGACGAAAATGCCGAAAGTGGCCTTCTGCTGGGTGTCGCGACCACGCCAACGCGAAACATTTCCCGGTCCTGTGTTCGACTCTTCGAGGTGATCCGTCGGTTCACTGATTTGCCGGAGCGCTGAACGAAGGCTATCGATGAAGCCGGCTCGCTCCTTCCCGTCGCATGCACTCAGCGCCGGATGCTCGCCGATATTTCCATATTCCTGAGGTCACAAACGCATGAGGTGTGGGATCGGCAACGATCCTGAACCGAAAATTCCTCGGCCTGTGTAACCGAGTCCGGCCTCGGACAGGTTGGTAGGCTGAGCGCTGCGCTCTGACCACGCCGGACCATCGGCGTGACGAGCGCCTAGCGACGCAAGGAGGTGACGATGAAGGCCATAGTGGTAACGGAAGAGGCTGCTGGAACGGCCGGTATGAAGTTGGTTGAGCGGCCCGAGCCGCAACCTGCGATCAACGACGTCATCGTTGAGGTTCATGCGTCGGGCTTCGTAGGAACCGAATTGGGCTGGCCGTCGACCTGGGCTGACCGCAACAACCGCGATCGGACACCTTCGATCCCAGGACACGAGCTGGCCGGTATAGTCACCGCGCTTGGCTACGGCACAACGGGCCTGTCGGTGGGCCAGCGCGTATTTGGCCTCGCCGATTGGCATCGCGATGGCACCTTGGCGGAATATGTAGCAATGGAGGCTCGCAACCTCGCCCCCTTACCTGGTGATGTCGACTTCACGGTGGGCGCGAGCCTGCCGATCTCGGGCCTCACCGCATGGCAGGGGCTCTTCCAGCATGGCCAACTTCAGGCAGGCCAGCGGCTCATCGCTCATGGTGCGGCCGGCGCGGTCGGGTCGATGGTGACGCAGCTTGCCCGAGAGTTCGGCGCCTACGTTATCGGAACGGGACGCGCGGCTGACCGCGAGGCGGCCATCGAGTTCGGCGCAAACGAATTTATCGACCTCGACAACGAACCCTTGGAAGCCGTGGGCGAGGTCGATCTCGTTTTCGATCTCATTGGTGGCGAAATCGGGAAGCGATCCGCGAAGTTGGTCCGCGCCGGAGGAAGGCTGGTGTCCATCGTTGGCGCGTCGGAAACGCGGCCCACCGACGGCCTCGCTATCGACTTCGTTGTCGAGTCCGATCGGACGCAACTCGGCGAGATCGTTCAGCGAGTGCGAGATGGGCGCATTCGGACGAACATCGGTACAATCGCGCCTCTCAAGGACGCGGTCGCCGCTTTCAACCCGACCGAACGGCGCCCTGGAAAGACAGTCATCCGGGTTCGTCCGTGATCATTAAGGGAGGGCGGGGTTAGCTCGCACTTCCAATCGAGGAGGTAGAACGTGACGGTCAGCCATCCGATTTTCACGCGTTGGCCGGCTCAATTCCCTGACCGGCTGCAGCTGTTTTCTCTGAATACGCCCAACGGGGTGAAGGTCGGCATCATGCTCGAGGAAACCGGACTCGAATATGAGCCACATCGAATTGATGTTCTCGCCGATGAAACCCACGATCAGGCCTTTCTCGCGCTCAATCCCAACGGAAAGATTCCGGCGATCTACGACCCAAACGGTCCCAGCGGCGCTCCCCTTGCGCTGTTTGAATCGGGCGCGATCCTCCTTTACCTTGCCGATAAGACCGGACAGTTCATTTCGAGCGATCCGGCTACGCGTTATGAAACAATCCAATGGGTCATGTGGCAGATGGCTGGCGTCGGGCCGATGTTCGGCCAGGTCGGCTTCTTCAATAAATTCGCTGGCAAGGCCTTTGAAGACAAGCGGCCGCGCAACCGATATGCTGCCGAGGCAGCCCGGCTGCTCGGAGTCCTCGATGCAAGGCTCGATGGTCGCGACTGGGTGATGGGCACAGAATACAGTATCGCCGATATCTCCCTGCTCGGCTGGGTCCGCAACCTGATCGGCTTTTACGAAGCACGCGAACTCGTCGGCTTCGAGCGCTTCGTTCGCGTACAGACCTGGCTCGACCGCGGGCTCGAACGGCCGGCGGTGCAGCGCGGGCTTCAAGTGACGGACTAGGTCCGTGCTGACTGCCTTTCATTTTATTGGTGGATGATGGAAGCATCGATCCACGATCAGAACCGAAGCGGAACGCGGAGACCAGATGAACCTTGCCGGCTTACCCGGATTCCAGATTCATTGGTCGGTCGTGCCGTCCGATGATGCCGGGGAGCTGGCCCCGCCGGACTGTCAGTTGCTGGCGGTTTGGCCCGCGCCCGTGAACCATGACGCCTGCTTCGAGGCGGCAGGCTTCACCCTGTTTGGCGACAATGACGAGGAGTGGGACCGGGCCGCCGAAGATGTGCTGGCGCGGGTCATCGCGCATCTTTCCCTGTTTGGTGCGTCCAGGCTGGTGAGCGCGCCCCTGAGGGACGACCCGCCCTGGTATCTGCGCCCGTTTCGAACCGGCCGGGAATTGTCCTTGTTCCAGCAGGCGGAGTTGCCGATGCTGGATGACTCGCTGCCGTGGTTCCATGCGCAATTCGGCGAGAATGGCGCCGCATTACGAACGGGCGGGGGGCACTTCCTGCTCTGGATCACCCTGCCAAGCGGCGGGCCGGTCCCATCCGAATTCGTGCAGGTGGTGGCACAGCCTTGGGAAGTTGTTGAGACCTGGCTCCGCTGGAACATCCTTCTGCCGGGTTCTTCACCCGCCCATTCTGTAACGGAGTAGCGCGTCTTGTCCCTCGCACAGCGGTCCATGCTGCTAGCGGCCATAAGCGTTTGGACGGCCATGTTGCTCGGCTACATGCACCTTCGGCATGAAGTCGAACAGATCGGACCAAGGGACGCGCTGGTCACAGATCATTTCACCGGGGAGGTCCGACAATGCGACACCCATGGCTATGGTGACTGGAGTTGCTGGCCGGCCGATATCGAACCCCGTTCGTGGGTCTTCGCGGTTACCCCCTTCTGGCCGGTGCGCCGCGATCTTGGCGAGAAACTGAATTTGTCCGAAACATGGGCGGATGATACCCCTTTCACCGAAACGCCGCTCTACTCCGCCCTCATCAACAACGGCATCATCGGGTTCGTGATGCTGGTCGTGGGCATCTTTGTCATGTGGCCCCGGGCAGAAAACGGCACCAGTTCCAGCGGTGGCGAAGGGGGGAGCGATGGTGGAGGATTAGCCGGCGAATAAGGCCGCGGCGCGCGCCGCCGGTTCATTACCAGCGCGTGGGCGGCCAGCGTCGTTCTAAAATGCCGTGGCTCGGCCGGGAGGCCGCAACGCACCGCCGGGGAGGAAAGGTCGAAGCGCGCCTCCATCCCCCATCGGCAACATCCGGACCGCCGAAACCGAAGAACAATTTTATCCCGCCGCAGACAAAATCGATATGGTAGCGTGACTTACACCCAACGGCCTCCAGCAATTCCCGTCGTGGTTCCGAGGTCCCGAAAGGAGGGGCAATGCATCTTGAGATGATTGATTCAAATTTCGACGGCTCTGGTTTGAAAACTGCGAGATTATCAGCTCGATGACGACAGCATGGCCAGGTAACCCGCGTGCCATCGCGGATTCCGTCGATGAGTCTGGTGTCTACTTGGGCAAGCAGTTGTGGATTCCGACTCTGAAGGACTTTCCTTCGTGGCGCACACCGGCCGAGTTCGATCAAAACTATGCCGTAATGGCGCCCTGGTGGCCTCTGGGACTGGCCAGTCTGATGCTGCTGCTTCTGGCGGCATTCGTAGTCCGGACGTTCTGGGTTAGCAGCACCGAGTACGGTCTTCTCAAACTGATCCTTGTTGCGACCCTGGGTGGAGCGGTCATCCTGATGTTGCTCGGCTGGATTGGCTATTACTTCGTCCGCGATATGCTTCTCCGTACCCGTCGGAAGGAGATTGCCGCCTCGATCTATGCGAATTTACAAAAAGCGCATGTTCCAGTCTGGGCGCTCTTTGTCGGCAAGATAAGGCTGGGGGATCGACAGTCCGGCCCCAACGACACCCCTGACGATATTGTTTTCGTCTTCGATCTCAGAGCGCCGCCTGGGCTGCTTCGGCGGCAACGAGTCATCGCCAGCGCGTGGGTCGACGCCGTCGCAAACTGCAACAAGCGAACCAACGTTCCGAAATCCCTCGGCGGTGTCTTTGCAGGTCACCGGGCAGTGAATTGCGCCGAGGTTTTCGGTGAGACCATGCGCGGGGTATGGATGTGGCGAAAGGGAAGCATCCTCCCTTTTTACCTCTTCGGCCTCGCTCTCGACGATCCTCGCGAGGCGGAGACATTCACTGACGAGAGCGTGTTCTTCACCCGCCGGGCCCCAAGGACTTTGCGGCATCTGTCGAGAATTTCAAAGATCTGAGCCTGGTTGCGCCGAAGCCTTTCTAGCGAGAGCGAGTGGTACCAATGCCTCTTCGACACTCGGCCGCACCGCTATGATCGACGCTACACAGGATCGCGTCCGGACTGCGTGTCCATTTCATCCCACCAGACTGAGCCGGTTCGGCCTCTCGCCGGTCTCGATAGGCCGGGCGATCACGGGTACTGGAGAGAAACGCTAGCCAACGTCGACCCCCTTCCAGAACGCCACATAATTGCGGATGGATTCGGCTTTGGGTTTCGGATCGGGATAGGTCCACGCCGCGTTCGGGTTCAGCGCACCGTTCACGCTTATGGTATAATATCGCGCAGTTCCCTTCCATGGGCAGACGGTGGTCTTCGTTGTCTCCTCCAGAAACTCGCGTTCGATCGAGTCCGGCGGAAAATAGTGGTTTCCCTCAAGAACGATCGTCGCGTCGCTGTCGGCGATTGTTGCACCATTCCATCGAGCCTGAACCATTTTGATATCCTCATGCCAAACTTCGCGCAGAGCAGGATGGGGTCCGTTCCGTCATCGCTCCTGCGGAGAGCGCCATAGACGCATCGCCAATGTGGTCCGGCCCCTCGACTTAGCTCGTCGGTATCAGCGCATGCGTTACAGGAGCGGCAAGATTCGGTCGAACAAGCTAAAGTGAGGATCAGGTGGGGCGCCCCGCCTTGGCTGTTCGTAACCATATCGCGCACCCCAACGTGCGGAATATAATGGTCGCACTTAGCGGCCGAGCGGCCGCGATCGTCGAGATGTCGCGACGCAGCTCGTTATTCTTGTGTCCAATGGGAACGGTGATTTCGATGGAAAAGGTCGGCCTTGGCGGCGGCTGTCACTGGTGCACCGAAGGTGTCTTCCAGATGCTTAAGGGCGTTGCTCAGGTGGATCAGGGATTCATCCTGTCGGATCCGCCCTCCGACACATGGGCCGAAGGCGTTATTGTCCATTTCGACCCGACGGCAATCGATCTGACGATCCTGATCGAAGTGCATCTGCGAACGCATTCGGCCACGACGGCTTTCGTCGCGAAGGGAAAGTACCGGAGCGCGATATACATCCACGACGACGTGCAGGAGAAGCGCGCAATCGAAGCGATCAGGTCGCTGCAGAGCGACTTCGATGCCACGATAGGGACCAGGGTTCTTCCATTTCGGCAGTTCAAACCGTCGGACGAGCGCTTTCGGAATTACTACGCGACTGATCCTCAAAGGCCCTTTTGCAAGCGATTCATCGATCCCAAGCTCGACTTCATTCGCCGAAACTTCGCCGAGGCCGTGTCACCCTAACGGCCGCGGATGATCCGATCCTTCAGCCGATGATACGCTGTCCCGACGAGACGCGCGCTGCGCTCAACCGAATGTGAAGCTGAAGGCTTGAACGCCCGGATCGAGGAACTCGATCTCGAACACGCGATCGCGCACCGGGCCCTTTTGCCGGATTAGCTGATACAAGCGTTCGCCATCGACGATGCCGCTGCCCGCTGCGTCCGTATCCATGCCGTGCGCATCGCCGGGGGCGTGTCCGTCGATGGTTACACGGAACCGCACCGGACGTCCCTCCTTCGTAGGGCCGAGGACCAGGTGTAAGTCGCGAGCGTGGAAGCGATAGATGATGCGGGTCCCCGGTTCCGCAGCTACCGCGGATTCCGCGCCTACTGTCCAAGGCCCGGCCAATCCCCACTCGTTCAACGACTTCGGCGCGGCCGTATAGCGTGTCAGACGGTCGGGCGAGACGGCCGGCCGCGATGCCCACCGCTCGGACCGCTGGTAGCCGATATAGGTCTCGGGCGACTGGATGTCGGCCCCCGCAGCTGCCTCAACTCCGAGTCCATCGGTCGTGACGATGCCCTGCGGAATGGACCTCTCGCCATGCGCTTCGGCAAGAAGTTTCTGGATGACCCGCTCGGAGCCAGCATAATCGCCCTCTCCGAAATGGTGATGCCGAACACGGCCCCTGGCATCTACAAAATAATGAGCTGGCCAATAGTGATTCTCAAAGGCTCGCCAGATCGCGTAATTGTTATCGATCGCGATGGGGTAATCTATGCCCAGGTCGGCCGCAGCCTTGCGTACGTTGGCGACATCCTTCTCAAAGGCGAATTCGGGCGCGTGGACGCCGATCACCACCAGGCCTTCATTCTTGTACTTCTCGCTCCAGGCTTTCACGTAGGGGAGGGCGCGCAAGCAGTTGATGCAGCTGTACGTCCAGAAGTCGACGAGAACCACCTTGCCCTTGAGCTGCTCGCGGTTGAGTGGAGGCGAGTTCAGCCAGGCCACCGCGCCGTCAAGCGGGGGCATAGGCCCCTCGTCACCGAGATCCGAACCTTCCTCATCGGATGGGCGCGGCATCTGAAAGCCATCGAGCAAGCCTTGCTCGAGCCGGTTCGTGCCGGCGAGCGAAACGCGCGTGAGGAAGCCGGTGTCCAACCCCATCGCGATTGCCGCTACGGCGATGAGCACTGCCGCGCCAAGAGCGCGTCGCACCCATTCCCCGACGCCAAGCGAGCGCTTCATCGCCTTGAACAACCGGCCACCAACGACGAGCGCCAATGCCAGCGATGTGGCCGATCCCAGTGCATAGGCGAATAGCAGCAGGCTCGTCCCGACGCTGGCGCCTTGCAGCGCCGCGCCCGTCAGAACCAGCCCCAATATGGGTCCGGCACAGGGCGCCCAGAGCAGACCTGTCGCAATTCCCAGAAGAAGCGACGGCCCGATCCCCGATCCCCTTTGGTCGGCTCGCTGAGAAAGTCTGGATCCGAAGGCAACCAGGGGGCGCATCAAACGATCTGCGAACCCGGGAAACACCAGCGCAAGTCCAAAAACGGCCAGCAGCGTCAGTGCGACTGCTCGACCATATTGGTTGGCTTCGACCGCCCAGCCGCCCCCGACCGCCGCCAGCGAGGCGACGATCATAAACATCACTGCCATGCCGATTAGCATGGGGAGGCCGTTCGTCAGAAACGGCCGATCCGCTCTTGCAAAGACGAAGGGCAGAACAGGCAGAATACAGGGGCTGAGGATGGTCAGCACGCCGCCGAGATAGGCTAGAATGTATAGAAGCAACGACGGTCTCGCAGAGTGGCACCTGACTGGTATCCGCGCGAGCCAGGCGAAAAGTTACAGGATCCGAGCACTGGCGTTGGAGCGTGTAACTACCCGCCGCACAGGCTCGGGTTAGATGCAAAGACGCACAAGGGAGTCAAGTATCTGTGCTTGAGAAGCCAGGACAAATTCTTGATGGCGCTGGAGGCACTACCGCTCGGTTATTCAGAGGGGGTTTACCTCGAGCGCCGCTACGGGGTCACGATCAACAGGTCGGATGACGGTCGCCGATGGTGGCTTTTTGCCAGGGAGCTTGGCGGTGCCGATATCGTCAGCCTGAATCTCTATCGACCATCTGGCGGCAGGATCGCGCTTCGCCCCTGCGAGATGTCGATCGAAAAGGTGACCGCATTCGTCCATGGGTATCGCCCAACCTAATAGCCGCCCGGCCGGATACCAAGCATCGGCCGAGCCTAAATGCTTCGATCGGCGGCGTGCCGGCGAACCGGCTTTGGCGATCCACGGGCGGCCAGCCTTAAACCATCCAAGACGTCACGATCATTGGGGCATCTCGACGTGGCCGCCGAACCCGAAGCGCATTGCCGAAAGCATTTTGTCTCCGAAGGTGTGCTCGACCCTGCTGCGATAGCGTGCGAACAGCGCCGCGGCGAGCACATCGACCGGCACCGCTTCCTCCATCGCAGCCGCGATCGTCCAATGTCCCTCACCGGAATCCGAGACATGGCCGGTGAACTGCTCCAGCATCTGGTCCCTCGCCAGCGCTGCCGCCGAGAGGTCGAGCAGCCACGACGAGATGACGCTGCCGCGCCGCCAGACCTCTGCGACGTCGGTGAGGTTGATATCAAATCGTTCCTCGACCGGCAGCTTCTCCGAAGACCTGCCCTTGAGCACGTCGAACCCTTCGGCATAGGCCTGCATAAGCCCGTATTCGATGCCGTTATGGACCATCTTCACGAAATGGCCCGAGCCGGCGGCGCCGACGTGGATGTAGCCCTTTTCGGCGCGCGGATCGTCGGCCTCCTTGCGGTCAACCGTCCGCGGGATGGTTCCAAGCCCTGGCGCGAGCGCGTCGAAGATCGGATCGAGATGATCGACCGTCGATTTGTCGCCCCCGATCATCATGCAATATCCGCGTTCGAGGCCCCACACGCCGCCCGACACGCCAACATCGAGGTAGCGAATGCCCTTTTCGGCAAGCGTTTTGGCGCGCTGGACGTCGTCCTTGTAAAAGGTGTTGCCACCATCGACGATGATGTCTCCTTCCCTGGCGATGGCGGTAAGCGCAGAGATCGTGTCCTCGGTCGGTTTCCCGGCAGGCAGCATCACCCAGAAAATCGCGGGATTGTCGAGTTTGGCGCGCATGTCGACCAAGCCCGACGCGCCAATCGCTCCCTCCTTGGTGAGATCGGTCACGGCCTTCGTGGTGCGGTTATAAACGACGGCTTCATGACCGTGCCGGATCAGCCTTCGCGCGATATTGCTCCCCATACGTCCAAGGCCAATTATGCCGATCTTCATGCAACCTCCGCGCTGAATTGTAGAGCCGTCATTCCGGACGTCTCCCTCATGCGGATTAATGCTCGCCCGTCGTTGACCCGAGGTTACAAATGATGGCCGGTTCCGAATAATTGCGCTGCCTGGCGCCCGACACGCTTGCGCCTCCCGTCAGGGCGACACAGATATTTACTGTTCGAAGCGAAGTCTGATCTCTCGATCGGCCTATCCAAAACAAGAGACAGCCAATGAATTGGACCGATGTTTTTTGCGGTGTTCCGCTGATCGCGATTCTTCGCGGGCTCACTGTCTCCGAGGCACGTCCGATCGGGGAAGCGCTGGTCAATGCCGGGTTCCGCTGCGCGGAGGTCACGCTCAATTCGTCCGACCCGCTCGAATGTATCGCAATACTCCAACGCGAATTTGGCAACGAGTTGCTCGTCGGTGCGGGCACCGTCCTGTCCGAAGGCGACGTCGATCGCGTGGCGGGGCGCAAAGGCCGGATTATCATCTCGCCGAACGTTGACCCGGTGGTGATCAGAGCGACGAAGCGACACGGCCTCATCTCGCTGCCCGCCTTCAGCACGGCGAGCGAGGCTTTCACAGCACTGGAGGCGGGCGCGGACGGGCTCAAGCTGTTCCCGGCAGAGGCCTCGAACCCCGCGGCTCTGCGCGCGATGCGCGCGGTTCTTCCGCCGGCCGCGTCGATTTTTCCAGTCGGCGGGATAGATGCTGCATCCATGGCGTCCTGGCGCAAGGCGGGGGCATCAGGATTCGGTATCGGCGGATCTTTGTACAAACCGGGTCGGTCTGCTGGAGAAATTCGGCAACGCGCAGAGACGCTCATCCACGCCTGGCGTGCACTTGAAAAGTAGGGCTCGAACGGCTCGCAAGCTCATCTCGCGGGGCCGTTCTCCTCATTAACGCCAGTGAGCTCCGGCGGCTGTAACCGTCCGACTTCCACCGCCGAGCAGCATGTTTGAAAGCATTTGCTCACCGCGAGGGAGTTTCCGCTGCCGTGCCGCTTGATTGCTGGCGCGATCCCTCGACAATCTGTCGGACGAAGGAGTTTGCCATGTCTGGTATCGATCCAGCCAAGAACGAACCGCAGAGCCGCCTAAAAGCACTCGATGCTCTCGGGCAAGCGGTCTGGCTGGATTTCATCGACCGGGCGTTCCTTGCCTCTGGCAGTCTTGAGCAATTGATCGACCAGGACGGAGTGTCGGGCGTCACTTCAAACCCTTCGATCTTTCAAAGGGCAATCGCACAGAGCTCGAATTACGACGAACAGCTTCTCACCGAATGGAAGCGGCCGGGGGCTACTCCTCGCACAGTCTATGACGCCCTGGTCGCCTCCGATGTATCAAAGGCGGCAGATATCCTGCTTCCTACATATCGGCGCAGTGGTGGTTGCGACGGATATGTTTCTGTCGAGGTGTCGCCAGATCTCGCGTTCGACACAGCTCGAACGATCGATGAGGCGAGACATTTGTGGACGCTGATCGCCAAGCCCAATCTGATGGTCAAGATTCCCGGAACTGAGGCAGGCGTCGCCGCCATGCGTCAGTTGATCGAAGAAGGAATCAACATCAACGTCACCCTGCTGTTCGCCGTCGAGCGATATGCAGAGGTTCTGGAGGCGCACATCTCCGCCCTTGAGAACCGCTCTAACCGCGGACATGCGGTCGACCAAGTTGCCGGCGTCGCAAGCTTCTTCGTCAGCCGTATCGACGTGGAAGCCGACGGAGTGATCGAAGCACGTATTGCCGCGGGAGACAGCCAGTCGGAAGCCCTGCGCCAACTGAAGGGCTCAATAGCGATTGCCAGTGCGAAGAAGGCTTATCACCATTATCAGGCCGCCACGAAGGGCTCGAGATGGCGCATCCTGGCGGACAAGGGCGCCCTTCCACACCGGTTGTTATGGGCTTCGACCGGCGCCAAGAATCCGGAATGTTCCGACGTGCTCTATGTCGATAATCTTATCGGTCCGGGCACGATCAATACGATGCCACCCCAAACGATGGACGCCTTCCGCGACCATGGCAAAGTGGCGCAATCGCTATGTTCCGGGATCGAAGAGGCCCGTGCCATACTTCGTCAGGCCAAGGAACTCGGTATCAACCTCGACCTCATCACCGCGGAGCTGCTTCGTACTGGAATCGATCAATTCAAGCAGGCGATGGCCGCGACGAATCAGGCGATCATCGAAAAGCACAAGCCGGTCTGTGCACCCGTCGCGGGGCCTCAGATTTCCAATGGTCTTGCCCAGGCGTCACAAGGGTGAATCCGCGGACGCGCATGCGTCGATCAATCAAGGGGAATTGCTTGCCCTAACCGGTGTTGCGCCTTGTGCGAGCTTGAGCCGAGTCCAGACATTCATGTTGATGATCACTGCTGCAATCTCAGCGATCTCAAACTCGCTGAAATGCCTCGCCACTTCATCATGTGCGGCAGCAAATTTGGCCTGGTCGAACACGGTCAGAGCCTCGCAGTAGGCGAGGGCGGTTCGCTCGGCTTCGCTGTACAGCTGGCTTTCTCTCCAGCTCGGCAGATTGGCGATGCGCTCATGTGTGATTCCTTGGTCCACCGACGCCTGGCTATGGAGTATCAGGCAGTAGGAACAGGGATTGAGTTGCGCCACGCGCAGCCGCAGTAGCTGTGCGAGCTGACCGTCGATGCTCAACTTTGCGGTGTAGCCGACAGAGCTCGCCATTGCCTTGGCGTGCTCATGAAACTTCACCAGGTCTGGGTTGAAGCGGCGATCCTCGTACCGGATCTTGGTGTCCACGACATGTTCTCCCTGTTGAACAAACTTTCCATCGAAGCGCGCTGGCAACGCCGACGCTGGTTTCCTGGCAACCCGCACGGTAGCGCAGGCTATGGCGAGACAGGTCTGGTCGGATCGAGGCCTTCGAATGCATTCATGATCCGGTCGCGCGTTTCCCTGTCGCCCACGATTTCCGACATGGCGAACAGGCTCGTCCTCGCGCCGGGAATATCGTTGAATGCCAACTGCATGCGTGCGAGATTGTGCCAACCGTCGAGCCCGTTGGGCGCAATTCGGGCAATCCGCTGATATACTGTCAGCGCGCGCTGAAGATCGCGCCCATCTTCGGCTCGTACCGCCTGGTTGTTCAACAACCTGGCCAGCACCTCACGATTGGTCATCCGCACGAGGCTGAGCGATGAAGCATCGCCGGCCTCGCCAAGACACGCCTCGCAAATCGCTGCGATCGACTGCGCCGAAACTTCGGCGCCGCCGGCGAACGGATCGATCACCACCGGGTTCTCGTCGCCGATTTGGACCAGCACGTTGCCGGGCAGGTTGAGCACATATGCGCTCCATCCCGCTCCGCGAGCCATCGCGACGTACAGGATCGACAGCGCAATCGGGAGGCCGCGCCTGCGGTCGAGCACTCGAATGAAATCAGCGTTTACCGGCGCGTCGTAACTTCCCGTATCGCCGACAAACCCGAACTCGCCGTTGAGCACGCGTGAGAGGACTGCGGCTCGATCTTGTGGAAGAAATGCACTGCGCCCCTCTTGGCAGACACGGTCCTCGATCTCCTGGAGTAGAGCGAGATAGGGACCGAGGTCCGTACGCTCGTGGTCCAGATGGCTCAGCGCGAGCGATGCCAGATCAAGCAGAATGTCCTCATCTTCGATCAGACCGATGACGGCGAAGTCCACGATCAATTCTCCTTCCCGATAAGCCCAAGCTGCATGGCCAGCTCTGTCCAGCTCGCGCGAATGTCCTGTCGATAGACCTCCTCCCCGCTCAACGTCGGGAGGCGCGGATCCGCCAACCACGCGCATTGCTGCGGACTAAGCAGTTCCTCGAGCGAACCTCGATAGGGCAACGCAAGATTGACCTGCGTACGCTGAGCGGCCGTTAGCGGCAGGTGGCGCGCCGGCGACTTGCGCAGATAGAACTGCGGCTCACGGTCGATCTGGAACTTACTGCCGTCAATCGCAGTGAAACCTTCATTCTGCGCGTATTCATCCAGGTCCTGACCCGGGACCATGCGCGGATCGAAGCGCACTCTCACCGCTTCCTCGCCATCAACCCAACCTGCGTCGGTCGATATCACCGCCGCATGCTGAGCGAGGCTCGTTTCGCCGGACCAGAAGCACGGCGTCATGTATGTAACGCATTTGCCGAGACCATATTCGAGTAGAAGGTCGCGGCCCAGCAATCGGAAATAGCCGGGGACGTGCTCGCCGGTCATTTCGAGGGCGGCAGTGATTTTTTCGTGAAGTCCCAGAGCGTCGTAGCGATCGGCCAGCTTGGGAACCAGTTCGGCTCCGTCAGACGCGAGGAACCGCACTACGGGATTGTTCCACGACGGTTCGTTGTAACGATCCAGAAGCTCTGCGTCCCTGCCGGGACGGTTGTTGAAAATCGCCACCGGGATGAACCGATCAGCAATCAGTTCCACCATCAGCGGGTGCGTCAGGACATCTTGCCCGAAGCGCACGCAGGTCGAACACCCGGGCACCTCCTGGAAGAGAAGGAGGACGGGCTTTCGCTGTTCGGCCGCAAGCGCGAGACCGCGATCATAATCGCGCAGCCACGCGACTTCGCCGAGCTCACGATGCTCGCGAAACGAAACTACAGGTTGTTGCATGCCAATGATCTAGTGCTGGTGGTTCACAATACAATGAAGGGGGTAACAAGTCGGGCACGGAGCAGGCGGTAGGCAAAGCGACGCTGGCTTCATAAGAAGTGCGATCAGAGCTTAAGAATCCGGACTTTCTTAAGGCTGCTTTCGTCCATAGGCTCTGACATTCGGCCTGCACTTCTCCGCGTTCCTTGCGGCTCAACGCTTGTTTGCCTGGCCGCCTGGAGTTGGCGTTTCAGTTTGTATTTCGGCGCCGCTTGTCTCGATCCGACCGCGCACATGGAAGGCAAGAAAGACCATCATCGCACCGAAGACGAGCGCATAGGCACCCAACCATATCGCGAGTACGATCGCGCCGGCGATCGGAGAGATGAGGAGCAGCGCACCCCAGACAATCGATATGACTCCAGATGCTGCGACCCACCACCGACCGTGACCGCGGTGCATCTTGAACGCGGCAGCTACCAACGCTCCGCCGGAGACAAGTCCCCACACAGCGGCAAGCACAACCAGCCCGAACACCGCGGCAATCGGGAACAGCACGATGGCGACCGCTGCGATAATCCCGAAGAAGCCTTCGATCATAAGCCAGATGCCGGATCGGTGTGCCCGTGCTGTCTTTAGCCCACATCCGAGCGCGGCGATTCCGTCGAGAAGGAGATAGATCGCGAAGACCAACGCGAGCGCGCGCAACGCGGTGACAGGCATCGCTATCGCTGCGACGCCAAACACCATGGCGACGACACCACGGAAGAGCAGCCACCCCCAGCTTCCTGCGAACGGAACCGAAATGCCGGTCGGGTAAATTGAAGCTTCTCGAAGGCTATTCACACTGGACACCTGGTCTCTCCATTTCCGCAGGCGGAGTTCCGCCCTCGCTTCGGTTGCTTCGCCTCATCCCGGCGTATCCCCGGGTGGCGCCAGATCGAGCGCCATCGTCGGAAGCAACTCCGCGACAGTTGGATGAATCGGAACTGCCCAACGCAGGGTGTCGACCGTTTGGCCTGCGCTCATCAGATTCAGCACCGCGTGTATCGCTTCATCGCCGCCGACACCGAATATAGCGGCGCCAAGGATGCGGCGGCTGGCTGCATCGGCAACCAGTTTCATCAGGCCTGTTGTCTCACCCTTCTCAACCGCCCGAGACACGCGCGACATGGGGCGAGTGGACACGAGTATCTTGTGCCCGTTGGCAATCGCCTCCGCTTCGGTCATGCCGGCGCGTCCAAGCGGCGGGTCGGTGTAGACCGCGTAACCCAGAGCGCGCATGTCCAACGTTCGATGGTCGCCGTCGAGCAGGTTCGCCGCGATGATCTCGAAATCATTGTACGCGGTATGGGTGAAGGCACCGCGTCCATTGCATTCGCCAAGCGCCCAGATTCCATCGACGCTGGTTCGCAACTTGTCGTCGACTGAGACAAATCCTCGATCATCGACGTCCACCCCGACTTCGGCCAAGCCGAGATCGTCGGTGTTGGGTCGTCGGCCTACGGCGATGAGGACATCGCTTCCGTGAACCACGGGTTCACCTTGAAGGCAATTTACGGTGACAGCGACGCCTTCACCGTCAGTTGCCAACCCGATGCAATCCGCCCCGGTCCGGACAGTCACACCTTCTGCTTCGAGCATTTCCGTCAGAGCAGCGGAGATGTCTCCGTCTTCGCGCGTCGCAAGTCGATCATTGCGCTCAACAATCGTCACCTGGGCGCCGAAACGGCGATACATCTGGGCGAACTCGAGACCGACATAGCCGCCGCCGACGATGATCAAATGTTCCGGCACCCGGTCGAGCGCGACCATATCGGTGTTATCTAGATACGGCACGTCCGAGATGCCGGCCATCGCAGGGATATGCGCGCGACCACCCACGTTGAGGAAGATCTTCGGTGCATGGAGGGTCATTCCATCGACCGCGACTGTCGAAGGCCCCGTAAGACGTGCATGACCCTGCAGAAACGTGAGATTCTTCATCGACTTCAGCCAGGCTTCGTTGCTGCCACGCGCGTCTTCGATGACCTTTCGAGCGCGCGCGGCGGCGACTGTCATGTCGAACCGCACCTCTCCAGTGACCACGCCGAAGTCTGTAGCTCGCCGCGCCACATGGGCGACCCGGGCACTCGCGATTAGCGTCTTGGTAGGCATGCAGCCGGTGTTGACGCATGTGCCTCCCACATATTTGCGCTCGATCAGCGCCACCTGCATGCCGGCATCGGTCAAACGGCCGGCAAGCGATGGCCCTGCTTGGCCAGCTCCAATGATGATCGCATCGTATTGGCGAGTGGACGAAGTCATCTGCAAAAAATCTCCGCGCGCGAGCCTCAGATTGCCGACCTATTGCAGCGCCAGTTCTCCCTTGTCGCGCTGGGGGAGCCTTGTCGCCATGTCTCTCGGCTGAACACTATTCGAGGTTACAGAAGGCGATCGTCACGAAGCCAGATAGCCTCTGCAAAAAATCGCCGCGAACGGTTGTCACCAACTCCGATGGTTCCACGAGTTATGGAAAAACAGGCAGGAACCTCGATGGCAAACTTGAACGACAAAATGGTCGGATGTGCGGCGTGCGGGGCCACAAACCGCATGCCGGCAAGCAAATTGGCGGACGACGGGAAATGTGGACGGTGCGGCGTCGAATTGCGCACAGGAGAACCGGCGGTTCTCACTCCTGAAAACTTCGGCGCGCTCGCTGAACGATCCGACATTCCGCTACTGGTCGATTTTTGGGCGCCTTGGTGTGGGCCGTGCAGGCAAATGGCGCCGGCCTTCTCCGCGGCCGCTGCTCAACTCGAGCCGACGCTCCGATTGGCCAAGCTCAATACCGAAGCCGAGCCGGGTCTCGCAGAACGCTACGGCATCCGGTCCATTCCGACGCTGATGATCCTGCACAAAGGCAAAGAGATAGCTCGCCAATCCGGCGCCATGCCCACGTCAGCGATCGTCGCCTGGGCTCAGAAGGCGCTCTCTCATCGCGTGTCGACGGGCATCTGAGCGCTATGTCGATCACGCAACCG
The DNA here is from genome assembly GCF_977014255.1 of Sphingobium chungangianum. Classification (NCBI taxonomy): domain Bacteria; kingdom Pseudomonadati; phylum Pseudomonadota; class Alphaproteobacteria; order Sphingomonadales; family Sphingobiaceae; genus Sphingobium; species Sphingobium chungangianum. The sequence continues at coordinate 52,819 of NZ_CDRNIV010000004.1, read as the reverse complement.
AAACTGAGCCGACCCGTGCTGGTTGAATTATTCCAAAGCCAAGGGTGCTCCAGTTGTCCGCCAGCGGATACGCATCTGAACGCCCTGGCCGACGCGACGGATGTCGTCGCTCTGTCATTTGCAGTGACATACTGGGATCACCTCGGCTGGAAGGATACCTACGCAAAACCCGCGTTTACGCAGCGGCAGTGGGACTACGCTCACGCGAACCATCGGTTGAGCGTCGCGACGCCTCAGGTCTGGGTCAATGGGACCAATACTCTCATCGGCAATCGTGCCGATGAGCTGGCCGCGGCTATTGGCGGCGCACATAGCGACGGACCGACAATCACGCTGCATCAAGGCGGCGCTACGATCGGCGACGCGCAGGCCCCCGTCGGAGGCGCCGATATCTGGCTGGCTCGCTTTGATCCCGAGACGCGTTACGTTTCGATCGACGCGGGCGAGAACAGCGGACGAACCCTGCCTCACCGCAACATCGTTCATTCGTTGACCCGGATAGGGCATTGGACGGGCGCCATGCACGAAATCGCGTTGAACCAGAACGACGATGGCCTGAGGGACGCAGTCTTCCTTCAGGCGGGCCCCGGCGGCCCAATTCTCGCCGCTGCCAGAAACTGATGGGTTTCGTCGCTCCCATGGCTTCTGATCGCGTGTAACCAAAGCGGAGCTCGCACGAAGTATAGGTCGTGCCCAATGTTCCTCCTGATCCAGCCAAGGGCAGGTTCGTCGCGCTAGGTGGCGGCGATCCGGGGGCTAGTCCTATGGACCATTGGGGAGCGCTGATGGCCGCTTCACAGCAAGGAAATGGCGGCGCCTATCGCCGGCTCCTGTTGGAATTGAAAGACTGGTTGACGGGCTTCTACGCACGCCGATTGCCTGGTCCGGCAATTGAGGACGCGGTCCAGGAAACGCTGATTGCGGTCCACGAGAAACGACACACATACGATCCCGGTCGGCCCTTCAGGCCTTGGGTCGCTGCGATCGCCCGATATAAATGGATCGACCGTTTGCGGGCCATGCGCCGCCAGGCGAGCGAACCCCTCACCGAACACGTCGCCGTGGATGGGCACGAAGCATCGGTCACGAGCGCGATCGCGCTGCGTAGCCTGCTCCGAAAGCTTAATCCCGCACAAGAAGAGGCGATCCGCCTAGTCAAGCTCGACGGTCTGAGCATTCGGGAAGCTTCCGCCAGATCCGGCCAATCGGAATCGCTCGTGAAAGTAAACATTCATAGAGGGCTCGCCCGGCTCGCACGCATTGTACACGGAGGGATCGATGAAAACTGATCAACTCGTCGACGAACTCGTCGCGGACCTCAAGCCGGTTCAAGCGCGCAGTGTCGCGGGCGACGCGCGGATCGTGGCCCTGCTCCTTGCAATCGAGCTCGGCCTCTATTGGTTGCTAGGCTCGGGACGCGGCCATATGGCAGAGGCGACGGCCTCGATGCCGTCCTTTCTGTGGAAGCTCGGAAGTCTCGCTCTGCTCGCGGCGGTGAGCGTAACCGTGGCGTTGAGGTCACTCGATCCTGCTCGGCCGCCGCATCGGGGTCTTGGAGTGATCGCTGCCCTTGTCGCAATGATCCTGCTCGTTGGATGGGTCGTCGACGCCACGACGGTCCACGCTGCGCGACCATTCTGGCAGCGCCTGGCTATCACCGAGGGTATCGAATGCCTGATTTCAATCGTTCTGCTTGCGATCCCCCCAATCGCTATTCTTGGCTGGCTCATGCGCAGAGGCGCGCCCACCGACCTGCGAGGGAGCGCACTCTCCATCGGTATAGCAGGTGCCGCGCTTGGGGCCCTGCTGTTCGTCTTTGCCTGTCCGCATGGCGATCCACTCTACGTCATGATATGGTTCATGCTGGCATGCGCAATCGTAGCGATCGTCGCGAGACTCGCTCTGCCACTGATCAATCGATGGTAATTCGGAACGTTAGCTCATCTTGCGGCCGCGAATGCCATGTGGGGCACAGTGCAGCCTGTCGTATATGTCTGGATCGGCGAAGGGACGGCTGGGGCCGGCTCTGCCGTCGAGCCGGCTTTGCGATCGAGCAACCGCGGGCGACGCGCTAAAACCTCCTGAAGCTGTCGCTTGGTTATGAGGCTTGCGGGCAGCGCGCCAGCGCGACACACTGATCTCAGGCAGTGCGAAACGAGAGAGCTAGTCCGTTCATGCAGTAGCGCAGACCCGTCGGCGCTGGGCCATCGTTGAAGACATGCCCAAGATGGCCCGCGCAGCGGGCGCAATGCACCTCAGTTCGCTTGAGACCAAGACCGTAATCAGCCCGCTCGCCGACGGCATTAGGAAGATGGTCGTAGAAGCTCGGCCACCCGGTGTGCGAGTCAAATTTGGTCGACGAGGAGTAAAGGGGAGCCGCGCAGCCGGCGCAGTGATAAGTTCCTCGACGCGTTTCGTGATCGAGCGGACTTGAGAACGGTGGCTCGGTGTTCGCCTTGCGCAGAACCGCGTAGGCGGCCGGAGTGAGGCGCTTTCGCCAGGCGGCGTCTGAAAGTTGGAAGGGCGCGGGCGTCGCTGCGACAGCTGCGGCACCGCCTTGACCGGCAAGCTTCCAGACGACGGCAGCGGTTGCGGCGGATGCCAGCAGACCCAGTAGCCCGCGGCGAGTGGGATGTGACAATGTGCTCATACTGACTTGTTCGTCGCCCAAGCGGAAATGGTTACACCGCCGAAATTCCTTCGCGGTCCGTAACCAAATCAATTCTCCCGGCGAATATCCCGATAAAACCGGAAGGAGTCCTCTCATGTTCCGCACACTCACCATCGCCGCACTGGCCGGCGCCGGTATCCTCGCATTCACGCAACTGCCGGCCGTCGCCGCCGGACCAGCAACCAAAACGCCAGCGCCGGCAATCACGGCGCCTGCCTCAGCAAATCGAGAGACTGCGATCTTTGCCGGCGGGTGCTTCTGGGGCGTGCAAGGGGTCTACAGTCATGTGAAGGGTGTGATCAGCGCGACCTCGGGTTACACTGGTGGCTCGGCCGCAAACGCCCATTACAACCTCGTCTCTGGCGGTGGGACTGGACACGCGGAATCGGTGAAGGTCGTCTTCGATCCCAACCTCGTCAGCTACGCGGACCTGTTGCGCATCTATTTCTCGGTCGTAGCTGATCCGACCCAGGTCAACCGCCAAGGGCCGGACGTAGGGACGCAGTACAGATCTGCGCTGTTCCCGCAGAATGCTGCACAGGCGAAGGTCGCGCACGCATACATCAAGCAACTCGAAGCGGCCCACGTGTTTCGCCGTCCCATCGCGACACGGATCGAGGCCGAAAGTCCATTCTATCCGGCGGAAAGCTACCATCAGGATTTCTACGCGAAGAACCCCTCATTTCCCTATATCGTCATCAACGACCGACCGAAGGTGGAGGGATTAAAGAAGCTGTTCCCGAACGCATTCCGCAGCTGATAGTGCGGCGAACGCGGGACACGGGACGCGGGGGAAAATACGCCCTCGCGCCCCTTCGCCGTCATTCTAACACACCTCGTGCGCTGGATTGCTGAGGCTAGCCTGCGGGCTACTCGACGCCCCTGGCCAACAGTGCTGGGCCTGATCGATTAGGATGTTCAATCCCCGCATCGTTCGCGCACTTGCACCTGCCAGCGAGCTTGGCGCCAAATTCACCAGCAGGCCTGTCGTCGGATCCCTGCGCCACAGCCGCGTTTCGCGATCAGCCGAACTGGAATGGCTCACTCGGCAATGATCCGCCGACCGCGCCATTGAGCGTCGTCCAATGGATCATCTCATCTGCCGAAATCTGAGCGAAGAGTTGGGCCAGCCCGGGATCGCGGATGGTCGAAATCTGGCTGATATAACCACTCGCGGCTCCGCGCTCGAGCATTGTCGCGAGAGAGAATGTCAGCCTGCGATTTCAGCGCGGCGAGCTTCAGATCGGCGACATACTCGTCGTCGCTCTTCGGAGGAACCGGCGTCGCACCGATTTCGGTGACGAGCTTCTCGAGCGCATCGCGATGACCTTCGTGATGATCCTTGAACAGCAATGCGACCTTGAGCGTGTCCGGAGCGAGAAGGCCGCTGCCACCGGCAATCCGGTACGCCGCGATCCCCGCGTGCTCACCGGCGATCGCACCCTGGATGATCTCAATATCCTGCGAGATGTCGTGTGGTTTTCCCGTGATAGCCAAAGGATTCTCCTCTCTTATGCCTGTCCGATGCGGCCAACCGCACCGGTCCGAGTTCAAACAGAAGCTCGCCCGCTGTGATGCGGCGGTTACAAAAGCTCCTGCTCCCGGCCATCAGTCCGACGAAAGCCGCAGGCGTCTTAGCGCAGCGAGCCCGGCACCGACCTGTGCGGCATGGAGCCGCGGGTCTGCGTGATCCGGCGCAGTACAGGATCTTACTGTCTTGCCCGGTGCCGCGTATTGCCGAACCGAATCCCACTTGCGCGGCTACCTGCTCGCTGATCCTCCGCCGTTCGGCTTCAAGCGGCTGAAATTCATTTGTCTCTGGAAGCCACGGTACAAGAGCCGCATCATCGACCATAACGATCATGCTCATAGGCAAAGGACCGACCATCTAGATTGGCAACCCTGACCGCGACGGCAGCGATCTGACGCTCGTCCGCGTCCGGCAGATTGGGGGCGGCGAAATGCGTCACAAGAGCCATGTCCCGGTCCGATAGAAGCGCCGCGCCCGCCCCAGCGCCTCCGGTCGACCAGCAAGCTGTTGCTCCACCTCGAAGAACCAGGGTGACATGGAAGATGCGTTTGTCGAGCGTGCAAAAGAGAAAACTGCGTCCTGCCACCAAATCTGTCGGCAGATATTCGATCTCACGCCATTCGATCATTCCATAAATCCTTGCATGGGGGATCGCACATGCGCGACTTCGTCATCGGTCGAACCGCTACGGCCAGTCCAACTTAAGCCTGATGGCGGTACGAAGCTCCGGAAGTAGTTCCGCCTCAAACCATGGATTACGCTTCTGCCAGCCAACGCTGCGCCACGAGGGATGCGGCGTCGGAAAGAGGGCAGGGGCAAAGCGCTTGAAGCCGCGGACGCGCTCGACGAGAGTTCTGCCGGCATCCTTCGGAAGATAATGTAACTGTGAGAACGAGCCGACCAGAAGAGTGACGCGGTCGGCCGGCAGGAGGTCGAGAATGCGGCGATGCCACTGAGGCGCGCACTCCGGTCGAGGTGGGGCGTCACCACCCCCTGCCTTGCCCGGATAGCAAAAGCCCATCGGCACGAGCGCCACCTTCGCGGGATCGTAGAATTCGTGATCGTCGAGCCCGATCCATTCGCGCAGGCGATTGCCGCTATCGTCCTGCCAGGGAATCCCGCTGGCATGCACTTTGGTGCCCGGCGCCTGTCCGATGATGAGGACCCGCGACGTGGCACTGAATTGGGTAACTGGCCGAGGACCGAGCGGGAGATGCGGCGCACAGGTAGTGCAGGCAGCAATTTCACTCCGCAACCTGTGCTCGACTTGCTGCATCAGAAGCGATCAGACCCGTTCGAGCAGGGCGACCGTCCCCTGACCGCCATCAGCGCAGACGCTGATGATCGCGCGAGATCCGATTGGCCGTGACCAAAGCTCCTTGACAGCCTGGCTCAAATCACGCGCGCCCGTAGCTCCGAACGGATGACCGATCGCAACCGACCCACCGTTGGGGTTAACGCGGTCCCACGAGAAAGTCCCGAAATCCACGTCGACGCCGGTCTTGGCCCGGATCCATTCCCCATTCTCGATGGCTGCGACATTCGCCAACACCTGAGCGGCGAACGCCTCGTGGATTTCCCAAAGGTCGATATCGTCGTAACGCAGGCCGTGCCGCGCAAGGAGGCGAGGAATGGCATAGGAAGGCGCCATCAGCAGGCCCTCAGTATGATGGTCGACCGCCGAAATCTCATAGTCGACCAGACGCAAATAGGGCGTATCGGCCGGAAGGCGCGCGAGGCCGGCCTCATTGGCGATCCAGCAACCCGCGGCACCGTCAGTGACAGGGGACGAATTCCCGGCAGTCAACGTACCGTTTCCACTCGTCTTGTCGAAAGCGGGCTTGAGCGCGGCAAGCTTCTCAGCCGAGGTGTCGGCACGCGGATTTGCATCTCGCTCCAGCTCGGGCAGCTTGATGACCAGATCTTCGAAGAACCCGCTATCCCAGCCAGCGACTGCGCGCTGGTGGCTCTTGAGCGCCCATGCATCCTGAGCCTCGCGGCTGATGCGCCACTCCTTTGCAGTTTCTTCCATATGGTCGCCCATCGTGCGGCCGGTGATGCGGTTGGCCCAACCCTTAACAGGAAGTACATAATCCGTTGGCTCGAGCGCCTTCAGCGCGGCAAGGGCGGCCGAAGGATCGCGCGCGAAGAGGTCGGTCAATCGCTTGGACGCATCCGACGTCAGCGCGATTGGCGGGCGGCTCATAACCTCCGCACCGCCGACCATCGTGAGGTCCGTCCCGCCACCGAGCATGCCGGCAGCCGCAAATGCCGCGGTCATACTGGTCGAGCAGGCGAGCACGACCGAGAATGCTGGGACATTTGGATTGAGCTTGGCGTCGAGCCACATTTCACGGCCGATGTTGCTCCAGCCGAGATTAGGAATCACGCTTCCCCACACAACCAGATCAGGTTCGGCTCGGTCGGCCATCGCCCGGGCAACAGGAACCGATAAGCTGATTGCGTCGTAGCTCGCGAGCGCGCCCCCTCCGCGCCCAAAGGGTGTGCGAAGACCGGCAGCGACGAAGACGGTATGGGGAAAACGATGCATGGCGGCTCTCATTCCAGTGGGGGACGTCGCAATATTGCTCCAGCTACACCGCTGGGGGTCGTGCAGTCCCTGGCGTGCGGCCTGATTCTAGACACGCCGTCACGCCAGTTCGGTTACATCCATTACAAAATTGGACCGATGACGACCCACGCGACGCGAAGGGAGCCGCCAGATCGCCACGCCGGCGCACGCTACGCATTGGTTGGTGTGCGCAAGACCTGTGTATAGTTTCGCTCTTGGCACGAAATCATAAACTCCCGGCGATCCATCAACGGGAGGCAGTCATGACGCTAGACCTGATCCACGAACCAGCAGGAGGGATGGTCGTTCTGCCAGCCGAGACGATCAGCCAAAGAGAGACTGACCACCGCGTGGCGAACAGCCTGCAATTGATTTCGTCGCTTCTGTCCGTTCAGGCCAGGCACGCATCCGACGATTCTGTACGCGACGCGCTGGTGACTGCAATCCACCGCATCGGCGCCGTCGGCGCGGTTCACAAGCAGCTTCATCACGCCCGCTCGCCCAACTCCATCGATATTGCCAGCTACCTCTTCGACCTTGCGGAGGCGATCGAGCAGACCTTCTGCGGCGGCATCGGACGCAAGCACATCAGCGCGCATATCCAAGGGCGAATGGTATCGGCCGATTTTGCCAGCGTCCTGGGTATCCTGGTCACGGAGCTCGTCACAAACTCGTGCAAGCACGCCTACGCGCCCGATGAACCACGTGACATCGAGATATGCCTGTTCTTCCCGGCACTATCCGCATTCCGAATGGAAGTCAGAGATTATGGCGGACAGCCTGACGATCACCTAGCCTCAAGGCAGCCTGGGCTTGGGACGAGCATCATCGACGCAATGTGCTGCAAGCTCAACGCGACCTACGCCTATGTCATCGACGAAGAGGGCACCCGGTTCGTGACGAATGGCCGCGTGTTGTAGCGATACGCTGAAGCAAACTCTCGGAGTTGGCGGAAGGATTGCCCTCGACTGTGGGGAGCGCACTGCCTAACCGGCATTTTTGCGTACCTTAGTCGGCAGAATTGCCAATTAAAAATCCTTGCCAAATTTGCCAGATATCACCGCGCGGTGCGACGACCGCGCTCGCTCGTCGCCGAATAAGCAGGGTAGCGGCGATGGTGTGTGGTTTGAATGGCTTCTGACGCGACGGAATCGAAAATCAACCGCGCCGATGTCGCATCTTCGGTAACCGACGTCGAGCTTCCCGCGCTGGTGTGGTACTTCGATCCCGCTCACGGCGCCTTCGGGTTCAACCAGGCGTGGGAACGGCTCGCGGGCGTCACTGGTGATCACCTGTCTCTCGACCGATGGTTCGACTACATTCATCCAGACGATCGTGCGCAGCTCGCATTTCTGCGTGACCCGTCGCTTTCCGAGACGGGTCAATCACTCGACATTCGGATCAGGGACGCCGCGGGGCAGTATCGCTGGTTTCTCCTAAACTGCGGCCCATCGTATCGACAGAAGGCGCGTGCGCTGGTGGCGCTCTCGATCGACGATAGGAAATCGGCTGAACTGAATACAGATCACGAACTGGCCGACGTTCGCTCATTGGTCGATCATGCACCGACGATGATGTGGCGCACGACAGCCGATGGCGAAATGGACTACGCAAACGAGCGCTACCTGAAGGCCTGGGGTAAAACACTCGAAGAGGTTATGGGGTGGGGCTGGCAGGATTCTGTCCATCCCGAAGATCGACAGGGTATCGTCGACTATTGGGACAAGCACAGATTCAGCGATGGCGATGGGATGTACGAGTTCCGGGTCGGCAGTCCGGATACCGGGTATCGTTGGTGTCTCTCCGTATGTTCCGCACGCTTCAACGACGAAGGGAAAGTCCACCAATGGTATGGCGCGACCTTCGATATCGAAGACCGCAAGCAAGCCGAGGAGCAGCTTCGACGTAGTGAAGCATTCCTCCGGCAGGGCCAGTTGATAAGCATGACGGGCAGCGTCGCGCTAAACCGCGTCACCGGCGAGCATTATTGGTCAGACGAGACTTACCGAATTTTCGGACTCGACCGATCGGTGACGCCGGGCTTCGAGGTCGTGTTGAAGTGCGTCCATCGAGACGATCGCGCGCACGTGCTCGCGGCGATCGAACGCATCAAGAGCGGTGAAAGCGACCTTAGTTTCGAATTTCGAGTGGTGATGCCCGACGAGCGTCTGAAGCACTTGCGGGTCTTGGTGAACCCGACCCATGCCGATGACGATGGCGAAAATGCCTCAGGCGTGGTGATGGACATTACCGCGGCGAAGCTCGCCGAAGAAGAAATGCATCGGGCGCAAGCGGACCTCACCCGCGTCACGCGTATTGCGACCATGGCCGAGCTCACAGCATCGATCGCTCACGAGATAAACCAGCCGATCTCAGGCGTTCTCACCAACAGTGAAGCCAGCCTGCGCTGGATCAATCGGCCCGAGCCCGACCTCAAAGAAGCGCGCGAGGCGGTCGAAAGCGCCGTAATCGGCGCGCGCCGAGTCAGCGAAGTCGTGCGGCAATTGCGGGCGATATTTGCCAGAAAAGAACCGGAGCCTGCCCGATTTGGCCTTGGCGACCTGGTCCGAAGTACTCTCCCACTTCTGCGCTCGCACATAAGCCAGCATCGCGCACGCGTGTCTGTCCGCCTCGCCGACGATCATCCTACCATCATCGCCGACCAGGTTCAGATACAGCAAGTGCTGATCAATCTGGTGATGAACGCCCTCCAAGCGCCGCGCAAAGATGATTCCGAGCGGCGCCTGATCATTGAGACATCTCACCACGAGGGCGACGTTACGCTTTGCGTGAGTGACGACGGGCCCGGAATTGACGAGGACGATCTCGCCAGGATTTTCGAGCCGTTCTTCACAACCAAGGCTGAAGGCATGGGGATGGGTCTATCGATCTGCAGGTCGATCATAGAAAGCCATGGCGGCGAGATTTTCGTCCGCGGTAACGCGGCGGGCGGAGCAACGGTCGGATTCACCTTCCCCGTGGAGCACTAGATGCCATTCGGTCTCAGCGGGACCCGGCGAGCGCTATACGAACGTGTGATAGAAGCGCCTTCGACTGCGGGGTAAACGAATGAGAGGTCCGTTCGCGGTGCCGCCATAGTGCTCGATGGAGGGCGAGATTGTACTTGATGAGTCATAAGCCCGAAATGCCTGCGACAATGCCATTCGGGGAAGCGGCACCGATTGTCCTCGTCGTCGATGACGACGAGCAGATTCGAACCGGACTTGGAAGGTTGCTACGTTCGGCAGGCTATCGTGTCGCTCTCTACGCGGACGCGATAGAGCTCTTGGAAAATCCGCTGCCAGATGGCGTGCGGTGCCCTGGTCGCTGACATTCGCCTCCCGATCGTAAGCGGACTGGACCTGCAACGCGAGCTCGCAAAGCGTGATGAGCGGATCCCCATACTTTTCATCACCGGTCACGGCGATATTCCGATGTCGGTCAGGGCAATGAAGGCAGGTGCCGTCGATTTCCACCCGAAGCCGTTTCGCGATCAGGACATCCTGGAATCGGTTTCCAATGCCCTTGCCCAAGACCGGCACCTGAAAGAGCAGGACGAAGAGCTGCGCTCGCTGCGCCGCCGGTTCAAATCGCTCACCCAGCGCGAGAGCGAGGTGCTCAAATTCGTTACCTCAGGTTTGCTCAACAAACAGGTCGCGTCCGAACTCGGACTAAGCGAGATCACCGTCAAGCTCCACCGTGGCAGGGCGATGCGAAAGATGCAGGCGCGGACGCTCGCCGAAGTCGTGCGCATGATGGAAGCGATCGAGCGAGGAACGCGCCAGCAGCAGACCCCCAATTGAACGATCCGGCCACAGGCGATCGCCCCGGAGTCCTGACCGTTTACGAGATCCGCATTTTAATCGCCTACCGCGCAAGAGGACCCATTTGGCCACCAATGCCGTCATTGCCATCGTAGACGACGATGACCTCGTTCGTACTTCGCTTGCGAGCCTCTTTCGGTCCTTCGGTGCGGATGCGGAGACATTCGAGTCCGCGGCCAGCTTCCTCTCGAGCGGTCTCGATCGCTTCGATATCGTCGTTTCAGATCTCCAGATGCCGGAGATGAACGGGCTTGAGCTCAGGCGGATCCTGAGCGAGCGCAGTGTGCCGCTACCCGTGATCATCGTCACCGCATACCCGGAGCGGGCCATGATCGGCTCGGCGGCAAACGAAAGGCTTCACCTGCTCGAAAAGCCAATCGACAGCGGGGAATTGATCTCCTGCATCGAGAAGGTGCTGGACCGTCCGATCAGCTGAGCCACTTTTGGCAAATGACGCGGAGCCCGTTGCGCGCCTTATGACGGCGAAGGACCGGGCCGCAGTCTCCCGCGTCCGATTGCAAACCGCATAAATACCCAGAATTTTGGTCTTCTCGTAACCAACGGCAGGCCCACTTCGAAAACCTGACATCGGCAACTCGCCGACCACGTCCCATCAACGAGGAGGATTCCGATGTTTGACATGAAGAACCTAAGCCGTCTGAAAAAACTCGATGAGAACGCGCCTGACGCGATGAAAGCATTCTGGGCATTCGACAAAGCCGCGTTCGCCGATGGTGCGCTCACGGCACAGCAAAAGCAGCTGATCGCTGTCGCCGTCGCGCTGACCACTCAATGCCCATATTGCATCGATCTCCACACCAAAGCGGCGCGCGAGGCCGGCGCGACCGACGCGGAATTGAGCGAAGCCGCGATCGTCGCTGCCGCGATGCGTGCTGGCGCGGCAGTCACCCACTCCACGCATCTGTTCGGCAGCTGAAATCGCTCTCCATCGGGAAACAAAAGGTCGCTGGGCGCCGATCCTGCTCCGACCGATGGCCGCTACGGCTTCGTCGTCCACGATCTCAACAAGCCGGAGAAGGGCCCCGAGAATCTCGCGGCGATTGTTCATTCGATCGACGCGCCGATGCCGTGATTGATGGCGCGCACTCACCTGTATCCAGAATAGTCGTGATGGCAGACCGGTAGTGCGAGCGCGAACAAGGCACGGTTCGGCGCCGAAACCCCCGTTGTAGTGGCTTGGGCAGGCGGTGACGGTGCCCGGCGGCCGACAAGCGAACTTGCTCGCCACAATCTCCGGAAGCGACTAAATTAGCCGTAGTTCTGGAATGCGGATCTGATCTGATGGGAGGTGATCATGCATGATCACCGGCCGTCAGTCGCGAGCCGCGCGGGCTTTGCTGGGTTGGACGCAGGAAACTCTGGCGGACAAAGCCCTTGTATCGCTCACGGCATTGAAACGCCTTGAATCCGCAAATGAGGTCAGGGTGTATGAGTCGACGCGCGACCAAATTCGGCGTGCATTGGAATCGAACGGTATCGTCTTCCTCATTTCGGATCAGGGAGAAGGGGTGATGGCAGTTCACGCAAAGGTGGATCGCCAACAACCGGGTCTTTGATTCGAGTTCCGCGCAGTGCCATCCAACGGCGCGTGGAGTTCCAGGAAGCACGTCTTCGAGACTTCGGGCGCGACTGCCGAACCGCAACATCCCTCGATCAGTGGGCGATTCTGGGAAATCGCCTCAGCGCAGTGCGTCATGAAGGCGTAGATTCGGCTCGAATTGCGGATGTCCGGATGGGTTAATAGCCACAGCTCGTCGTTGAGCAGCGGTTCGATCGGCCCGACACGCATCAGGCCCGGCGAGAGGTCGCCAACCATGCAAGGTAAATAGCCAACCCCAAGACCAGCTTCGATCGCCGCTGCCGCTCCTGCGACCGAGTCCGTCCGATAGGCGATGTTGTCGGGATGCACGCGGTCCTCGAGGAAGCGAGAGGCCTTCAGGCCCGATAGCTGTCCGCCGTAAGAAACCCAATCACGATCAAAGAGAGGACCGGCGCCGGCCCCGACCGGATTTGCACCAGCGATTTTGTCGTAGGGCGCCCACGCTATTGCCGCAACCTTCCGACCGAAGAGGTTTTCCGGCGGCTTGTCGGTCGCCCTTACGGCAATGTCGGATTCCCCGCGCGCCAGGTTCAGCGACGCGTTTCCGACGATCACCTCCACCTTGATTCCAGGGTTCTGCGCCTTGAACGAGGCGATATGCGGCGTGAGAAAAAACAGCAGGATGGAATCGCTGGTTGTTATGCGCAGCTCGCCGGCATGGCCCAGTCCATGCCCGGAAACCCGGCGCCCGACGCTGATGACGTCCAGTTCGACCCGCTCCGCGAGCGCAATCAACTCTTCGCCCTGGATCGTTGCGGAATATCCGGTTCGGCGCCGGTCGAAGAGTGTCACCCCGAGGACTTCTTCTGCCTTGGACAACCTACGGGCGATCGTCGAGGTATTTATGCCGAGCGTCTCTGCCGCTGGCGCGAGAGCGCCGCTCTTCCCGATCGCGCGTATGACACGCAGATCATCCCAGGAAAGCTTGCTGACTGGATTGCTCACGACGTTGTTCGATCCCACACGGCATTGTGGGCCACCGCAGGCATGCATAGGCGTTCGGCAACAGCCGTGGTGGTCCCACGATTATCACGTGACGGCATCCGAGAAGGTTACATCGTTGATCGATGACGGCGGCAGCGTCGGGACGACACAGCTTCCCCTAGCGTGCGCCATTTATAGACGTCGTGGTACCTGCTTAGCTCGAGGTGAATCCCGGTGAAGACACTGATCATCGACGGCCATTCGATCACCGATCTCCCCTCCTTCTACGGGGAGATCAATCGCGTCTTCATGGCCGATGTCGATTGGGAGCTTGGTCGAAGCCTCGATGCTCTGGATGACGTGCTTTATGGCGGATATGGCGCGATCGATGGCGCAGAACCGGTCAAGCTCGTCTGGTTGGACATGGAGAAGAACCGCTCCGACCTCGGTTTCGAATGCACGCGCAACTGGTATCTCGACAAGCTGAAACATCCTGGGGGCTTCGACGTCGAGCGCATCTCCAAGGAGCTTGCCGACCCGGAACGTGGCATCGGACCGACCTATTTTGATATCGTGCTCGAGATTATCGGTGACCATCCCAATATCGAATTGGTCGCGGGCTAGCGTTGCTCAACTACGGGTTTAGCGCGGCAGCAGCGAAGGTTGCGCGGCCGCCTTGGGCCGCGCCTTGTTCCACGGCTCGGCGGTTCGCTCCATCTCGATCAATTCGTCCGGAAAGCACCGGAGTTGAAGCGCAAGCGAATCGTCGAATGTGCCGTTGAGCCAGGCGTCATACTCGTCGCGGTGAAGGAGGACCGGCATGCGATCATGAACCGGGCGGATCGCTTCGTTGCAGTCGGTCATGACCCCCGAATAGACCGGTCCCCATTCGTCGCTGATCCGCCACAAGCCCGCCCAGGCCACGACCGGCTCGTCCTTCACGCTGAACCAGGTCCGCGTTTTTCCTTGGGCGGCCCCTCGGCTTCGGCAAAGTGGGTGAGGGGAATGAGGCACCGCCATTGCGGTTTGCGCGCGAGCCCGATCCACATCCGGCCTCGAATATCGGCGCAATTGTTCACCGCCTTCGGTTTGGATGTCGGCTTCATGCCCTTTGGCCGGTAGGGGAAACCCCAGACCATCGACTGCATGACTCGCACGCCGGCCTCTTCCCGGGCGACATTGCCCGGATAGCCTGGGTAAACCTCTTCGGGCGCATTCGACTGCATCGGGTCGGATACCCCGAAATGTGCGGCGATCTCGGCCGCGCTTTTCCGGACAGTGTAGAGGTTACACATAGCGCCAGCCTATCAGGAACCCGCGGTCAGTCCACCAGCTGTTACAGGAGCGAAAGCTGAGGCGGGACTGGCGGCTTGCCGCTGCGCCAGAGGTCGTCGGTCTGCTGGACCAGCATCCGGTCGGCATCGAAAGGCAGCCGGTGCTGGAACCAGATGACATCGCGGATGCCGCCGGTCAGCCAGCGATCCCATTCGTGCGGATCGAGGAGCACCGGCATGCGATCGTTGAACGGCATCACCGCCGAATTCGCCGCCATGGTCATGCCGGCATAGACAGGACCATCATCCGTGTTGCGGCAAAAGCCCGCCCAGGCGACGAGCGGCTGATCCTTGACCGAGAACCACGCGCGCGTTTTCGCGCCTGGGTCACCGTCCGGGTTCGCAAAATGCGTGATCGGGATGAGGCAGCGATAGCGCGGGTCGACGACCAGATGTTCCCACATCGGGTTCGTTAGGTCGGCGACGAGACCGATGAGTCCTGGCTCTTCGCCGCGAGCACGCATCTCACGCGTGAGGCGTGGGAAACCCCATCTTGCCGACTTCAGGAGCCGGCGACCGCCATTCTGGAAAATGATGAGCCCCGGAGTGCCCTCTACGGTTTCGGAGGGCGCTGCGATGCCGGTTGCCGAGTCGGCTCCAAAATGAGCGGCGATCTCGTCGATGCTGCGCTGGACACTGTGCAAGCGAGACATGGCAATCCTCAAAATTCCTCATGGAGTCAGTTCCCTTTCACCCTCCCGACTCCAACTCATTGACTCATACCCCCTTGATAGAACAAAATAGGAACTTAGTCCACCGCCATGCCTAGGAGGCCCCTCCATGACGGAAGCAGGGCCGCGCCCTCAGCTTGCCGCTCTTCGCGCCCGAGTCGCACAGATCGAAGGCGCCGATCGCCGCCACAACGGCGTGCTGCCGTTCGGGATCGACGCAATCGACGCGCGGCTGCCCGGCGGAGGTTTGGCCCGTGGAGCGCTGCACGAAGTCGCCGGCGGCGCGCAGGGCGTCGTCGATGGCGCAGCCGCAGCCCTGTTCGCCGCGGGCATCCTCGCTCGCACCGAAGGCCAGGTGCTCTGGTGCATCACCCAACCCGACTTTTTTGCGCCAGCGCTCGCACAGGCCGGCCTCGACCCCGATCGCGTCATCTATGCCGAAGCGGGCGACGAAGCATCCGTGCTCGCCTGCTTCGAGGAAGGATTGCGGCATGGCGGCCTCGCCGGGGTCGTCGCGGAGGTCGCCAAACTCTCGATGACCGCGTCACGGCGCCTGCAGCTTGCGGCCGAAGGAACCGGCACGATCGGCATCGCACTGCGGCGTTGGCGCCGCCCCTCCGGGGCCGCCGACTTCGGCCAGCCAACTGCCGCGGCAACACGCTGGCGAGTGACGTCCGTGCCTTCCGCTCCCTTGCCGGTCCAGGGCGTTGGGCGACATCGATGGTTTGTAGAGCTGATCCGCTGCCGGGCGGGCGAGAACGCTGATTTTTTGTTGGAGGCATGCGATGCGAGAGGTCGTCTCGCTCTTCCTGCCGACCTGGCCGACCGATCGCCAGCGTCGCAGGCTTGGGCCGCACGCGCCGCCTCCTGACAGACCGTTCGTGCTGACAGGAATGGAGGGTCCGCGCCGCGTCATCACTGCGGCCGATAATGCCGCGCGAGCGATCGGCATCCACGCCGGCATGCCCGCCACCAAAGCGCAGGCACTTGTTCCAGAGCTATTTATGCAGGATGCGGACGTTCAGGGCGACCGTGACGCGCTCGACCGCCTCGCGCTCTGGGCACTGCGGCGCTACGCGCCCATGGTCGCCGCCGATTATCCCGACGGATTGGTGATCGACGTCACCGGCGCGACCCATATCCTTGGCGGGACCGAGAGCCTCCTGCGCGATCTTGCACGGCGCTTATCAGAGATCGGTACCGCCGCGCGCGCGGTGAGCGCACCGACTTACGGTGCGGCGCACGCCTTGGCCCGGTATGGCAAGCAGACCATCGCCGTGGTCACCGAACTCGAAGACTCGGGGCTTCGCAAATTGCCGGTCGCTGCACTGCGCCTCGATGCCAAGCTTGTGGCCGGTCTCAGCAAGGTCGGCGTTGAAACGATAGGTGAGCTTGAAGCGATGCCCCGCGCCTCGCTCGCCTTGCGCTTCACGTCCGAACCCGGACGCCGCCTCGACCAGGCGTTCGGACGGGCGAGCGAGCCGATCGAGCCTGTCGAACTGGCCGAACTGCCGATTGAAACCCAGCGGTTCGCCGAACCCATCGGGGCCGCCGAGACCATGGCGCGCTATACCGCGAAGCTCGTCGACCGGCTCTGCGATCGCCTTGAGCGCGATGGCGTCGGCGCGCGCCGGCTGGATCTGAGATTTCACCGCGTCGACAATGCCGTGCAGGCAATCCGGGCGGGCACCGCCAAGCCGACGCGCGATCGCAAGCAGCTCACCCGGTTGCTCTGCGACCGAATTGAAACGATCGCACCCGGGTTCGGCATCGAGACGATGACGCTGGCCGCTCCGCTGGTCGAACCGCTCAATCCCACCGCGATCTCGAACCTCGGCGACAAGCCAGCGCCCGACGTCGCGGCGCTCGTGGACATTCTCGGCAATCGCATCGGCGAGCATCGCATCTACCGGATCGCGGCGCGCGAAAGCGATATCCCGGAACGATCGGTGACCAAAGTCGCTCCTATGGCCGATCCGACGCTTCTTCGCTGGCGCCCGGACTGGCCGCGTCCGATGCGCATGCTGCGTCGCCCCGAACCGATCGACACCATGGCGCTGCTTCCCGATCACCCGCCGGTCCATTTCGTATGGCGCGGCATGCGGCGGCGCGTGAAGCGCGCCGACGGCCCTGAGCGCATCTATGGCGAATGGCAACTTAGTGACGCGGAAATGCTCGCGGTCAGGGATTATTTCCTCGTCGAGGACGAGACCGGCGCCCGCTACTGGGTCTTCCGCGCCGGCGACGGCATGGACGCCGCAACCGGCGGGCAGGGCTGGTTCATGCACGGATTGTTCGGATGAGATATGCCGAGCTCCAGTGCGCGTCGCATTTCTCGTTCCTGCGCGGAGCATCCAGCTGCGAGGAGCTGTTCGCACAGGCCGATGCGTGCGGTCTCGAGGCGTTGGCGATCACCGATCGCAACACGCTTGCCGGCATCGTCCGCGCGCATGAGGCGGCGAAGCAGACCAATGTCCGCCTCATCGTGGGCTGCCGCCTCGACCTCGCGAACGGCGACTCCCTCCTCGTCTATCCGATCGACCGAGCCGGCTATGGCCGGCTCTGCAGATTGCTGAGCCTGGGGAAGAAGCGCGGAGGGAAGGGGAAGTGCAAGCTGGGCTGGGAGGACGTCGCCCAGTTCGCAGAAGGGCTGGTGGGGGTGTTGGTGCCGGGTGAGGCCAACACGGCCGGGACCGTCCTCGAGCGGTTCGCCCGCATATTCGGCGATCGCGGGTACATGGCGCTGACGCTCCGACGGCGGCCGGGCGACCAGATGCGGATCCACACCCTCGCCAACTGCGCGACACAGCTGGGCGTTCCGACAGTCGTCACCGGCGACGTCCTCTATCACCATCCGCATCGGCGGGTCCTGCAGGAGGTCATGACCTGCACCCGGCACCGCTGCACCATCGACGACCTCGGCGGCCGCCGCGAACTTTATGCCGACCGCTTTCTCCAGCCCGCCGGCGAGATGCACCGCCTCTATGGCCGCTATCCCGAAGCGCTCGCCCGATCGCTCGAAATCGCCGATCGCTGCCGCTTCAGCCTCGACGAGCTCAAATATCAATATCCCGAGGAAGCAAGCATCCCCGGCATGACGCCGCAAGCTGCGCTCGAGAAGTTGACATGGGAGGCCGCAACTGAGCGTTATCCGGAGGGCGTGCCCGAAAGCGTCGCGAAGCTGCTGCGTCACGAACTCGGCCTGATCGCTGACCTGGGATACGCGCCATATTTCCTGACGGTGAACTCGATCGTCCGGTTTGCGCGCGGCCGCGAGATTCTCTGCCAGGGCAGGGGCTCCGCGGCCAACAGCGCGGTCTGCTTCGTGCTCGGCATCACCTCCATCGACCCCGAGCGTTCGGACCTGCTGTTCGAGCGGTTCGTGAGCCAGGAGCGCAAGGAGCCGCCCGATATCGACGTCGACTTCGAGCATGAGCGGCGCGAAATCGTGATGCAGTGGGTGTTCGAGACCTATGGCCGCGATCGCGCAGCGCTGTGCTCGACGGTCATCCGCTACAAGGCCAAAGGTGCGATCCGCGATGTCGGGAAAGCGCTCGGCCTGCCCGAGGACCTGATCAAGGCCCTATCGTCGACCGTCTGGGGATGGAGCGAGGAAGGGGTCAAGGACGAGCACGCCGCCGAGCTCAACCTCAATCTTTCGGACCGGCGGCTGCGTTTGGCGCTCGACCTCGCACGCGAGCTGATCGGCACCCCGCGTCACCTCTCCCAGCATCCCGGAGGCTTCGTCCTCACCCATGACCGCCTCGACGAGCTGGTGCCGATCGAGCCGGCGGCAATGGCAGACCGCCAGGTCATTGAATGGGACAAGGACGATATCGACGCCCTCAAGTTCATGAAGGTCGACTGCCTCGCGCTCGGCATGCTCACCGCAATGAAACGCGGCTTCAACTTCCTCGCAGAGCACAAGGGCATCGAGATGGAACTCGCATCGATCCCGCCGGAGGATCCGCGTACCTACGCCATGATCCGGGCGGCCGATACGCTGGGGGCCTTCCAGATCGAGAGCCGCGCCCAAATGGCGATGCTGCCGCACATCAAGCCGCGCACATTCTATGACCTGGTGATCGAGGTCGCGATCGTTCGGCCGGGGCCGATCCAGGGCGACATGGTGCATCCCTATCTGCGCCGGCGCGCCGGCCTCGAACCCGTCGAGTATCCCAAGCCCGAGCTGGAGCGCGTGCTCGGCAAGACGCTCGGCGTGCCGCTCTTTCAGGAACAGGCCATGCGCGTCGCGATCGAATGCGCGGGCTTCACCCCGTCGGAGGCGGATCAGCTCCGCCGCTCGATGGCGACGTTCAAACACACCGGCGGCGTCTCGAAGTTCCGGGACAAGCTCATCAACGGCATGGTCGAGCGCGGCTATACGGCCGAATTCGCGGAAAAGACCTTCGGCCAGCTAGAGGGCTTCGGCAGCTACGGGTTCCCGGAGAGCCATGCCGCGAGCTTTGCGCTGATCGCCTATGCATCATGCTGGCTGAAATGCTGGCATCCGGATGTCTTCTGCGCGAGCCTCCTCAATGCGCAGCCGATGGGATTCTATGCCCCAGCCCAGATCGTGGCGGACGCGCGCGCCCACGGCGTCGAGGTGCGGCCGGTCTGCGTCAATGCCTCCCGCTGGGATTGCACCCTCGAGCCGGTCGACGACGAGCACTTCGCCGTCCGGCTAGGAATGCGGATGGTGAACGAGCTGCGAGAGGCCGACGCGGCGCGGATCATCGCGGCACGGGCCGACGAGCCCTTCAGCAGCGTGGAGGAGCTTTGGCGACGCGCGGGTGTGCGCGCGGCCACGCTTAACCGGCTCGCCGAAGCCGACGCGTTCCGCTCCTCGATGCGCCTCGCGCGGCGCGAAGCGCTCTGGGCGATCAAGGCAATGCGCGACGAGCAACTCCCGCTCTTTGCCGCGGCCGACGCGCGCGAGAACGGCTATGTCTCCGAGATCGTCGAAACGCCGGTTCTCTTGAAGCCGATGACTGAAGGCCGCGAGGTGGTCGAAGACTATGGCAATGTCGGCCTGACACTGCGCCGGCACCCGGTGGCATTCCTGCGCGATGACCTTACCGCGCGGAACATGGTGCGTTGCGAGGCACTGCTGGACACCCGCGACGGTCGCTACATCTGGCTGGCCGGGATCGTGCTCGTCCGGCAGCGGCCCGGCTCGGCCAAAGGGGTCATGTTCATCACGGTCGAGGACGAGAGCGGCATCGCCAATCTGATCGTCTGGCCGCGCATGTTCGAGGAGAACCGCCGGATCGTGATGGGCGCCCGGATGGTCGGCATCTACGGCCAGGTCCAGCGCGAAGGCGACGTGATCCACGTCATCGCGAAGAAGCTGATCGACCTCTCTTCGATGCTGTCGTCACTCGGCGAGCGGGGAGGGGAGTTCCCCATGAAGCTGGCAAGGGGCGACGGTGCGTTGAGCGGTGGCGGGCCCGATCCACGCGACCCTGTTGGCAAGACCTCGGGACATGGCGCTCGACTGATCGAAGAGCATGACGACACCTTCGGACGGGCGAGGAATTTCCGATGAGGCTCGCCCCGACCAGGGAGTATCCAGCCCCTTTACACAGTGCCATCAATGACACTTTACCAGCGCCAAAGGTAAAGTGTCACTGGTGACTAATCAGCCCTGAGGGCGAGAAGAGGGATTCACATCCGACTCGGAGTGTGCATGATATGTTCCATGTACCAGGCGGACCTCTTCACCATCGAAAGCGCGGCGGGCAAGTCGGAGATCGCGACTCCCGCGAAGCGCGAAAGCAACGAGATGGACCTGCCGGCGGTGCTTGATCTTCTGGCGAGCGCGTCCTCTCGTCCGCGCTATACCTTCATGGTCCTGGAGCTGATTGCCCGCGCCGCCGGCAACCGGGATTGCCTCGGCCCCTATGTCGCGCAGGACGGACAATCCGTTCCGGTTCGCGATTGGCTCAGCGATGCCCTGATGCCTATGGCGCAGCGCGACGGGCGCCGACGCGCCGTTATCGCCGATGTCCGCGCCGACCTTGAGAAGCGCGGGGCGCTTCCCTCCGACGAAGAGGCAGCGGAAGGGGTCATGGCCGACGAGGTCCGCGACCGCCTTCGTCGTTCGGGTCGCACCAACGTCAGCCGCGCCGTCTCCGATCTTGTGCGCGTCGGGCTCCTTCGCCGGCACTATCGAGGCTACCGCGTCGATCATCACAATCGCGGGGCAGGACGCGAAGCGGTCTATACGCTGACTCCGGCGGCGAAACAGGCGCTCGGCAAGGGGCGCTGACAGCGCGGCCCTCCAAAGCGACGTCGATCGGCCGACAATCGCAGGCTGGTCTCCCGATCCGCACTGGTCGCAGCAATGGCCGCGGACCTCGGCCTAAAATAGCAAGGTTGGAGTGCCGCTATCCACCTGTAACGGCAAGCACGGCTTCCTTCACGCGGGCGAGCGCGTAGTTCCCGACTCGTTTCAGTTCGACATGGGGCAGATTCGGAATCTTGTCGTCGGCGACGACAGCATCGACGATTACCCGACAACCATAGATAGATCGGTAATCGGTCACTGTTATCGAAGGTGCGAGGGGCAGACCCTAGCGGTAAGCCACTTTCAGCGTCAGCCTGACGTGGCTCCGCAGGACAAGCGAAAGCATTTTGATGGGCTATTTCAGCGAACAGATGATCCATGAAGCGGAGCAGCGACTTCGCCTCAGCGGTCTCGAGGACAAGAAGGTTTGTTCGAGCTGCTTCGCGGATCCGCATCTCTCGAAACTGATCGAGAAGAGCGCCAACGCGAACATCTGCGATTACTGCGGCGACAAGGGCGACGGCGTGCACGCGACCAACCTCACTACGGTCCTCGAATATATGCTCCCGCAGATTGAGCTCGAATTCGATCGCGCCGACGAGGCGCTGCCGCAGGACCCCGAAACCAAGGACCGGATGTTCCCGGAGGACGAGATGGACGCGCGCACCATGCTCGAGATGGAGATCGGCCTCGAGCTCCCCGGGACTATAAGGGAGAGCTGATGGCAACCATCGCGGAGGCCATGCCCGAGCAAGACTGGTGCTACCGCGACCCGCTCATCGACCTCCCGGCCGAACGCGTCGGCGCCAGCTGGGAAGCGTTCAAGAAGGTCGTCACACACCGCCGACGCTTCTTCCTGCTCCAATACGAAGACGCGGATTTGGAGTATGATCTGACCTGGGGTGCAGCCGCTTACACTATCCCTGAGCTGCTGAAACACATCGCTCAATTCACGTTCGACCACGGCCTTGTGATCCCACTGAAGGCGAAGACGCCCTGGGTCCGCTGCCAGCGGATGAACCCGGGAGATCACGACTTCGATGCAGCCCGAATGGGTCCGCCGCCCTACGAGAACGCCACGCTTCCGAACCGGATGAGCCCTGTCGGCGTGCCGATGTTCTACGGCGCCGGTGATCGCGAGACCGCGCTCGCCGAGATCGCAGACCAGCCGGGGCGATTTGCGGCCGGCACATTCGTCACGAGCCGCGAGGTTCTCGTCCTCGACGTCCGAGAGGCGCCGGAGGTTCCAAGCCTCTTCGACGCCGAAAAGGCCAAGGACCGGCCGATCGCCGAGTTCATGGAATCCTTCGTCGAGGATTTCCGGAAGCGCATCGACCGGGAAGAGAAGCCGCACCTCGACTATCTGCCGACACAAGTGGTCACCGAGTATTTCCGCACCTTGGTGACCAGTCCGAAGAAACGGCCAATCGAGGGCGTGCTCTACAGCAGCACGAAGAACGGGCGCGACGCGATCGTGCTGTTCGCGGAAAATGGCGACGTGGTCGGCGGCGCCGACGAAGAGTTCAGCGACAGGGAACCGTGGCTCGAGATGGTCGCCTATGAGGAAGTCGAATACACGCCGGAAAACGCCGCGGCTGGTGACTCAGAACTATAACGCGAAGCCGGGGCCTCGCGGACCGCTACCTCCTGAAAGGCGCCCGAGCCTGTCCACCTTCACCCGCTCGGACACTTCAGTTGTTGGGTCAGCCTCAGCCGCGGTCCACCTGCCGGGGCGCTAGCCTCCGCACTGCGTCGAGTGTGAGAGCCAGGCACAGGGCGAACAGCCCTGCATCCTTGAACAGGAATTGGGCACTGCTCCCCATGAACGGGAAGCCGAAGCCTTCCTGCCAGAGATCGGCACCGAAGGAAAAGCTCAGCGTGACGAGAAAGGTGGCCATGCCCATCAGGCCACCGATCAGCCCGGCGCGAGGCGATACCGCACCTAGCGCGATCAGTCCTCCCGTGGTGAGTTCGATCGTTCCGATAGCGTTGCTGGCTCCTTGCACGCCCCAGATCGGATACATCCACGCAAACAGCCAATAGTGCTCCGCGGTCCGCGCAACACCTTCAGCCTCGTAGAGCGCGAATTTTGCCGTCCCGAACATCAGGAAGATGAAGACGATCGCGATCCGCATCAGATGAACGTCGATCCGCGATGCGGATAGTCGATTGAGCACGGTCTCATTGAGCACTGACGTCCCCCTGTGGTTGGTGCAGATGGGGCGGCATGATTGGCGAGATTGCCCGTCAGTCGGCCTCATGTGCCTAAGTCGTGGCGAAAGGGCCGAAGGTTACAGGCTCGCTATAAATTTCAGACCTGAGGCAATCACCAGCCTATCCAGTCCACCAGCGCACTCGATACCACTTGGGGCTGCTCGATCGTCGAGAGATGCCCGCACTTCGGCACGATAACGAGCTTGGTGCCTGGGATGTTTTCGGCGATTTCCTGCGCGCGCTCGACGGGAGTCAGCGCATCTGTGTCGCCGACAAGAACCAGGGTCGGTATCGAAATTGCAGACAGGAATGGGCGGGAGTCCGGACGCGATATGATGAGCTCGAGCTGGCGCGCGAATCCTTCAAGACCGACCGATCGCGCCATCCGCTGGTTGAGATCCCGGAGCGAAACTTCGCCGCGGCGCTCTGGATGAAGCAGCGTGGTGAGACCCGCCAGCGCCGTCGAAAGGAAATCGCCCGTCCGCGCCTCCTCAAGCGTCAGCCGTCTCTGCACGGTCTGCTCAGGCGTGTCCGGCCGAGCCGTCGTGTCCAAGAGCGCCAGTCTGGAGACACGCTCGGGCGCCTGACGCATGATTTCGAGGCTGATATACCCGCCCATCGAGATCCCGGCCAATGCAAACCGGGGAGGGGCGGTCTTGAGGATTCTCCGGGCAACCTCGCCAACGGTCTCTCCTTCAAGCGTGGAGGCGACCGTGATCGGGCCGTGAGGCCAGAGCGCCGATATTTGTGCCGCGAATATTTCGGCCGAACACAGGAGACCGGGGACGAAGAGGATAGGCGCCATCTGTGTCATGCCTCTCAGATCAATTCCACCACATCTGCTATGGAATCGAGGATCTTGCTGGGTTTGAAAGGAAAGCGAGCGACCTCCGCCGCCCGCGTAATGCCGCTCAGCACCAGTATCGTTTCCAGCCCGGCCTCGACGCCCGCGACCACGTCGGTGTCCATGCGATCACCGATCATGGCCGTACATTCGGCATGCGCCTCGATACGGTTCATCGCGCTGCGGAACATCATCGGATTGGGCTTGCCCACGAAATAGGGGCTGACCCCCGTCGCCTTCGTGATCATTGCGGCAACGGCGCCGGTCGCCGGGAGTGGCCCATCGGGCGAGGGCCCGGTCGGATCCGGGTTGGTGGCGACGAAGCGGGAGCCCTGCTCAATCAGACGAATTGCGCGCGTGATCGCGTCGAAGGAATAGGTGCGGGTCTCCCCGAGCACGACATAGTCCGGCGCCACGTCGGTAAGGGTATAGCCTGCCTCGTAGAGCGCCGTGGTGAGCCCAACCTCACCGATCACAAAAGCGGAGCCTCCGGGCTGTTGCGCGGAGAGGAAATCAGCCGTCGCCAGAGCGGAGGTCCAGATCGCAGCCTCGGGCACATGCAATCCGGCATGTGCGAGACGTGCCGACAGGTCCCGGGGCGTGAACATCGAGTTGTTCGTGAGCACGAGATAGCGGCGCTCGCGCTCGATCAGCCGGGCCAGAAACTCGGCAGCGCCCGGTAGCGCACTGCCTTCGTGGACCAAGACACCGTCCATGTCGGTCAGCCAGAACTCGGGCGATCGGCGCGCTGCAGTCATTTCATGGTCTCGATCAATTGCCGCCGGCGGAAGCAACCGGCGTCATGATCATTCACCATCCCGGTTGCCTGCATCCAGGCGTAAACAATCGTCGGTCCGCAGTATTTGAAACCCCGCCGCTTCAGCTCCTTGGAGATTTGCGCCGACAAGGGCGTTTGTGTCGGTCGCTCTCGGCCGTCGCTCACGAGCGGCTTCCCGTCGAGGAACGACCAGCAGAAGGCGGAGAAAGCTTCGCCAGCCTCCTCCATCGCAAGATAGGCCTTCGCCCCGTTGATTGTCGCCTCGATCTTGGACCTAGAGCGGACGATGCCGGGATCAGCCAGCAGCCTCTGGATTTCGGCTTCGTCGAACCTCGCGATCTTGACCGGATCGAAGCCCTGAAAGGCCGCCCTGAAAGCGTCGCGCTTGTTGAGGATGGTGCTCCAGGACAGGCCCGCCTGAAAGCCGTCGAGCATCAGTTTTTCCCAAAGCGCTCGGCCATTTCTCTCGGGAACGCCCCACTCCTCGTCATGATAGGCACGCATGCGCCGATCCGCACCTACCCACGAGCAACGGGTTAGATCCGAGCCGAGAGCATTGTCCGTTCGTGTCATGATATTCGCAGTCCTCTACCGCTGAGCGCCGGGCACCCAATCTCTTCAGCCAAACTGTCGGTCGCCAGCTCATGGTCCGCATTCGAGGTAACCGGGAGAAACAACCGCTCAGTTACACAGTACGCGCAGACGTCGGGTCCTCGAGCGAGACGGTTTCAGCGGCCAGACGTTCGAGCTCTTGCGCGGCCGCGATCGGCATTGGCGGTCCCGGCCATGGCCGATCGGGAAACGGAGTGTGCACCAGCCAGTGCTCCAGATCCTGATGGATCTTCGACAGCGTCTCCTCTGCCTCGCGGAATTGTGACGTGAAATCGTCGCGCAGCCGGGTGTCCTGAGGATGCTGGAGCGCGGGTACGATCGTCGGCGCCCATACTCCTGTCGCCGGATTGTAGGCACTAATCCCGAAGATCGTGTGGGCGGCGAGGTTTCGCTTGGTCGCCACTTTGTCGAGGCGGCCGAGCAGCCGCTTCAAAGCGGCTCGATGCGGCTCCGCCAGGTCAACCGCTACAGACACGCGCTCGATGAGCCGGCGTTGCGAACTATCCGACTGCGGGCTGAAGAAAATGGCATCGGCGACAGGCGACTCGATCCCGGTGAGATGCGTGAACACCCGCAACAACTGGTGGACGCACCCATTCCAGGCCAACGTCACCTGGCCGACGAGCGCCGCATGCTCCTGCCACTCCTTAGCGCCAAAACCACCCATGCTTCGTCACCTCAACTCCTGAGACCGCGTTTCCGGCCAAGCCTTCGATCAATTGCGATTAAGCCCCATTTCGCGGCTCTGGAGCTTGCGTTTCCAGAGCTGCTCGATGGCGACGATTTCCTCATGAGACGCAGCGCTTCCGCTCACCTCGAGGATACTCACCTGATAATCGCTGGGTTCACTGCTCTTGAGGCCAATGTTCCCGCCATGTCCGTCCTGGGCATAGTTGGCCCATCGCCCGAAAAAGCCGCCGTCGCCGGTGGCTGACCCCACATACTGCTCCTTGGTTTTGGCAGACGTCAGCAGATAGACGCCGCGCGCAGCGCGCAAGGCCGAAACCCACGTGACCGGCAAGCTGTTGATCTCGGATATGTTGGCCAGGAAGTGCGTGTAGCCCGGGAAGACATCCTCCCGGAATTGTCGTGTCAATTCGACGATCGGCTTGTTCTGACGATCGGGCCGCTGGACCCAGCTTCGCGCGCCAGCACCCCATTCGATCCAAAGGCGACCGATGTAGCCCTCGAGATAGGCAGCCCGTGCCGTGCGATAGCGATCGAGGTCGTCCCGCGTGAGGGTTGCGCCTGGAACACCGAAAAGAGGATCGATCCAGTCCGCGTCCGCCAAGCCATCGCGCTCCGCCGAATAGATTCCCGCGAAAAGGGTGCCGCCACTCGGCGGAACTACGAAGCTCGCCCAGATGGGCGCGGCGAGGCTCGCGCGATTCCTGAGGGTCTGCACACTCTGATATTCTTCGAATGCCGGCAGCTGATCTCGCCAAAGGACATAAGGTGTTCGTCCATTCGGCGCCCTCGTTTGATGGCGCAGCAGACGAACTCTTGCGGGTTCCAGCCCAGCATTCACCAAAAGGTCGGTGAAACGCAGCACCTCAAGACTCTCCGGCCGGGTTGTGGAGTCGACGCATGAAAGTGCGTCCCGTCACGAGGACGACGTGCAACCTGAAGGTCGAGTGATCCTCATCAGACAAGCCGGGATGCGACCCGTCCGTGTGGAGCATCTTGAAAAGGCCATTGATGAAATTCTTTCCCTCGCCACCCCATTCGTTTCGATCGATCGCGAGAAAGCCCCGATCGGCAAGAAGCTGTCGCCGGTTTTCCGATGACGGAAGCTGGCCGGCTCGCGCTGGCTCGATATGGAATGCGATCGCGTCGAACAGGCTCTCGAGGAAGGTCCGCAATTGAGCGTTGCACGCTGCCCAGTCACCGCGGGTGTGCGCTTCGATTGCCTGGTCGAGATGCCCCTGGGGGGTATGAAACTGGTAGAGCCTCAGAAGCTCATGCAACTCATTGTCGCTGGCGGGAAGGTCGACTTCGTCCGGCAGCGCCGACCGAAGCCGCAGCTTTTCCCCCGATCGCCGATCTCGACCGCGAACCCGTCGCGCGCCAGCCCGCGCAGGAATGCAGTCTGGACGTCTGTTTTGAAATGAGGGTTCAGCACCCCGAGCGCTTCGCGAACCACGGCCTCGCCCAACGTTACGGTCCCATCGACAGTTTGGACGGTTTGGCCGGAACGCTGCACCAGCAGGCGGCCGAGCTGCCCACACTTTTTGGCCACGCTGAGGCCAGCGCCGTCCGAGATTTCATCCTCTAGACCTAGACGCAGGACCATCTGGTCAAAAGCGGCCTGCGTATGCCGTTCAAGCATCTCGGTCGCGGCAATCAACGTTGGCCTTGTAAATGGCGCGACGCGCATCAATCCCCCCTAAGATATGTGAACACAAACATTGGCGCCGGAAGCGTTGGAATTAATAACAATCCATCGCCTAGCTGCGCTTCGATCTTGTCGCTAGCGCAAGACCTTGATCCATGAAACGAGTATGATCCGCGACGCCAGCAATACGATTGCGTCCACGTTCGGCCATGAAGGAGCATCGATCAGCGATGGAAGAAGAGCGGAATGACTATGTCGCAAAACTGCGTCGAGCGATCGTGCGGGCAATTTGCGAAGCGTCAGTCACCGAGGCGGACCCGACAACCGGCGATCGGGGAGACACGCTCTATATCGGATCCGCCGAGGTCTGCGAGGCGCTCACCATCCTCCTGGCCGAGTTCATCGAGGGGGTGCCTGGTCTCGACACGCCGCGAGACATCAGGGCGATGTCGGAAACAGTTGCGAAAAAGCTCCGGATTGGAATTGCGGAGATCCGGGAGCATCGCGCAAAAACCGGGGCCCAGCCGCCGCCTTCAATCATCGTTCGATCCAACTAATGCCGGCGGATCCGGGATCGGAGCGGCGTCACTATTGAAACGGCGCGATGACGGCGCGCTGCTGGTGAGGACCGTCTGTGACGACTGATCAGCTGCACTCGACTAGATCGCGATCTATAGGAAGCGAGAACCGGCGTGATCGCGGAACAGTTCGGCGTCGCGCACATAGTCGGACAGCACCTGCACCGACTTGTGGCGACTGACGTCCCGCATCTTGAAGATGCTCGCGCCCTGCCGCGCCGCCTCGGTGAGGAAGCCAGATCGTAGAGAGTGACCGGCGAAGGCGCCCGGGTCAAAGCCGGCATCGGACGCGCAACGCTGAACCAGTCGGGCAATCGCGCGATCGGACATGGGATCAGCCGTCAGTTCACCGCCGCGCGTCAGCCGCCGGAACAGGGGACCGCGATCGAACGAGATCAGTGGATTGCTCAGTTGCCGCGCCGCTTCCATGGCCGCCTCGGTCCATGCGAGCAGCAGCGCCTTCGGCCGAATGCGGTGCCCCTCGGGAATGGCGACCACCGCACCTTCACCCGATTGATCGGTTTTCGACCGACCGATCAACAGCCGCAGCCCTTCGGTCGGCAATTCGACGTCGTGGATCCAGAGAGCGACGAGTTCCGAGCGGCGCAGCGCCGCAGCCATGCCGATCGCCAGCAGCGCACGGTCGCGGATTGCGCGAAGGTCGTCGCCCTTAATGGTAGCTAGCATCGCACCCAGCGCGCCGGCGTCAGCCGGTGCTTTTCGATCCTTGCGGGTTCCGAGCGTGTTACGGATCCCAGCCAGCACCTCGAACATTGCACCAGCACCCGACTGTTCCTGGGGTGGATCCATCCCGGCCTGGCGATGATGGTAGCCGATGGCAGCGAGCCGCCGTCCGACAGTGTTGGCCTTTAGGCCGTTGTCGGCCTCGGATGCGAGAAACGTGGCGACAACGGCGGGCGTCGCCGGCATGCTCTCGAGGCTGCGCGCTTCACACCAGGCAACGAAGATCTTCCAGTCCGAGCCATATGCTCGCTGCGTCGCGGCAGATCGCGACGCGCGCGCATAGTCGGCCGCGCGCTCGACCTCTGCACGAAGAATATCGGGCAGCTCCGATTGCGGCACCGTGGCGGGCAGTTGGTCGTTGAAGCCGTCGTCTGGTGGCATGTGGTCATCTTAAAACCCCCTCCCCGGCGCGTCAATCTTGTGTCCGAGAATCACACTTATCGGACACAAGATTGACGCATTAGCTAGGTCTGCGGAATCGAATTCCGGGTCCCGGCGGCGGCGTTTGCCTAGTAGAAGCAGCGCTTCCCGCCGGTTCCGGCCTCGCTCGGCTACCCGACCCGCCGCCGTTCCGGGACGAAGCTCTTCGATCCCGCCAATGACCGATATGGCCGCCATAAATGCGCTTCATGGCTGCCGTTGCAGTCATTCCACAAGATTCGGTTTGAAATCACCCTCTGACCGGTATAATAGGCACAAATTCTACTCGCGCCTGCTAGAA
Source organism: Sphingobium chungangianum (assembly GCF_977014255.1). Classification (NCBI taxonomy): domain Bacteria; kingdom Pseudomonadati; phylum Pseudomonadota; class Alphaproteobacteria; order Sphingomonadales; family Sphingobiaceae; genus Sphingobium; species Sphingobium chungangianum. The sequence goes on along the minus strand of NZ_CDRNIV010000004.1, from coordinate 22,556 downwards.
CGGTCATAAGGAGATATCGTGCCGGAACATCTACGCACCTATTCGCGCACGACACGGGAAGCCCTGGGCTTGCTCGGCCAGCAGATTCGTCTTGCCCGCAAACAGCGTAAAATGACTGAGGCCGATCTTGCCGCACGCATCGGAATTGCGCGCAGCACCCTCCAGTCGATCGAAAAAGGGCAGCCCAAGGTCGAGATCGGCCTCGCCTTCGAGGCGGCAGTGCTGCTGGGCGTGCCGCTGTTCGTGGATGAGCCGTCGCGGCTTGCGCCCGAGGTCGCACATATGGCCGACAAATTGGCATTGCTCCCGCGATCGATCCGGCGCCCCCGTTCCGAGCCGCGTGATGACTTCTGAGCCGAACGTAGCCCCGCCTTATGCCACCGAGGCATACGTCTGGATCTGGCTTCCTGGTACACTGGAACCAGTGGTCGCCGGACTAATCGAGCGCCAAGGCAATGTGCACGTTTTCACCTATGGGCGTTCCTATCTCGAACGCCACGGCGCGATCCCTATCTTCCTTCCGGAGCTCCCACTCGGTCGCGGAGCGAACGTACCAACTCCCCCGCTCGACACAGCAGGATGTCTTCGAGACGGTGCACCGGATGCTTGGGGGCGACGTGTCATAATCAACCGGCTGACGGGTCTACATGGAGACGCCGCGAGCAACGTCGAGTTCGACGAGTTGACCTTCATGCTCAACTCAGGGTCGGATCGTATCGGCGCGCTCGATTTCCAACGGTCGCCTGATCGCTATGAACCACGCGAGCAGGAAAATGCGACCCTCGAGGAGCTTCTCGACGCCGCCGGCCATGTCGAACGCGGCGAGCCGCTACCTACTGGCCTCGAAAAGGCCCTGTTTCATGGCAGCTCGATCGGCGGTGCACGGCCTAAGGCGTTGATCGAGGATGGGGCCACGAAGTTCATCGCCAAGTTCTCGGCCACGAATGACACCTACGCGGTGGTCAAATCGGAATTTGTGGCGATGCGGCTTGCCGCGCGCCTCGGCATGAACGTGGCGCCGGTCAGTCTGACGACGGCGAGCGGCAAGGACGTCCTGCTCGTGCAGCGCTTCGATAGGACGAAGGCCGAAGGAGGGTGGACACGCAACGCCATGGTTTCCGCGCTGACGATGCTAGGGCTGAGTGAGATGCAAGCCCGCTACGCGAGCTATGTCGAGCTGGCGCAGATCGTTCGCGCCCGGTTCGTGGATCCGCGCGAGACGCTGCGCGAGCTTTTCGCACGGATGGTGTTCAATATCCTCACCGGCAACACCGATGATCATGCGCGCAATCATGCAGCCTTTTGGGACGGCTCTTCTCTCGCGCTGACGCCTGCATACGACATCTGCCCGCAGGCCCGGAACAGTCACGAGGCGAACCAGGCCATGGCAGTGATCGGCGATGATCGGCGTAGCCTCCTGGAGAATTGCCGCCTGTCTGCCACCTCATTCCTGTTAGGCGATGCGCAAGCGCGTGATATCATCAACGGCCAGGTGAGCGGCATCATCGCCGCCTGGGATGAAACATGTGACGAGGCCGCGCTCAGCAAAATTGACCGCGCCTATCTCTGGCGCCGCCAGATTCTCAACGAATATGCATTTGAAGGTTATGTCGATGATTTGCCGATAAGGCATGCCACCTAGCCCCGGGGGACGACGGATCGGATGCGATCGAGGAAGTAGAAGCCATCCTTGTCGCGCTCGACCCCGAAGGCTTCGCTGCTGTCGTATTTGACCTTGTCGAAGTGCAGCTCCTCGCCATCGACCTCGATCCGGACGAAGGGGTCGCTCGGTCGCTTTTCTTCAGGATCGAAGCAAATCGCGCGCGCGGGCAGTTGTACACTGCCATCCGAAAGGTGCTCGGCCGACCCTTCGACGATTGCATATGCATTGGGAGGATCGCGATATCGCTCCTCAGTAGAGAAGAACGAGATCCGATACGGCACCCGCTCCCCGGCGCCGAGCTCAAAGGTCCGCGGCAGCACCTTGTAGGCATAGGCACCGGACCCGTGGTGGTTCTTCCCCGGAATCCGGGTGAAACCCATGCTCTCCCAGAACGGCTCCGCGGTCCTCGGCGCGATACCGATTTCGATGACCGAGCTGCCATCTTCGAATTTCGACGCAATCATGTGGTCCGCGAGCAGGCGCCCGTAGCCATTCCGGCGTAGGTCAGGCCGTATTTCGAAGAGTCCCTGCCCTTCAAATCCAACCGCCTCGCCGTCCACGACCAGAATATTGATCGGCGCTTCGTCCTCCTGCCAACGCCGCTTCGTTTCATCCCAATTGCAGCGAAATCCGCGATCGGGGATCTCGATGGAATAGTCGCTCTCCCATGCCTTGTTCGCCGCGACGTGTGCCGCTTCCTCCGCATCGAGCCACGCCTCTACTTCGGCCATCATCGCCGCGGTTGCCGGTACGATTTCGATCGTCAAACTCTGCCCCCTCCAGAAACCGCATCAAACGGCGGGTATTGATTATTTAGGATATCGCACTACATTCATATCCAACATATCCGATTGGATCGAACTCATGGCAACGATTTATCCTGATGAGGCAGGCGCTGTAGCGTTCGAAACGCTCTCCGGCACTGCAGCCGAAGTGCGCAAGAAGCTTCGCGCGGCAGATGATGACCAGGTCATCGCGCTCGCGCTCGAGCACGGAACGCCGAAGCTCAGACAGGCGGTCGCTCAAGCGATCACTCTGATCACACCGCTCATTCTGGCACGGCTCGCCCGCCGCGACCAGGAGACGCTCGACAAACTCGTCGAAGCGCTCGTCCCGCAAGTGGCGCCTCCGCAGCATCTTGTCGCAGAAGCCCGGATGAATGCCGAGGCGCGGACCGAAGTGCTCAGGTCGGCCGAATGGCTGAGCGCCGCACAGGTTTCGGAGCTCGCCGGTTTCAGCGGTCGAAATGCAAGCGCCCAGCCCAATAAGTGGAAGCGCGAAGGGAAAATCTTCGCCGTCCGCCAGCAGGGCAACGACTATTATCCCGGGTTTGCGCTCGATGCCGACGCGGGATACCGGCCGCTGAAGGCGCTCGCGCCCATCCTCAAGTGCTTTGGAAGCGATCTTGAAGATTGGGATATCGCGATCTGGTTCGTCTCCGTGAACAGCTTCCTGGGCGGCGTTCGACCGATGGACCTGCTCAAAACTGATCCCGAGCGAGTACTGGCAGCCGCGCAAGACGAGATCGACGGCGTGCTGCATGGCTAGAAAGACGGGCACCACCACCCCGCCGCCTAGCCCCGCCGTAGCCCCCGCACCGGTCAGCCCGTCCGCGGCGGCTACGGCGATCGTCATCCCCACGCCTCCGACCAAGCTCGCCAAACTGATACGGACAACGGCCTGGCCGAAGACCAGGATAATTCACCGCATCCATGAGGACCAGTTCCGGGGCGACGAGTTCAATCCGGGGCCAGACGGCAATGCGCGCTTCAGTCCGATTTGCGACGCGAAGGGAAAATCGATCCCGACCATCTATGGCGGCGAAACCTTCGACTGTGCCGCGATGGAATCCGTTTTTCACGACGTACCCTTTGCGCCCGGGTTCAAGAGCGTCGCAAAACGCAAGCTCAAAGGGCATCATTATTCGCAGGTGCTCTCGAAAGCCGACCTCGTGCTCGTCGATCTCAGCACCACTGCGTTGCGAAATCTCGGGATCAAGCGCGGTGAGCTGATCGAGACCGAAAAGCACATCTATCCCCAGACTCGCAAGTGGGCCGAGGCGATCCACGCGCAATGTCCAGACGTGCAGGGCCTGTGTTGGGTATCGCGTCAAGACGACCGATCCTTGGCAATCGTCCTGTTCGGGGACCGGGTCGGGAAGGCGCCGCTATCTGAGCATGCGCCCTCACTCGACATCGTCGCCGACGATCCGACCTACGCGGACGTCATCACACTGGCGACGCGAATTGGCGTGAAGGTAACCGGCAAGTAGCCTGCGTCAGGCGCCAGCCGCCTGGTTGGCCGGCCCATCCGCCTCCGAGGCGATCGCACGCAACTGACGTTCGAACTCCTCAGGAGGTTGTCCACCCGAAATCAGATAGCGATCGTTCACGACAACTGACGGGACACTGTTGATCCCCCGACCTTGCCACAGCGCTTCCTCCGCACGCACCTGCTCCGCGTACCGATCAGAATCGAGCACTGCGCGTGCAGCCGAACCATCGAGGCCGACCTCTTCAGCCGCCGCGACTAGAGCGTCATAGTCGCCCGGATCACGCTGATCGGTAAAATTAAGAGCGAGGAGCCTGCGCTTGAGATCAATCTGTCGCCCCTCTTCCTTTGCCCATGCTAGCAGGCGATGCGCGTCGAACGTGTTGTAGATTCGGCTGTCATCCGACGTGTTCATGACGAAACCGACCCCGGCGGCACGGTCTCGGATCACATCGCGATTGGAGCGGGCCTGCTCCGGCGTAGAGCCATACTTCTGGGCGATGTGTTCGACGATGTTCTGACCACCGGCCGGCATGTTCGGATTCAACTCGAACGGATGAAACGTGATATCCGCCGCAACCTCACCTTTAAGTGCGTCAAGCGCCTTCTCCAAGCCGCCAAGCCCCACCGCGCACCATGGGCAGGCTATGTCTGAAACAAAATCGATTTTCAGCTTATGGGACATGGGTCCAGGACTCCGCTTAGCTTTACTGTAGATGGTCGCTGCAGCCGCATCGACAAGTTGGGGCGCGCCCGACCGCTTAGTTCGACGGCGCGAACTGCCGCTCGAGAAGATCACGCGCCGCGCGATCTGCTGGATTGAGTGCGGTGAACATCGCCCCGATCAAAGCATATGCGATCAGGCCCAGCACGACGCCCGCCGCAATCTTCAATACGTCTCGCAACTTGCCCTCCCCCAAAAATGCCCATCAACGAATGAACACGGGCTCGACCACGAGTAGGTTACGGGCTACGTCACAAGCTTGTGAACAAACCTCGAACGCGCTAAGTAGCAGGCGGGAGCAATCCATGCGTTTCGTCAAGTTCGATATCCGGACCTACAATCTGACCAAGGGGCTTTCGGGTTCGCCGACGTACACGCATGTCGAAGAAGATGTGCCTGAGATCGAAATAATCACCGACGCGGATGGAAACCCAACTCGTGGTGGGTTGATCGGCTACTACCTGGCTTACGGCCTGATGGCAGCATTCGTGGGCTATATCTTCTTGGTCCTTTAGGCCATCGCTACTCTCTGAGTTTCGGGTCAACGAAGAAGCCGTGATCGCGGCCTTTATTGATCTCCGTCTGTACGTCCGCCGCCCCTTGCACGCGCTGGCCCCTCATCGCGTGAGTAGCCCCTTTTACACCATCTAGTTCCGCCCGACCGGCCTCGATGATAGCGGCAACGTCTCCCGGATTGCCACGACCTGGGCCAACGGGCAGCGGCGCGACTCCGTGCGGTTGGTAAGTCGCGCGCACCTCGGACGCACTTTCAACCGAAGGTCCGTCGACAGGGGTCAGTTCCAGTTCGTCGAGTTCAGCTGAAATCTCAGCTCGAATTGCGGCCTTCTTTTCGCCCATCCAACGCGCAACCATTTCGTCTCGAACCGCGTGCTGCTGTGGCGTTAGCGCCGTTGCCCAAAGTTCGGGTGCATCAAGACCCGGATTGGCAGTCTGCTCCCGCCGATACCACTGCGCCAGCTCTTGGCTAAGATTCTCGCTAAGTTGCATTCCATGCGTCTCCGCATAGCTCGCATCCCTAGAAAGCTGCTGCGACAATTCTTCGAGTCTGCGCGCGCTCTCAGAATATGATTGCGCCCTAGCAAGTGAATCGTCGACCCCGACCGACGATGAGGATGTTCTCGATGACCTGCCGAAGTCCCCGCTCCTCTGATAAGTTCCGTCCGACATCGATGCACCAGAGCCGCTCGCATGCTCGTCCCGGACGCCGCTCGACGAAGTGTTTGCACTCTCACTCCCGCGGGACTCGTCTGTCCGATACCCCAGAGCGTCGATCTGCGAACCTGACTTCGTAACGCTTCCAGAAATCCCGGGGAGCAGGCGGCCTCCGTTTTTTCCGTTACCTCCGCCGGATCGCCCTCCCCCACCGATCCCCCCGGAGACCGTCCCCGATACTTGGTCCTGCGTTTGCGCCTGGCGGTCGTGGGACTCGGAAACTCGCTGATTCTGCGAAATCGTCGAACGTTCGTCGATTCCCTCAGTGCTGGATCCTGTGCGCCGATCGAAACTCTCTATGGAAGTGTTCGATTGCGTGCCGCTGTGTGAATCCCAGCCGCTCGATATTTCGGTTGAGTTACCGAATGCGCTCCGGTTCGTGTGGGTGGCGGTCAACGTATCGCTCGCGTGGTGTTCGCGAGCGACCGCCGCGCGATGCGCCGCGCTTGCCAACTCGCGAAGTTCAGCGTGCGTTCCAGTCGTTAAGGTCGGAGAAAACTGGAGCCGAGACAAAGCGCCGGCGGTGTCATAGACCTCTTCACCATTGCCATAGCCGTGGATGACCGTCCCATTGTCAGTTCGGAATCCCATCGAGGGTGCGCCGGCCATATAGCTCGCAGCCGTCGTCCACTGATTGCTCTGACGCATGTTCGAAGTGAGGTTAGCCCAGCTCTCGTTTCCGTAGCTGTAGTTGCCCGTCGTTTGCTCCACCGCCGCGGTCTCCGCCGCATTCTGCGCTGGCGCCAGCATGGACATGGATTGGCCGGCGATCGACATCGCACCGCGGGCGAGCCCGGCTGCGAGAAACGGGACGCTCATCAACATGAAGCCCGCAATCGTCGCGGTTTCGGCGTTCACTGCTCCGATCCCGGCCCAGCTCCCAAGTGAGACCCCGCCCGAAGCCAACGCGGTTGACGCCGCCTCGGCTCGCGTCATGCAGATCATGTGGAGGATGACGTAAAGCGGCCCCCAAGCTGCGAGGTAGAAGAACCCCATCGCATAACCCTTGAGCGTGCTTATCCCGGTCTGCGGAAGCAGGAACAGGGGAAAGATGACAGGGAACATCGCGAAAAAGACGACCGTGAGCACGATGTTCAGGATCGGCACCCACGCCATCGCCTGCTGCGCGATCGAGTTATAGGTGTTCCTCGCCTGGATATCGGCCCGCGTGACGGCAAAGGTGTCGATTGCCGCCGAGCCGGTCCCGCCAGCCATCGAGTTTCGAGCCTGCATGAACGCATTGATCGCGGTGTTCTGCCGCATCGCTTCGGAATAGCCGGCACTCGAACCCGTGAAGGCCTGATTCACGATCGGCAGGTCGTGTTTCAGTTTTGCCGCGGCCGCCGCCGTGCTCAGCTTGGGATAGACCTCCAATCCCCAGAGGTTGGAGTTCGCCTCGATCATCTGGTTCCATTGGCCGGACAGCGTATCGTACGCCTGGCGACAGGTGATGATGTGGCTCGAAATGCCGCCCGTGTCGCGCGTGATGAACTCCTGGGAGCGGGCGTTCGACCCAGGACCGATTGCCGACCAAAGGTCCTGCGCCTTGGCGAGTTCGGTCAGCGACTTTCGATACAGCATGATGTCGCCGAAGACGCAGTTCTTGAAGTGGGCCTCCAGGTTGGTCGCGAACTCGGCATCACGGATGATGAAGTTGCGGCTCGCGTCGAACAGCCTGGCTCCATAGACCATGCCGTTGCTCGTATAGTTGAGCTCGGCGGGCATCACGAACACCGTCTCGGCGGTCCGCGTCAGATAGTCTCCGACCTGGCTCGTGAAGCTGGCGAGCATCCCGAGGCCCAGCGGCACATTGTCGACCGTCGCGGGCGCAAGCGACGGGTTGATACGGTCGGTCACCTTTACGCTGATCGTGGGGACCATCAGGCACATGTAGATGAGCGTCGATTGCAGGAACCAGTTGAACCAGGGCTCGCCAGTTGAGCGTGAAGGCGACCACGCAAAGCGAGTAGATGAGGCCCATGACCATCACGACCCGGAGGAGCGAGCGATAACCCCCTCCCCCGACCACGCCGCGACCGCGTTGAACGTGTTGACCAGATACTCCCCGCCGCCGGTGGTGAAGACCTCGAGCATGGCGACGCCTAGTTCAGCCCTTGCGCGTTCAGTCCGCGCGAAAAGTTGAGCGCGGCGACCATCCCCGGCGTCATCGAGTTCTGGAGCGTGGACTCGAGCATCATGCTTCGATTGATCAGCTGCATCGTCACCTGCAGCTTGTTGTTGAGCTTGAGATCGCGCTGCGCATATTTAGCCCGGGCTGCCGCGATCTGCGCTTTCCACGTCGCCGCCGTCACCTGGTCCGCCGTCTGGAAATGAACCGTCGACTGCTCAACCCGGGCCATCATGTTGTCGAGCATGGCGTTGAGAAGGTCGACCGCGGTGATCTCGGCGAGCGCCTGAATCTCCCCCGGTGAAAGCGAATAGTGGGCGAACGACTGGACGGCGAGGATCTTGAAGATCGGCACGGTCGCGATGTTCAAGAGCTGCTTTTCTGCCGCCGTGAGTGGTTGGTCGGTCCGGATCTTGTCGTTCATCGACTGGATCATCGCCTCGATGCGCGGACGCAATGCAGTCGCCCTCGACACCGTGAGCTGCCGGTGACCAAGCTTCATGCATTGATCCGCCGAGTATCCGTCACCTGCTTCGCATGTCAGGACATTCACTGGTGGCGCGCCAACCGTTCCATCGAGCAGTGCCGTCACCACCGCATCCTCGGCGGGTCCAATCATCGAGACGTTGCCGGACTGGCCGTCCTTGGGCGGCGTCGTCACGACCGTCCCGACCAATGTCATGATATATTCGGAGAACTCCTTGTCGAACGCGCCGAACTTTTCGGACTTGCGAAGCGCCTCCCAGGTATAATTGTGCGGCTCTCCGACGAGCTGCTCGGCCATCGCCGCATCGGAATTGCCCGCGATCGTCTGGTCGCGGCGGTTGCCGTTGTTGCAGCCTTGCCGCGCCGCCGCCCAATCCGAGAAGACCCCTTGCGAGTTGCCGATCGCTTCGCAGATCGTGGATCGGGTCGTCTCCATTTGCGGCCAGATCCCGCCGACGAGCGCCTGTGCTGCCTCGCAGCTCGAGATGTTCATCTGGTTGAGGAGCTGCGCCTTCTGACTGAACTCATCCATCACCTTGCCGATTTCCGGCGAGACGGAATCGATCGCGAGCTTGAAGGCAAACCCAAGGGCATTGTTCGCGGTGGCCTTCAGCATTGCGACGATTTCGGATGCGTTGATGAACGAGAAGGACCCGGAAAACAGATCGATACCACCGCACCCGGCCCTCGCGTCGGGAAGCTGCAGATTGAAGGGCTGCACGCTCTTCTGCGGAAAGCGCGTCCAGAGGTTGCCCATCGAATAATAGCCGGCGGACTGCCCCTGGTACGCGCTTGGACCGGTCACATTTGCCGCGCCACCGGCATCGCTGAAGAAGCTGTTCATCTCGCCCGCGACATCCGCCCGCGCCACGCCGCAAAGCGCGAAGTGTGTAGCAGCGAGCATGGAAATCATTGCCCCCGCGCGCCGGCCGAGGAGACGCTTCCGAACCTGTCTTTGATAGCCCATCAGTAGTCGCTCCCCACTTTGGTGTTCGTCAGCATGAAGATGCGATCCATGATCTCGTCCGTCGTCAGGATGCCGTAGCCAACGGGGATCGTGCGCTTGGTCACGGTGTCGAACAGCACCAGTGCGGGGGTCTCGTTCCCGGTGAGGCCCATGCGCCTGCGCTGGCCAGAATCGACGACATAATCAGGGAAGGCCTTGCTCGGTCCCCCATCCATCGAAACCGCCATGACGGTCATGCGGTGGCTATCGGTCACCGAGCGCAGGATCGGCGCGAAGATCTCGCAGGCTCCGCAGCTCTGGGCAAAAAAGTAAAAGAGCCCGTACCGCTGCCCGAGGTTGGTCAACACCGCATCGCGATCAGCGGCCCGATTATCCAGCCAGGCCCGCTTGGCGACGGTCGAGACGGGCCGCTGGAGCGTGTAGTCGATGTCGGGGTTCTGCCATAGCGCGCGTTGCCAGGTGTCGGCGAAGGTCGACGCACGGTCGAGCTGCTCGCGCTGAAAACGCACGTAAGCGATGACGTTCTCATCGGTTGGCTCGAGGATCGCTCGGGCCTTGAGCTCATCGAGCTGCTTGCTGATGCTGGCGATGCGCTCTGCGGCACTTTGAGGCGGAATCAGCGGCACCGCCGGCTCAGGATTTTCGGCTTTAGGGTCGGTGCAGTAAAACCACTCGCCGAGCCGGCGCTCACCGCAATAAAAGTCATCCGGAGCAGGAGACGCCTGCTCTGACGCACTCACTGAAAGCACCGCATGCTCAGCGCGGGCGGCCGCATCCTGGCCATTAGCGTTGCCTGGGACGGATAATGAAATCGCGGCCGAGGCAAGCACGGCCACCCTAGCGAGCGTCAACATTGTCAACGGTCCTTTGAGCTTGGCAGCCGGCCCCTTTTGTGGCCGGCGCGGATGGGGTGGTGATGTGGGGGATTGAGGGCTTGAGCTCGAACGCGAGCGATTGGCGGCGATCGTGGCTGCTGGAGCCCGGACGCGGGTTGGAGCCACCGATCGAGTGATCGCGCGGGTCTGGCGATAGCCCGGTCATGGGTTATGCAACTCATAGTAGTCCTGAATTCTGGACTGGATATCGGTCATCGCCTCCACCTCGTCGGGCAGCTTCGCGGCGTCGACGAAGTCCGAGTAGATCTCGGTAAAATCCATCACGGAGAGGTCGAGCCTTGAGAATTCGTCGACGGTGAACCCCTCGCATTTCTCGGTCTTGGGGCTCGCCCACGGCTTGCCGAGTTGGGGCCTGCCCTGTTCCTGGAGGATGCGGCTGAGCTTGCTTTCAAAGCAGCAATAGACCGTCCGCTTGCTCTCGCAGATGCCGAGAAAGCTGGAGCTGCAATAGGTTCCGACCTTGTGGCAGAATCCCATGCGGTCCTTGATGTCCAGGACCTTCTCATCGTTCGAGCAGGCGAACATCGTCAAAAATGGCGTGGCGAGCGCGGCGATTGCAGCAGGTCCGCCAGCGAGAGCAGCCGCGCCGGCCGCTACCGTAACCGCCCCGGACGTCTTCCCGGCACAGCAATTGACCAACCCGAATATGGGCTTGTGGCATCCTTCACGCGTACCCGAAAACACCCGAAGCGTTGCCGGATCGAGCTCATTGCTCGCCTGGTCAATCGCGTGCAGCGCGACGAGCGCGTCCTTGAACTCCGTCGAAGCTTCCCGGACGATCGGCTCGCACTCGCCGTTTAGGCAATAGACGTCGTTCCCGCAGATGAACTGATTGGGCTCGCTCGTCGGCGCACCCGGCGTCGGGCACCGATAAACTCGCTCGGTGACCTTGCAGCGTCCGTCCGTCGGCGGGTCATCGAGGCAGTCGTCGCGGACATAGGCGCATTGACCGTTCGCCTCGAGATCACCGCAATCATTGCCCTGGGTGATGCGCTTGCAGCTATATTCACGCGACCACGCCCAGCAGGCTTCGGTGACCGGCACGCCGTCAATGATCCGGGTTTCGGCTCCTTCGGTACAAACGTCCGGCGTCGTCGGCGCCGCGCACATCGTGTCGCCTGCCAATGAGGCACAGCCATCGACCCTCTTGGTCGTAACCGTCGTCTCGGTCGTGGTCGCATGCCAGCCCTTCCCGGTGATCGGGCTCGGCAGCCAGGAGAGGTCGGCGATCTCCTGCGAGCAGACATATTCGGTCGCGTTGTAATCGTCGCAATATTTGTTGGTGGTGACGCCATAGATGCGGTGTGCGGCGCAGGCCTCCATCACGACGCCCGTCGGCCTGCAGGTTCCAGCACTGGCATAAGGAACCATCTGTTCCGCCCGCGCGAACGGCGTCCCGTAGGCACCCGTCGGCACGACGAAATATTTGTAGGCGGTGACCGTTGTAGCTTCGGGGACCATCCTGATCGAGCAGGCTTGCGCCTGTTCCTCAATCCGATCCCCCTTATTGCAGGTGGCTTCATAATAGCCGGCCGTTCCGGCGCCCGGAGGAAGAGGCTGACACTGGCCGCTCCCTGAACTGATGTTTTCGCCGGCAAGATAGGCGTCCGGATCCTCCGACACCGCCTTGGCACGCTCGGTCGTCGCCAGGATTTCCGCGTTGGAGAATGTCGGCCGAACATGAGCGGGATCCGCCGCGATCTGGTATTGCTCGTTCGTGCCCTTCAACGCCTGAGCGTCGTTGATCAGCTGGTCGGGATCGTCGAAATAGGTGCTCTGGGGGATCGACGTGCCGTTATAACCCGGCACAGCCTCGGCCTGGCTTTCCTCGTTCGGAACGAGATCGGAATTGCGCTTCGCCGCATTGCCGAGCGCCCTACCCTCCTCGCGCGCCTGATCTGCCGTCATCTGCGCCGACGCGAACGCCGGTAGGAGCGTCAGGGCGAGCGCGATTCCAATGCCTAGCGAGGCGAACCGCGGCATCATCGCGCACGCCGGATGTTGGCGAGCGCGACCGAAGCAATCCTCGCACCGGGTCCATTTCCGTCGGCGAAGCTGCTCAGCGCATATTCGACCGAAACATTGCCGGTCATCCGATCATAGGGCGGCACGACCGTGCGGCACGAAAAGCCCGCGCACAGATCGAAGTCCGACGAAACCGCGACATATGTCGGCACGGCCTGAACATCGAATGCTCTGAAGAGGCGCGGATCGATGCCTACGTTCGAGAAGTCGTCCCGCTTGTCGACGATTTTTGCGACACCCGCCGCGAACTGTTTGGCGTCATTGTTGGGAAACCCCCGGAACACAACGATGCCTCCTGCCTTCGCAGTGTCGCGCACGAGCTGTTTCAGCGATTGGGGCGGCATCGAGAGGCTCGCGAAAACGATGAACTGCGGCGCGTCGCCGGCGGGCGTGCTCGCGTTCGCTGCGGCCCCCTGCACCAGCTCGTCGAAATCGACAGCGCCCGTCGGTCCCTCCGGTAGCTCCGCGGTCGCGATCCGCCTCATATTGTCGGTTCCGCCGTCGTGCACCGTTGTCGCGTCTTCGCGGAACTGATCGCCGCGGTCCTTCACATGCTCGACGAATATCTCGGCGTCCGAGGCCATCGCCGCGGCGCGCGCTTTGACAGCCTGGATGTCGACGCCCTCGACCGTTTGGGCAAGAACGGCAGTAACGCCGGCGGCAGTCGCGAGGGCGGTGACGCCCCAGATCACTAGGCGCATCGCATCCTCCTACAGCACGCAGCAATTCCGCTTCCGCCAGACGAGATAACCCATGTCTTCCCCGCCGGCGGGATAGGCCCGTCCTGAATCGGGCGGCATGGTCGATGCACCGATCGCCGAGCAGGCGAACCGACCGCTAACCGTCGGGATCGGATTGACCATCTGGAAGCGATATTGCTGCTTGCGCATGATCGGCATGACGTAGGTGCCACAAAGTGCGCGCGAGCCCATCGAGCCCCACGCGAGCGCCTCGCGGTGCATCTTGTAGGCGAAGCGGGAGAGCGCCAGGCGCGACGACTGCACATGACCGATGGACGACGGGATGTTGCCGTTGAGCGGGTACATCGAGCCCTGACAGCCCGCGCACCAGAAGAGCTCGTCGAGCGGAAGACGCGCCGTCGCCGCAATGCAGTCGCCGGCGCACGCCACCTGCGCGATCGGGTTGGCGAAAACGATTGCCTCGGGATTGATCAATGTTGTGAGCGAGTCATCCTGCCAGAGCGGATCGATCTCGGTCATGTAGGCGATGTCGAATTGCGCTTGCTCGAAACAGGCGAAGTCGGTGAGGATCTCCATCCAGTAGAGAAGCGGATAGACGTACCAATGGACGTGCCACTTCGCAGTGCTCTGACTCCTCCCGCCCACCATCGATGGGCCGGCAAGATACCCCTGCCCTATGTCAAAGCCCGGGGCGATCTTCATCCCGCCAAGGTTCGTGAAGCACCATGGCTTCATCGTCACATCGGCGAGGCGCGCCGGCTCCCAGAAACCGACCGAGATCCCGATCCGCGGAAGCGGACTGCCGCAGAAGCATATCGGTGACGCGGGATTTGAAGGATCGGGACGACCGCTCGGCCAGATCTTGAGCCCTCCTACGGAAAGCGGGAACAGGCACGACCAGCACACGTCGGTGATCGGGTTCACGAACTTGCCCGTGCATGTCGCGCCGGCCGCCTCGGCCCTCGCCGAAAAGGCAAAGGCCGCGGCGACCAGCGTCACCAGCGCGACGAGGTATTGGATAGAGCGCCTCATTTCGCCTCCCCGAGCTCATTGAGAAATTGCTCGTCGGCGCGGCGCTTCCGGCCGATGTAAAGGCCGGTGTAGAGCACTGTCGCCACCAGAAGTCCGGCGCCGAGCGGGACGGCGAGCCGGCCGCAAATCGGCTTCAATTGCGCGAAGAAGCCGACGAAGACTGCCGTCGCGACGCAGAGAAGCTGCCACGTGCGGCGCATCCGCCGCAGCGATCTGGATTCAGGCGCCGCCATCGGCGTCGTAAGCAGATCGAACCAGAGCGACATCAGCCCTTCCCTCCGGCAAGCGCCGTCTCGGTGACGCGCATCACCCTGCCCGCCTGCCTGACGACAGCCGGCGTGTGCTCGATCCCGAACCGGCGGATGAGCTTTCCCTCCTGATCGAAATAGAAGCGGCGCTTCAGGGCCGTCATCTGCTCGATGGGGGAGCCGTCGACGAAGATGATCTTCGCCTTCAAGTCGGTGAACTGCTTCGTCGCCCAGGTCAGCTGCGCGGAGTCATCGCCGTCGATGAATACGAGAGCCTGCCGGACCGCTACGAAATCGAGCGGATTTATCCGTTGCCCGGCCGACGCGATCAAATTGCCCTTATGGTCGCGGACATCATGGTCGATCGTTACCGACGGGTCGAAATCCCAAACCCGTATTTCTACGGCAGGCGAAAGGCCAGCCACAGGGGTCGGCCGACGAACCTTCGCTTCGACCCGCTTTGCGAACATCGCGTTGGTTCGCGCGAGCTCTCCACTCGCTTCGGCATGCTTGAGCCTGGCCTCGATGGTCGCGAGAAGATCCGGCTCGATGATCGGGAAGACCTGTCCTGCCCGACCGTAATCCTTCGCGGCACTCGGCGCCGATCCGCCGACGGACAGCACGACGAGCAATCCCGCGGCGGACGCGAGCCCGATCCACGCGCGCCTCACAGCACCGGCTCCCCGGTGCCCACGATCTGCGGCGCGCAGACGAAGCCGATTTCCCTGTAGCGACTGTCGAAGCCGTCCTTGTGAGGCGTTCCGACATAGTAGCAGCCTTGGGGCACTATACCGGTCGCTCCAGGTGTCAGCGGCTCGCCGAAGCGGGTGCGCGGCTTCATCCGTCCAACCCACTTACCGTTCACGGCTACGTCAGCGCCGACATGAGCGACCGTATCACCGGGCATCCCGTAGACGATCTTGCCGAACATCCGCGGCGCGTCCCCGAAATGTCGCCTGACCAGCGCGTTCGCCGGCGGATCGAAGAACACATAATCACCCCGCTCAGGCGCTCGGTTGCGATGGATGACGAACGCCCAGTTCGGCAACGATTCCGACGCATTGATGAGAAGCGCATGGTCCTCGCGCCAATCCGCGATCGTCGTCAGCGATATCGAGGTCAGGACAAGCAACCCGAGGATTGCCCATAGCCGCTTGCTGGGGCGCCAGCCGCTGCGCCCGGTCTCACTCACCGCCGTTGCCATTGGGCCCTCCAAAGGTCGAAACCGTCGCCGCGGGAGGAGTCGGGATCGCTTCGCCGGCCGGCGCTGGCGCGGGGAAGCCCGATTGCGCGTTCACTTGAGGCGTGGACGGCGTGGAGACTGCGGGCGCAGCCGGCATTTCGACCGGCGTTTCGGCGGTCGCCTGCTGCATACGCTGCAGATCAGCCGCGGTAGCACGTTTGGGCAGCGGTATGCCGGACGCGAACACCGCCTTCTTGACGGAATCCGTGATGTCGTCGACGTCCTTGCTGAGAACTGCCTCGCCGACCAAGACGACCTGGCCCTTCCCGCTACGCGCCTGGAGCTCATTGTCGAGGGCTTGCATGAACCGCTGCATCTCAACCCGCACTTGCTCCGGCTGCGAGGCTGAAAATCGCTGCATCTCGACATAGTCGCCGACGACATCGGCCAGCCTTACGGAGACGATGTGGTCCTGCCTTGCGGTGACGGTCTTCGTGATCCAGACAGCCCAGACCACCGCGACCAGGACGAGGAAACCCGCAGTCAGTTCCACTCGACTGAACCCGCCGAAACCCGTTCGGCGCAGTGGGGCGACGGGCTTGCGCTCGGAGTTTCGCACGGGAAGATCGAGTTCAGACTGGTCATTCATCGTTCTGGTCCCCCTCGAGGAGATCGGATGGGAACATCGCTTTGCGACGGAAGAAGATCACAGCGGAGCTGATGATGGTGTGGGCTGCGACGATCTGGAGCTTGAACGAAGTGACGCGATCGGCGTCGGCCGCCACATAACGGCTTGCGAGATTGTTAAGCTGGTGCATCATTCCATCGATCGAGAACGAGCCGATCGCGAGGAAGAAGAGAACAAACAGCCCCCAGGTGATCAGCATCGTCGTGGCGAGAAAGCCGATGAAGTGAAGACCCCAATAAAGAGCCGCCTGCACGCGGGGCCCGATCTTCTTCAGCCGCCCGGCAATTCCATCTCCTGCTAACGTCGCCATCGTCTCACTCCGCCGCAATCGCCAGGTCCGCGATCGGCATTCGCGGCCCATTTTTCTGGATTTTCAGGATATGCGACGCGCTCGATCGCCTCACCCATGGACAGACCGTCGGCGATCAGTCCCTCGATCCGCGCGAACGTCTCCGGGCTCGAGGAATAGAGCGCGGCAGAATAGGGATCGAGAACGAGGCGGCCGACCGCCAGTGTGTCCGGCCCCTTGATCATAATGTCGGAATATTCGGTGCCGTTGCGCTTCAGCGACCGGAGCAGCGCATCCGTATGATCGTCCATCTCGAAGCGGTCGTGCTTCTTGAAGTCGGCGATCGTCTCTTCCTTCTGCTGGAGGATGACGAACCAATCGCTGTTCTCAAGCGCTGCGATCGAACCGGCCGACTTGTAATAGTCGTTCAGCGATTGCGTGGAGGTGACCAGCGAGGCGAAATATTTACGGCAGGTTCGCGCGAAGGCTTCGATGAAGTCCGCCATCGAACCCCCGCGGAGCAGCTGCCAGGCCTCGTCGAGGAACAGCGCCTTTGGGATCGCGCGGTCGACCTTGCGCATCATCTGCTGCGCCATGAACATGATCGCGGTCAGCACGACGCTGCGCAGCTCCTCGCGCGCCGAAAGGTCCGAGAGCTCGAACACCGTAAGCTGCGCTTGAAGTTCGAACGACACCTCGCCGAGGAAGAAGCGGCCATAAGTGCCGGACGAGGAGAAAGGGCTCATCGCGATGGCGAGATTGCGCGCGAGCTCGTTTTCCGTGGCCTCGAGCGCCGCGATCACATCATCGATCGAACCGGCGCGCTGCTTTTCCTCCCAGACCCTGTTCACCGCGCCGTCGATCAAGCCGCGCTCGGTGTCGTTGAGCCGATCGATATGGCGAGACATCTGGGAGATGATCGCCTTGAGCATCGCCATGCAGTCGAGGAGATAGTCTTCATCCTCGGCCGCCAGCGTTTCGTCGATCATCGAAAAGGGGTTGAGGCAGAAGCCCGACGACATGGTAAATTCGACGAAGGCTCCGCCCTGCAGCTTCGCCGAGTGCTCGAAGCTGCGGCCGTCGTCGATCACGACCACCTTCGCGCCCGCGCCGCACAGTGAAGCGCACAGCTCCTGAAGCGCGACGGATTTGCCCGATCCCGACTTTCCGAAGACCGCGACATTGTGGTTGCCCGCGGCATTCTCGAAGGGCGACCAGAAGAAAGGCTGTCCCCGGCGACCCACCAGCAAGAGATGCGGCTTCGTTCCGCCCAGATACTCCCCCTGAATCGGCGCAAGGTTCGCCGCAGTGGTCGTCAGCAGCGTGCGCATCCGCTTCATGCGCTCGAGGTCGCGGGCAAGACCATTGCCGAGCGTCATCGGCATGGCGGCCAGCAGGCCCATCGTCTGGAGATACCGGTCGTCGAGCAGGTCCCAACCCGCAGCTCGATAGACCGATTTCAGCACTCGTTCGTTCGCGTCGCCTCGGCCCTTCGGCGAGTAGCTGGTCACGGAGAAGAACACCCGCACGAGCTTGCGCCCCTGCCGCAGCTCCTCATTCACGTACCGCCATTCCTGGCTCTGATCGCGAAGCTGGGGAAGGAAGCGAGCCGACTTGGAATCCGCCAGACTCGTCGTACGCATGAACTTGAAGCTCGCCCTGTTGGTGGCGGCCTGCGGGTCCGGAAAGTCGACGCACAGGTTCGTCGAAACCGGACAGGGCATGCGCAGCTTGTCGGTGAAAATATCCCCGACAAGCTTGGCCATGTCCCACGGCGCCCAGCGTTGCGGCAGGTTGCGGACGCTGAACGTCCGTATGTCGAACGTGTCCGGGTAGATCTCGCCGATCTCCGGAGCGCCGTGGTGAACGACCCCGGTCGCGCGAAATCTTTCCGTTCGCAGGAGCATCCGGTCGGGCTCGATCTGCACTTCGATATCGCGGCGGACGGCCTGGTCGGCGATCGGATCGAAAGGATTGTAACTGACCACGTCCTCGCCCGCCGCGGTGGTCGGCGACGTGAGGTCGTCAATCCAGCCGATCAGCATCGAAGGGTCCATCTTTCGCGACGAGACGCCGATCGACGACAGCGCCGCCGTGAACCCCTCGATGACAGCGACGATCTCCTCGTTAGAAATGCTGCCGCTGTCCGGTGTCGAATAGGAGATCGCGACCCTGTGGTTGCGCAGACAGAATGGCGCGTCGGCAGAGAGGGAGTTCCAGACACCGTTGGTGAGGAAGTCGACCCGATGCTTGGCCATGAGCTCGTAGACGCCGGCGGCCGTGTAGCGGGGCAGATACCATTTGCTGAGGCGATCGCCGACCCTCGGGCTCATCCAGCCGTGGATCTGAAGGCTGCCGGGCGCCGGGATATTCTCCGAGAGGAGCTGGGCCAGTATGTCGCCGGTGCGCTCATTCGCCCCAACAAGCGGCGCAACCTCGAGTACGAATCCCCGACTTGCGCTGTTGAAGAAGATCCCGGTCTTCGGATCATAGGACCGGTAGGGCAGCCAGTCGGCGAACATGGGCACGCCGATCGGCGGCCGCTCGCGTTCCGCGCGTCGCGAATCTCCGAACAGCCGTGAAATAAGGCTGTCGAGTGCGCCAGGTGCCGCCGACATCACTGGTCCTCCGCGATTGCGCCGGGAAAGCTCGCCGACCTCACCGTCGGCTTGACGACGGGCTCGGGAACCGATGCACGGGATCCGGTTGTGGCATCGCGCGCCCGGGCTTCCGCATCGCCGGCGGCCTCGACATAGCGCGGGTCGGCCTTAAGGCGGCCGACCGCCGCCGAAGCCTCGGGAGTTGGCTGTACGGCCGAAAGGGTTCCCCTGAGGTCCACCGGACCCGGACCGCTCGATCCGTTGGCATTCGGGGTCCTTGACGGGGCCGGCGATCCTTCCCCGGACGCCGCATTCATCTGCTCCGGACTCGCCAAGGCCGCCCCCTCGGATGGAAGCCTGGCAACCGTCGCGGGCGCCGAACCTGACGCCCGCGACGGCGCGCTGCCCGCCTTGGGGGCTAAGCGAGCAGCAACCTCGGATTTTATGGCACCGATCGGATCGTCTCGGCGGGCGCGCGCGGCCTCGATGGCTGCGGGATCGGGCAGGTTCGCCGCAGCCGCGGTGACTTCCGCTTCAGCACCATCGACTATCTCGGCGAGCGATGGTTGTAGCCGCAGCGCGCCGAACCCATCGGCCGCGATTGCGGGATGGTGGCCAGCGACGATCGCGCGCTTCCAATCGCCGGTCTCGACGACGGTCCGCACCGCACTCGCTTCATGGAGGCGGCCGCCCTCGTCGACATAGGGCATGAGGACGATCCTCAGAACTTTCTCCTGGGTGCGGCTGACCTCCGATGCCACGCCCGTTCTCACCGGAACGGTGTTCGCGGCCGCTATGCGCCCGGCGGCTGGCGGCTGCTCAAGCGGACCGGTCGAGCCGGTGATCATCGCCAGGGCACGGTCGTCGATCGTCGAGCTTGGGGCGCAGATTCCGTCGGGAGCCCGGCAGGAAAAGCTGCCACTCACATTGCCGCCCATCCCGATGCACCCGCTGAGCGACGAGGCTACGGTGGCTACGGCAATCCCTCGCAACGCGATCGATGCTGCACGCACGCTCACGACTTCGCTTCCCGGAGCCAGGCCTCAAGAAACTCCTTTGGCCGGTATCCTTCGAGCATCGCGCCATCGCTGCGGACGATGATCGGAGTGCCGCTGAGGCCATGCTGCTCCGCGAAACGCTCGTTCGCATCGAGACCCCGGGTATCGCACTTGCCGTCGGAGTCGATCGGCGATCCGGCATAGGCGGCGTGCAGCGCTGCCTCCTGGTTCTTGGCGCAGTACACGCGGTCGGCGATGTCACGGCTTCCCAGGATCGAAATCGGCCTCTCGACGACCCTGACGTCCATCGTACGCAGAACAGATGTCAGTGCCCGGCAGTATCCGCAGCGAAAGTCGGTGAATATCGTGACCGTCTGTGAGGCTGATTTGTTACCCCAGACGATCGATCCGTCCTTCGGAAGGTCCGCGAGCGACAGCATCGCCGGGCGCGCGGGCGTCGTCGTCCGGGTGCCGGCAAGCGATGCAGTTGTCACTGGCGGCGGCCCGGCTTCAGCTTCGCTCGCGGCATTGGCCCGCGCCGCGCCGCCTACCAGCATGTCCGGGTTCATTTCCAACAGCCGAGCGGCGGTTATGTCCTGTCGGTTCTGCATATCGTAGACCCGGCCGATGACCAGATATCGTCCGGTCAGATCGACATAGAACAGGTTGGAGCCTGCGGTGACTTCGCAAAGGCCGTTCACCTTGCTGCAGTCGACCGACGAGATGGTCGTCTTCGGCAGACGGGTCTTGAGCAGTGAGGCAACGTTCGCATCGTCGCGGCTTCGGACCGCGCCTGCGGGGCTGACAAGGTCATGGGCGAATGCGACTGTCGCGGCGCCCGATATGGCGAGAACCAGCGAGATACCGACCAATCGGCGCCGGGGCGCTTCGCTATAGCGACTGCGCAACCACTCAATTGCGGACATATACACCCTCCAGGAAGACGATTTCAACGTCGATGCCGGTCGGCATCTCGATGACGGGCTGGTACTGTTCAGCGCGCTCGATCAGATATTTCGAGACGTCCTTGCCCGATTCCGCGGCACCGCCTCCGAGCGCGCGGAGGCCGACATTCCCTAGGCTCGGCGTGTGATTGATCTCGCCATTGCCGCCAGAGCTGATGGTTGCGAGCGGCGCGTTGAAGGCGGTGTTCAGCGCATTGCCGCCGCCGCTCACCAGGCCGGCGAGGAAAGCCTGCATCGCAAGCGAGCCCTCCCGGCTGACCACCCTGCCCCGCACTCCGGTCTTGCCACCGAACGCGATGAAGCCCTTCACTTCCGCGACGGCATAGCGTCCGCCCGGCTGCGGACAGGTCATCTTCTGCAGCTTGACGTAGACCTTCTCGCTCGACAGATCGCCGCGCGCCGCGCCATTGACGAGACATCCCTCGATCTTGGTCGTGAGCAGCTTTCCATTCGCGTAGACGCTTCGCGCGGGCCCCGTGACCCGAAGGACCACCGGCAGCGGATCCGCCTGACCCGAAACGCCCGCGCTCGCATCGACGCCGACGATGACCTTCGCGGAGGCGAAGCTGTTCGGCGGGAGATAGTTGGGGCTGTCCGCGTAGACGGTGTTGCCCTTGGCCACCTTGGACGCTGTGCCGCCGTCCCCCGTCTGAAAGCTGACCGTCTCGACCTCGGCCAGGCCGCCGGCGCCGCTGAACCTGCCGCCCTTTGCTGCCCCCGCATCATCGGGCTTCTGATAGGCTTGCGGACCATTTGGACCATACATGGCGGACGGTCCCGGCGCCGGGGGTGCCGCCTGCTTGTCGGCAACCTCCCTCCTCAGCCTTTCGTTTTCGGCCTGGTATGCGCCGAGGACGCGGGCGCCGTCAGCCTGCATCGCCTGGTTCTGCGCCTTCAGCGCCTCGAGCTGCTGGCCGAGCTGGTCGACGCGCGCGGCCTGCGAGTTCAGGCCCTTGAGCTGGTTCTCCTGCCCGCGAAACTGGTTCTCGCTCATCGCCATCCACTCCTGCTGGGAGAGGTTGCGGTTCATGAGATCGTCGGTCTGGACCTTGACGGTGGTGGAGCTGCCGTTGGCGTCATCGGACTTTTCGCCGTCGCCGCCGAATATCCAGAGCGAGGAGATGACGAGGCCGACACCACCGGCTCCGGCAAGCAGCAATCGCTGGCGCTTGCGCGTTGCTTCATTCGCGGCGAGCCCGTCGACCGGCGAAGGCCCCTGCCCGTCCGCCGGCTCATCCAGCTTCGGGCGACTGCGCGAAAAGAGGTCCTTGAGGGCCATTTTTACCTCCCGTTCTGCGCGACGAGATAGGCCGTGGTGACCTTGCCCGGTCCGAGGTCTGGATCCGCGATGGAGACAGCGAGCGCGCTAACCGGCGCAACGTTTCTTTCGTCGAGCATAACGGCGCTCGGCCCCGTATTCTCGATGCGGAGCACCTTCCCTGTCAGATCCGTGCCGCGA